>NZ_LKIC01000031.1:0-242820 GCF_001482475.1 Bacillus sp. G1(2015b) | reverse complement strand
CAAAGGTTTTCTATCACGCTGAAAAGAAGACAAAGGCTGTAAACACGAGGTTTACAGCCTTTTTTCGTTCATTACGCTCTTGAAACGTATGAGCCGTCTGATGTATTAATTACTAGTTTATCTCCTTGGTTCACAAAGAAAGGAACGTTGACGATTAAACCAGTTTCAGTTTTTGCAGGTTTTGAACCGCCTGATGTTGTGTCACCTTTAATACCAGGCTCTGTTTCTACTACTTCTAGTTCTACTGTGTTTGGAAGTTCTACTCCAAGTGTTTCAGCACCGTACATCACGATTTGAACAGACATATTTTCAAGCAAATATTTCAGCTCATCTTTAATTTGTGCTTCACTTAGTTCAAGCTGCTCATAAGAACTTGTATCCATGAAGACATGCTGATCACCATTAGCATACAAGTATTGCATTGTTTTTGTTTCGATTTGAGCTTTCGCTACTTTTTCGCCTGCGCGGAATGTTTTTTCTTGAATGGCACCAGTACGCAGGTTACGCAGTTTCGAACGAACAAACGCTGCGCCTTTCCCTGGTTTTACGTGCTGGAAATCCACTACTCGCCAAATACCGCCGTCCACTTCAATTGTCAGGCCAGTACGAAAATCGTTTACTGAAATCATTTTGTCATCCTCCTACATTTCACCATCATAATATGATAAGTTCTTTCGGTGAGTGGGTCAATCGTTTATTGCCGTCAGCTGTCAGGACAATATCATCCTCAATTCTCACGCCGCCGACATCTGGCAAGTAAATCCCCGGCTCAACTGTGACGACCATTCCCTCTTCTAAAACGACCTCTGATCGTGAGGAAAGGCCTGGCGCTTCATGTACTTCCATACCTAGGCCGTGCCCGGTTGAATGCCCGAAGTATTGACCATAGCCGTACTTTTCAATGATGTCTCGTGTGATGCGATCAGCTTCTTTTCCTGTTAAGCCTGGCTTGATTCTATCCACACCAGCGTTTTCTGCTTCTAATACGATATGATAAATTTCCTTTAGCTTGTCGCTTGGTGTTCCGACAGCAATCGTTCTTGTCATATCAGAACAATAGCCTTTATAGTAAGCACCGAAATCGAGTGTCACTAAATCACCAGATTCAATTACCTTTTCACTCGCTCTTCCGTGCGGCAGGCTTGAACGAACACCAGAAGCAACAATCATATCGAATGAAGATCCTTCAGCACCTTCTTTTCTCATGAAAAATTCAAGCTCGTTCATGACAGCAATTTCCGTCAGGCCCGGCTTGATGTAAGTGAGAATATGATCAAAGGCGTGATCTGCAATCTTCGCAGCTTCCTCTAATATCTTAATCTCTTCACTAGACTTAATCAAGCGCAACTTTTCAACTGATTCAGAGACTGGAACAAGCTCTATATCACCTGCTTTGGCTGCGTACTGCTGATATGTGGCAAATGTCATATGGTTTTGTTCAAACCCAAGGCGTTTTACTCCAAATTCCTTCGCCGTTTGGGCAGCCGTTTCCACAATGTTTCCTTTATGTTCAATGATGTCATAACCTTTGACTTGGTCCTTCGCTTGCTCTGTATAGCGGAAGTCCGTGATAAAAGCTGCCCGGTCCTTTGAAACAACTGCAAGGCCGGCAGATCCGGTAAAGCTGGTCATGTACTGTAAATTAAAGCTGCTCGTAATGACAAGGCCATCGATCTCTAATTCACTTAAAAGTGTTCTTAGTTTTTCAAGTTTCATGATACTGCTCCCCCTTCACTGACTAAATAACGAATCGCCAATTTATACCCTTCTAAGCCAAGTCCAACGATTTGCCCTTGGCATACTGGAGCAAGTACAGAATGATGGCGGAATTCCTCTCTCTTATGAACATTTGAGATATGTACTTCAATGACAGATGAAGAAATACTTGCAATGGCATCTCTCAGCGCATAGCTGTAGTGGGTAAATGCACCCGGGTTAAACACGACTCCATCGTACTGATCTTCTGCTTCGTGGAGCGCATCAATCAAATCTCCTTCGTGATTCGATTGAAAGAACGTTAATTGAATGTTTGCTCGTTCTGCAAACTGGAACAAATCTGTCTCTAAATCTGTCAGCGTCTTACTTCCATAAACAGCAGGCTCTCTTTTGCCAAGCCTATTTAAATTGGGTCCATTCAGTACAAGAAAATGAGGCATATGACCACTCCTTCACCCTAATTCAATCTATATTGAGATCTGTTTCTTTTTCCTTAGAAACCTTTCGTTTCCAAAAATATTTTATCATATGAATAGGTGATTTACACTTTATTCTGTCTTTTTCCCGAGTGCCCTCGCAAGCTTTTGACTCGTCAATTCATTATATTCAAACGAAATGCTGTACCCGACAAACATGCCATATAAAATATATAGGCAAAATGTCGTTACAATGGTGCTTTGCTGCAAGTCATGTACTTGCTTTACATCTGGGAAAATGGGATTAAATACGTAAAAAACGAGCAGCCATAAAAGCCCGCCATAAACCAGACCCATCCAAAAGCCTTTGATCCTTTTTAAAAGCCCATAATAAATAAAGGCGGCTCCAATCGATAAAATTCCTAACAGCATAATACTTATAAAAGTACCAAGTCCTCCCTTTTTCCACTCTCCGAGCACAAATGGCTGAAGCAGCATGTTAGGACTCACCTCTGAAAAATGGAACACATAGGTCAGAAACCCGATAAAGCCCCAAAAAACACCGCCTACAAAGCCTGTAGCAGCTGCTCTTGCCACAAGTGATGTCGTTTGCACGGACTGATTTTTTTCTTCTTGGTTTTTCTTTTCATCACGTTTCATTTGTGAACACCTCCAGCAAGTAGTATGTCCAAAATGTCATGAAAAAAAAGGATTTCCATGCGTGAGTGTAAAATTTTTAAAACAGGGTATACTGGCTAAAAAGAGGTAGATAGAATTCTAGTAGATAATCGACCTGGGCGCTAGTGATTTCCCCTCATTTCCTGTACAATAAAGGTATAAGGAAATGCATGTAAATTACAGGAAACAGGCAGGTTGATGAAATATGTCCAATCAAACAAAACCTCCAGCTTATGGAGGGCAGGCAGTTGTCGAAGGTGTCATGTTCGGAGGTAAGAAGAACTATGTGACAGCGATTCGGCGAAAGGACCAGTCCATTGAGTTTTTGAAGCTTCCCCGGACCTCCAATAAACGAACCGCCTTTCTCAAGAAAATCCCCTTTGTCAGGGGTGTTGCTGCACTTGTTGAAGCAAGCGCAAACGGCAGTAAGCACTTAAACTTCTCCAGTGAGCGATATGACTTAGATCCTTCTGAAGATCATACTCTTGAAAAAGAACAAAAAGGCTCGAAATTATCCATGATTTTCGGCATTGCTGTGATCGGAGTTCTCTCTCTTCTCTTTAGTAAATTTGTCTTTACCCTGGTACCTGTCTTTTTAGCAGAGCTTGTGCGTCCCATCTTTTCAGGGAATTTCGCACAAATCGCAGTGGAAACATTCTTTAAATTGGTCCTTTTATTAGGCTATATTTACTTTATTTCCATGACCCCTTTAATTAAAAGAGTATTTCAATATCATGGGGCAGAACATAAAGTCATAAACTGCTATGAACAGAACCTTGACATCACAGTGGAAAATGTCCAAAAGCAATCCCGTCTGCATTATCGATGCGGCAGCAGCTTTATTTTATTCACTGTCATTGTTGGAATGTTCGTCTATTTACTCGTACCGACAGATCCTTTATGGGTGAGAGTTCTGAACCGCTTGGCGCTCATTCCGGTTGTTCTGGGCATTTCATTTGAAGTGCTTCAGCTCACGAACAAACTCCGAGAAGTGCCTGTACTTAAAGTGCTTGGCTATCCTGGCCTTTGGCTGCAATTGCTTACAACAAAAGAACCTTCTGACGATCAAGTCGAGGTAGCCATTGCAAGTTTTAATGAACTTCTTCGTTTAGAGGAAGCATCTCTAAAACAAGCGTCAGATTCTGCTCATCAAGTGATCTAACTTATAAATCCGGTAAATTCCTTCGGAGGTGGACAGTTATGAATCGCCGAGTACATCCTGCTTTTACCATTATTTTCGCTTTAGGTGTTTTGGGATTTGTGTACTTACTCACAACGAACCCAGGCAGACTTTTTACAATGCTGCTGTCTGTTGTGATCATTGGAGCGGCCCTATTTTTCCTATTTAGATGGCTGATGAATCGAAGAACTGGAACAGAAGGCAATCTTTATCGCAAAGCAGTCAAACAATCAAAACGTCGCTACCAGCAGCCTAAACCAAAAACGAAAAGCCAGATGAAAAATCGGGTCACTCATTTGCGAAGCGTGCCGACTGACCACAAGTCTAAGCCCGTCCTTCTCAAAAAGAAAAGCCAAACACATTTGACTGTGATTGAAGGCAAGAAAAACAAAAAGAAGAATCGCGCCTTATTTTAAAATGTCCAGCTTTTTAAAAATTGCTCGGCCTTCTGTCTACCTAGATCGACGAGCGCCTTTTTCTTTTCTGTCATGAGTTGAAAATCAGTGGCAATGACGTGTTCTACAGGAATAAAAATAATATGACGTTCGTGTTTTGTGGCGATATGTCTTTCGTCATGAGCACCACGCATCGTTTCAAAAAGAGCGCCAAACAGTTCAAACGCATTGCGGATGGAGTGTTGTGGGCGTTCTTTTTCGTTTGGCGTTAATGTGACACCGACGAACGGTCTTTTTTTCTCTTCAGCAAACAGCCAAATTGGAAAATTGCTAAGCACTCCTCCATCTACAATGGTACAAATGCCTTTTGAAGACTTCAGTTTGACAGGTTCGAAAAAATAAGGCAGGCTGCAGCTCATTCGAATGGCCCTCGCCACGGAAAACCGCTCTGGATTCAAGCCATATGAAGGAAGGTCGTCTGGCAGTACGAGGATTTTTCCATTCGTTAAATCGGACGCAACAATTTTCAGCGAATCTTTTTTGAGGTCTCCAAACACGGTGACCCCTTTTCGTTTTAGCACATCAGTCAGCCATTTTTCCAGCCGGTCTCCTTTATAAAGACCAAGACGCCAGTAAATGGATACCCACCTAAGCATTTTGAACGGGATGAATTGACATCTTCTATCAAGCAATTGATGCTCATCCATTTCATCTAAAAGCTCCCGAATTTCCTGGCTTGTAAAACCTGCTGCGATGAGTGAAGCAATGATTGCTCCAGCACTTGTACCAGCAAGACGGACAAATTGAAATCCTCTCGCTTCAAGCGCTTCATAGGCACCAGCAAGCGCTGCCCCCTTAATGCCTCCACCTGAGAACACACCATCTATCTTCATCAAGGAGCCCCCTTTGATTTCACGCTAATAATAGTGTAGGAGCATTTGCTTTCAATTAGAACTTTAATCAAAAAGGACACCCATGCTAAGGGTGTCCTTTTTGATTAAGATTCTTGATTTGTTTGTTCGTTTTTCTTTTGAATCGCTTTCAGCTGAACAGATCGCTCATCGTTTTCTTCAAAAAATTGAACGAGATCGCCGATGCGGTCAATGCTGTTCCAGCTGAGATGATGTTCAATGCCTTCTACATCATCATAAATTTTCTCTTCATCTACACCAATGATTCTTAAAAATTGCTCCAGCAGTTCATGTCTGTATACGAGACGTTTTCCAATTTTTTTGCCTTTCGGGGTTAAAATTAGACCACGATACTTCTCATAAATGAGGTATTCATCTTTATCTAGCTTCTGAACCATTTTTGTTACAGAGGAGGGATGGACAGCGAGTGCTTCTGCAATATCAGAGACTCTGGCATATCCTTTTTCTTCTATCAGCATATAAATTTGTTCAATGTAATCTTCCATACTAGGTGTAGTCATAAAACCCCTCCATAATGCACCTTTACTTAATAATCAACCCAATTCTACACCATCGTTCATTAAAAAACAAGGAGTGTCCATCGTCTTAACGCTTGTAATTCCAATCATCTGAGGCATATTTCGTTTTGGCGAGATGATGGACAAACGCTAATTCTTCATCTGTCAGCTCATAAGGTTCAAGCTCAATATTTAATCCTTTTTCAAATCCTCTTTTAAACGCAACACGCGCATCGTCTATCGTACAAGTTCGGTCTGAGATTTCATTGATAGCAACCGCTTTGTTCTTAAAGCTTCGCTGCATCCGCTCTCTTACCCGGTCGTTAGGATAAAGGAACAAATCGAATAATTTATCCTCATCAAGGTCAATTAAAATAGATCCATGCTGGAGGATGACACCTTTTTGTCTCGTCTGAGCACTGCCCGCTACCTTTCTGCCTTCTACAACAAGCTCGTACCAAGAAGGGGCATCAAAGCATACAGAAGATCTTGGATTCTTTAAGCTTTCCTTTTCTTTATCTGTACGAGGAATGGCAAAATACGCATCGAGTCCCAGCTCTTTAAAGCCTTCTAAAATGCCTTCTGAAATGACGCGGTACGCCTCTGTCACCGTTGCTGGCATTTCTGGATGTTCCTCTGACACGATCACGCTGTAGGTCAGCTCCTGGTCATGTAGTACTCCTCGTCCTCCGGTTGGTCTGCGGACAAATCCAAGACCATAGCGCTTGACAGCTTCTAGGTTGATTTCTTTTTCAACGTTCTGAAAATACCCAACAGATAATGTCGCCGGATCCCATCCATAAAAGCGGATAACAGGCGGAATGAGCTTCTCACTATGCCAATAAAGCAAGGCTTCATCCATTGCCATGTTAAAGGCAGGGTCTTGGTTTCCTGAATCAATGAAACACCATTTCTCTTTTTGCATATAAAATCCCTTCTCTTTTACGTAGTCAATGTTAGATGATGGTGGTGACCACCGGTTTTCTCTCTTCATCAGTCTATCAAATAGGAACGGAATTGAAAATAATTCTTACCATTTATGATGACAAGTTTCTTATGCTTTACTATAATAGTATTTGTCTAAAACGTACCATCAGACAGGCTACTGTGCTGATGCTCAAGAAGGAGTCGAGTTGTATTGTCAATGTTCAACTATATCGTCCTCTCACTTTGTGGACTTTTTGTTCTTTATTCCATCGGCAGCTACATTTATCAGCAGCGCATTATGAAAACGCTGACGGAAGCAGAATTTATTAAAGGTTACCGCAAAGCCCAGCTCATTGATGTGAGAGAGCCAAATGAGTTTGAGGGCGGACATATTTTAGGGGCAAGAAATATCCCTCTTTCCCAACTAAAGCAGCGCAAAAATGAAATACGTCCTGACAAGCCTGTTTATCTCTATTGTCAAAATAATTTCAGAAGCGGAAAAGCAGCCCAAACTTTACGTAAAAACGGCTGCCGTGAGATTTATAATTTAAAAGGCGGCTTTAAAAAATGGGGCGGCCGCATTAAAACGAAGAACTAACAAAAAAGACTCTGGGAGCATGATTCCCCCTGAGTCTTTTTTCTTTATTTTCTTTCAAAAACGAGAACGGGATTCCGAGCGGCCTTTGTTTCGTCCATACGTTTCACGACGGTTGTATGCGGCGCTTCCTGCACCACTTCAGGATTCTCTTCTGCTTCTTTCGCAATTTGAATCATTGCTTCGATGAATGCATCAAGTGTTTCTTTTGATTCTGTTTCAGTCGGTTCAATCATGATACATTCCTCTACATTGAGCGGGAAGTAGATCGTTGGCGGATGGTAGCCGAAATCAAGTAATCGTTTGGCAATATCCAGTGTCCGCACACCTAATTTTTTCTGACGTTTACCTGAAAGGACAAATTCATGCTTACAGTGACGATCAAACGGCAAATCATAATGAGCACTTAAGCGGCGCATCATATAGTTCGCATTTAACACGGCATTATCGGTTACAGCCTTTAAGCCGTCTGGCCCCATAGAGCGGATGTACGCATAGGCTCTGACGTTAATGCCAAAGTTGCCATAGAATGGCTTCACGCGCCCGATTGATTCCGGACGGTCATATTCAAAGTAAAAACGACCTTCCTTCTTTACAAGCACCGGCTTTGGCAAATACGGAATTAAATCTTTTTTAACGCCAACTGGACCTGAACCAGGACCTCCGCCTCCGTGTGGGCCTGTAAAGGTTTTATGAAGATTTAAGTGGACAACATCAAATCCCATATCTCCTGGTCTTGCTCTACTTAAAACCGCATTCAAGTTGGCTCCGTCATAATAAAGTTTACCGCCAGCTCCATGAACGATTTCAGCCATTTCTAAAATATTTTCTTCAAAGAGGCCAAGTGTATTCGGGTTTGTAAGCATTAAAGCAGCTGTTTCTTCATTAACAACGCGGCGTAAATCTTCTAAATCAACAAGCCCGTTTTCATCAGATGCGACAGTAATGGTTTCAAATCCAGCGACTGTCGCAGATGCCGGGTTCGTTCCATGAGCAGAATCAGGCACAATGACTTTTGTACGCTGATGATCTCCTCTTGCTTCATGGTACGCACGGATCATCATGAGTCCCGTCCACTCGCCATGTGCTCCTGCCGCAGGCTGTAATGTCACAGCGTCCATCCCCGTAATTTCTTCAAGATGTTCACCTAGATCGTATAGTAATTCCAATGCACCTTGTACAGTGTCTGCCTCCTGTAGTGGATGGACCTGCGAGAAACCTGCAAGGCGTGCAACCTTTTCATTAATCTTTGGATTATATTTCATCGTACAAGAGCCAAGAGGATAAAATCCAGAATCGACCCCATGATTGCGTCTTGATAATGCTGTATAATGACGCATAATATCAAGCTCAGATACTTCAGGAAGCTCAGCATCCTCATCACGGATGTACGTCTTATCAAATAAAGACGGGATCTCCTGTTCAGGTACATCTAAATCAGGCAGGCTGTACCCAATTCTTCCTTCTTTAGATAATTCAAAAATAAGCGGCTGATCTTGTTTATTCATGGCGATCCCCCAATTCCTTGATAAACGTATCAATTTCTTCTTTTGTTCTCAGCTCTGTCACGGCTACAAGCATGTGCTGCTGAAGCTCTGGGTAGTCTAGCCCTAAGTCGTAGCCGCCGATGATTCCTTTTTCAAGCAATCGTTTATTGGCTTCTTTCACAGGCTCCTGTAACTTGATCACAAATTCATTAAAATGAGCCCCTTCTACATCCGCCTGCAGTCCATATTTTTCTGCCTGCGTCTTGGCATAATGGGCTTTTTGCACGTTTTGATAGGCGATGTCTTTTATGCCTGTTTTCCCTAGTGCCGTCATGGCAACAGAAGCAGCTAACGCATTTAATGCTTGGTTCGAGCAAATATTTGACGTCGCTTTATCTCTTCGAATGTGCTGCTCACGCGCTTGAAGAGTCAGGACAAATCCACGAACACCATTTTCATCTTCTGTCTGCCCGACTAATCGACCTGGCACTTTTCTCATCAACTTTTTCGTCACAGCAAAATATCCGCAGTGAGGTCCGCCAAATGCAGCTGGGATACCGAACGGCTGCGCATCACCAACGACAATGTCTGCCCCAAGTTTTCCAGGCGGCGTCAATAGCCCGAGTGCGAGGGGATTGCTAGAGACAATGAACAGGCTTTTTCCTTTGTGTGCAATGGGTTCAATGTCTTTTAACGGCTCGACGACACCAAAAAAGTTTGGATATTGCACGAGAACTGCTGCTGTATCATCGCAGACGGCCTTTTCCAGTGCAGCTAAATCTGTCTGCCCTTTTTTCGCAGGCACTTCAACAACTTCAATGTTTTGTCCTTTGGCGTATGTTTTCAGCACCGCTCTTGATTCAGGGTGAACCGTTTCAGAAACCACCACTTTTTTCTTCTTTGTGTGTCCCGCAGCAAGCATTGCCGCTTCAGCTAGTGCCGTCCCGCCATCATACATCGAGGAGTTGGCTAGATCCATACCAGTCAGCTCAGCAATCATTGTTTGAAATTCAAAGATCGCTTGCAATTCACCTTGCGAAATCTCCGGCTGATAAGGTGTATACGCTGTATAAAATTCAGAGCGTGAGATAACATGATCGACAATGACAGGCTGGTAATGATCATATACACCAGCACCAAGAAACGATGCATAGGAAACTGTATCCTTATTCTTTGCAGCTAGCCGGGATAATTCCCTGACAAGCGCTGTTTCAGATGCGGCTTCTTTGATGTTGTATGCTCCTTTGAATCTCACCTTCTCTGGGATATCTGAAAAAAGCTCATCAATCGACTGAACGCCGATGACATCCAGCATTTCTTTTTGATCTTGCTCTGTTTGCGGCAAATACCTGTGCTTCATCCTCTATTCCCCCTCGTTATTTGGCTCTTTTATAAAATGGTGTTGCGACGATTTTGGCTTTTAGACGTTTTTTGCGAACTTGTACTTCCACCTCTGCCCCAAGCTCCGCTTCTGAGGTTTCGATCAAAGCAAGCCCGACATTTTTCTTTAATGTTGGGGATTGAGTGCCCGTTGTGACAAACCCAACCTGCTTTTCTCCTGAAAAGACTGGATAATCTGTACGCGGAATCCCTTTTTCAATCATTTCAATGCCGACAAGCTTTCGCTTCAGTCCCTCTTCTTTTTGTTTTTTAAGTGCTGCTTTTCCGATAAAATCAGCTTCTTTATCCGTTTTGACAGCAAAACCAATTCCGCCTTCTAATGGAGAAATATCCTTTGTCAGCTCCTGGCCATAAAGCGGAAGCCTTGCTTCAAATCTCAAGGTATCACGTGCACCGAGTCCGCACGGTATTAATCCTTTTGGCTGCCCCGCTTCTAATAAAGCGGACCAAAGGTGGACCGCATCTTCTGACTGGCAGTAGATTTCAAAGCCATCTTCCCCTGTGTAACCTGTTCTAGAAACGAGCACTTCTTTATTTGCGACCTCAGCTTTTGATAAAAACGTAAAAGGTTTAAGCGATGTCACCTCTTCATCCGCCACCTCTTTGATGATGTCAGCTGCAAGAGGTCCTTGAAGCGCTAGCAAGGCGGTTTGATCAGATATATTTTTGATCAATACGTCATCCTTCTCTTGGTGCTTCAAAAGCCAATCCACGTCTTTATCGATATTTGATGCATTGATGACAAGTAAATAGTGGTTCTTTTCTTTTTGGTAGACGAGCAGGTCATCTACCGTTCCGCCATCTTCATAACACATGGCTGTATATAGTGCCTTACCGTCTGTCAGCTTAGACACATCGTTGGTTAATAACCTTTGTAAAAAAGGAAGGGCATCTTGACCTTTGACGTCCACCTCACCCATGTGAGACACATCAAAAAGCCCTGCTTTTGTTCGAACAGCTTCATGTTCTTCTTTAATGGAAGAAAATTGGACAGGTAATTCCCAGCCCCCGAAGTCAATGGTTTTTGCGCCAAACGTTTCATACGCATGAAAAAGCGGTGTTCGTTTCAACATCAATCGTTTCCCCCTTCTTTTAGTGCAAATGCAAGCTGAATTTTCAGAAAAAAATCACAGCAAAAAAGGACAGAGCGCTCCCTTTTATCAAAAAGAAGTCTCTGTCCTTGCACCTGAAAGTTTACAGCACAACATCATTGTGCGTTTTCCCCTTTGGTGGTTTGCTAAAACGATCAGCAAACACTCTCCAGAGTTGCGTCCGGTAAGAGTACTTTTGCCTGAGAGATTCACTGAATCATTCAGCTTGCTCCTTCGGCGCCTGCCAGTGCAAAATAACCGCCAAGTCTCTCCCCATACCATCATCCGCTCATATTTTTCACATTTATTGGACATACTATCAAAATGGGTGACTTATTTTCTAGATCACTTATCAACATCCTACCATTAGAAATGGATGGAGAGCAACAGAAAAATCATTAACATTTTTAAAATAACCTTTCGATATCGTTCGCTTTTATTCATATATCTAGTCTTTTAGAGACCTCTTAAAAAATGAAGCGTTTAAAAACAGAACAATTTATCAGATCCTACTAGAAAGGCAGGCGACCACATTGAATATTCAAACGATTTTTGATCAGGAATGGGCAAATGAATTTCAGCAGCGGCTTTCATCAGACGGCCCCTGGGCGAACTGGGATATGTATCGATTAGCGACGCAGGTTCAAAAAGTCACAGCCATTGATTCATTCGAGGGGCTGCAAGCTCCTGCGCACCTGCCTGCATTCACACCTTTACAGCACCAGCTCGAAGTAGCCAGAAGAGTCGTAGAAGAAATGAATGGGAAAGCCATTCTAGCAGATGAAGTGGGACTGGGTAAAACCGTAGAAGCAGGACTCATTATCAAAGAATACATGATTCGTGGACTTGCCAAAAAAATTCTTATTCTTGTCCCCGCCTCCCTTGTATCTCAGTGGGTACAGGAGCTGCGGACGAAATTTTATATTGATGCTGTTGAACAAAAAAAGAGCTATGTGTGGGAGCAGTGCGACGTTGTCGTTTCTTCCATTGACACAGCCAAAAGACAGCCGCATCGAGACACGATTTTATCGATTGCCTACGATATGGTCATTATCGATGAAGCACACAAACTGAAAAACAATAAAACGAAAAACTATGAATTTGTGAGAAACCTGAATAAGAAATTCTGTCTGCTGCTGACAGCGACACCTATTCAAAACCGGATCGGAGAAATATTTAATCTCGTTTCCCTTCTGAAGCCGGGCCACCTAGGAAATGAACATCAATTTAAAGATATCTTTGCCAAAAAGGACTTGCAGCTTGAAGACCATGACCGATTAAAACAGCTCGTCAATAAAGTGATGATTCGAAACCGAAGACAAGACACAGGCATCGAGTGGACAAAACGACATGTCAAAACGATTTCCATTGATTTTTCTCCGACAGAACAAGCATTGTATGATGAAATCTGCAAGCTGAAAGAGAATCCGTCTTATACAAAGCATATGTTTTCCATTATGACCTTGGAACGAGAATGCTGTTCAAGCCGTGAGGCAGTTTATATGACGATTAAAAAAATGCAGGAAGAAGAAAAGCATATTCTCGGCTCTTCTGCTATAGCGCAAATCATGGAGAAAATCAATCAAGTGGAGCAAAACTCAAAGGCGCTTGAAGTGGTCAAACTCATTCAACAGTTAAATGAAAAAGTCATTATTTTCACCGAATACCGCGCAACACAAATTTATTTACAATGGTTTCTACAGCAAAATGGCATTAGCTCCGTGCCATTTCGGGGCGGCTTTAAGCGGGGTAAAAAAGATTGGATGAAAGATTTATTTAGAGAACGGGCGCAAGTGTTAATTGCTACAGAAGCTGGCGGCGAAGGGATCAACCTTCAGTTTTGTAATCAAATCATTAACTACGACCTCCCGTGGAACCCGATGCGTTTAGAACAGAGAATCGGACGTATCCACCGCCTTGGCCAAGAACGAGATGTCCACATTTACAATATGGCAACGAACGGAACAGTTGAAGAGCATATTTTAAAGCTTTTATATGAAAAAATTCAGCTGTTCGAAAACGTCATAGGCGATTTAGATGATATTTTAACGAGAATTGATATTGAAGAAGTCGAAACAGAGTTGCATCAAATTCTCTTCCAGCATGAATCTGATGGAGACATGAAAAAGAAATTAACCCAATTTGCTTCTTATTTAACTGAAGCACAAACACCACTTTTAGAAAAGAGACAGCAGGGCTCATAAAGGAGAGTTGATCAATGGAGCAGCATGACATTCACACCTTTCTTCTCCGTTTTTTCAAGGCGAATCAATGCAGCATATTAGAAGAAAGTGCAGGACATATGACCGTACAGCTGACAATCGAAATGGATAAATTGATTATGAACCGTCCTTTTTATTGGCACTGGCTTGAAAAAACTGGCGGTGTACCTGAACCGCGGCAATTGACTTTCATCACAGATCAAAAAAAAGCGGGTGATACGGTCAGTGGTGAATTCATCCATTTCGGCTCCCCCCGGTTATTTCAAATATTTGAGGCGGTCAAACAACAGGGCCGTTTTATCCGGCTTTATGAACGAGTCAGCCCGCTCACGAACAATCAGATCGCACTTGAGCCATGGCTTGGTCTCAATGTAAAAATTTCTTACCTTGCAGACCGGAAGAAGGATAAGCTTTTATCATTAGGACTCCATCTTATACGCGGAGAAGTCATTGAACAATTTCAAGAAAAGCTGGAAGCTCGTGAGCTGTCGTCTCAAATTCCCGATTATTGTTTTACGATGAGTACAATGATTAAGCCAGAAAGCGGAATCAAACGGCTCTACAGCCTTATGGAACGTTATGCCCATGAGGAACCGGACGACTGGGCAGTGCGAGCCGTTCAAAAATGGAAAGAAGACTCCGAACTTTTAAACCAATTTTATGAAGGGACTTCAGACACATCTGTAGAATATGAAATAGAAAGGCAAGCACTCAAAACTTTATACGAACCAAAAATCAGTCTTACGATTGAAAATGGCGGACTTTTTTACTTACAGCAAAAAAGAGGAGGTTGACCCATAGTCCCCTCCCCTTTTATGTGACTTACAATTTTCGATCAGTCTAAAGCTAAGTTTGTCTGTTTGTATTGGGCGGAAACATGACGCAAGCAAACTATGAGGTCTTACCACCTATGTCTTTCCATTTCATGCGTTAAGTGCCTGAAATACATGATTCAGTATTTTAGGAGGGTATTTGTATGGAAAAGAAAACGAACAAATTAGACAGTGAATGGGTTCAATTATTACGTGAAGCTCGCAAGGCAGGACTAACAGTTGAAGAAGTCCGTCATTTCCTCAAATCAAATGAAAAGTCCTCTGAGTCTCCCCCTCTGGTAAGAAGTCATTCTATCAAACCTTTCTGAATGTGCTATAATATCGAAAGGAAGGTGATGACATTGATTGGCCAGCGTATTAAACAATACCGCAATGAAAAAGGCTACTCACTATCAGAACTGGCCGAAAAGGCTGGGGTAGCGAAGTCTTATTTAAGCTCAATAGAAAGAAACTTGCAAACAAACCCCTCCATTCAATTTCTTGAAAAAGTCTCCGCTGTTCTGGACGTCTCGGTTCATACACTTTTAAACGAAAAAGATGAAACCGAATACGATGGTCAATTAGATAGTGAATGGGAAAAACTAGTTCGAGATGCAATGACATCAGGGGTTTCGAAAAAGCAATTTCGTGAATTTTTAGATTATCAAATCTGGAGAAAAAAGCAAGAAGAGGAGTAAAGCGCACGTTTTAGCGCATACTCCTCCAATTGCTATGCAGATCTTGATATCAGCCTAAAGACTGGCTTTATTTTTTATCTTCGCTGTGTGCTTTTTCGTTTTCTTTCACGTAGCCTTTTTCATCCGTATGCTTTTTTGGATTGATCGTTAAACCATTCCACTGAGTCGCTTCGAAGGAAAGATCAATTTGAATCGCATCGCCTTGGTATTTATTTTGGATATAGTGACCAGCTTTATCCTTCGTCTGGTCATTGATAAATTCAATGGTCATTTCCACTTTATCGTAATCAAACGGATTCTTTGGAATGCCGTCATACTCTGGAGCCACTGTTCCATCAACAGTTGCTACATTAATTTTCCCACTTTCATGTAAAAACTTCTCATCGACGGCATGACGAAGCTTTTCAAATGCGGTCTGATCCTGTTTTGACGTTAATTGATGCAAGTCAAGCAGGTTTGCATGGTCTAAAATAATGTTTTTCGGATAACCATTTCCACCTTCGGCTCCAACCGTCAGAACACTCACCTGAAACTGACTGAGAAATTCTTCAGCTGTATTCTTACCGCCATTCTTCGCGGAAGATCCATCTGTAAACTGGCTATAATCAAGACTCATCAGCACTTGGTTTATCGCTAGTGATCCCTTATTATCAAAATGAAATTCTTTCTTGATCCGATCACCAGGTTTTAAGTTCGAAAGGTTGATGGCGCCGGAGTTCTCTTTAGCAGATAAATCCAGCTCTCCTGTCGAGTAGACCGCATTTGCCTTTTCAAAATCATTAAACGCCGCCCATGTTCCCCCGCCGATTAATGCAAGACCTAAAGCCCCTGATAATACACCTAAACGAATTGATTTCTTCATTGCCATGAATAATAAACCCCCTAATATTTTGTTTTATTGAAACCTGATTAGGTTACAAACGATTTAAGCTTGTTCCTCTGACATATGTACATCAGCCGTGTGTCTACGGTGTTTCGCTGCGCCCACAAAATGAATGGTTGAATAAACAAGCAGCATGACACCCGGTATAATAAGGAGCAAAGCAGTTCCAGCTGATGTCCCTGCATACGAAAGAAGCTTTCCTGCATAAGGAATGTTCACTCCCATATACTGCGCAGTCACCTGATCCGCTTTTACCAGCGTGCCGTCCTGATACATATTATTGTCACCCTTCGTCTCAAACGCTTTATTTGCATCCTTTCCTTTCACCCCAACAATTCGGTGGGTCACAAAGGACTGATCCTGCTTTGTTTGGAACGTAATAATATCTCCTTTTTTGAGCGTCTCAGGTGAGGCGACCTGCTTTACAACAATCAGTGACCCAGCTGAAAATTCTGGTTCCATCGAACCTGATAATACTTGCTTCAATTGATAACCGAAAATCTGAGGTTCTCCTCCTGTTGTTCTTGATGACAACACGACAATAATTGAGGCTATCATCACCGTGAACACCACCACATAAAGAATACTCCCAGACATCTTCATCCATTTTTTCATGACCCCTTCTCCCCTTCGCCTATCATTTCTCGATTTAAAAGACAGCTCCATTTAGGACGCCTTTTCTTGACACTTTGAGAGCACCATCTGTTTAGACCAAAAGTACGCCTTATCAGATGCGCCAAATCCTTTAGGATAAAAGATTTTAAATGCATAGATTCCATTTGTTTTTGCTTTATCTGTCGTGACAGTCGCTGTTTCTTGCGACAATAGGGACTTTATGGAGCCCTTTTCAAGAATATGACCATCTTGTAATGGCTCCTGACCATTTCCCACTTTATGTAATTCCCACTTCCATTCAGAGTACGCAATAGGCTGTCCACTATTTTTTAGTGTCATGCTCAGCCTTTGAGGTGCGCAGACTGTTCCTTCGATCATCGTTTGATCCACAAGCTCCAATTGACTTTGATCCCATTTTTTAGGCTGACAATGCTGATCTGTCTGTTCAAAGTTTTCACATGTTTTCATAACAAAATTTTTGTGCTCGACATCGTTAAAAGAGGCATTCGTTGGTGTCATGAGGAAAGATGTCAACATCAAACAAATGGCACAAAAAAGGACAAAGAGCGACTGTTTCATTAATCCCTTCAACTCCTTGAACGGTTGTTCTTTAAAAAGAACGATTATATACAGTATAAGGAAATACCTATAAAACCCAAAACGTCAAATTAGTTCATTTTGTTCTTAAACAAGAACAATTGCGAGAAAATTCTTCCATTTTCTCATTCTTTCGCCATATTCAATATTTTTTTGTGTGACATTTGTACTTCTTAAAACTTACATAAAAATGTAGGATTTGGTCAGGATATGAAGAGGTGAGGTGATGTTAAGTGAAATATGGAAAAATCATAATCATGCTCAGTTTACTGCTGAGTCCTATGATGCTAGACGTCAAACCTGTGGATGCGAGAGGTTTGACTGCCGCCACAGACCAATGGGAAATGCGAGCAGTCAAAGAAGCTAAAAAAAGATACCCGCTAACGCAAGTCTTATTTAAACAAAAAGTATGGGACCGCCACCGCGATAAGGAATCTGTAAAACAGTATCATATTACGTTAAAAGACCATACAAAGGAATTTGGGGTGTTTGTCACCATTTCCTATAATCCTTACTCAAATAAGGTGAATAAAGTGATTGTTGTGGAGGAATACAACTAAAATGGCATAAAAAAACCGCCTGCTGGCGGCTTTTTACTTTCGTCGATGTCGCTGACGTTTTTTAAGCATCATGGAGAAGCCAAACGGCAGAACCCCAAATAATCGCTGTGAAAACGGCGGTTTTGTTTCCATTTTTTCTTGTTTGTGTTCCTTCCGTTCGTCTCGTGGTGTATTCATATATTTAATGATTTCCTGCGTCATATATTTTACATAGTCATTTGTTTTCAAGCAAATTCACCTCTTCTTCCTTCAAGTGTTACCAGAAAGAGGATGATTTTATACACTGGCTAATCAGGATTTGCCCATCTCATGATTTCACCGGTCTTCCAATCCAGCATCAGCTCCCGCTCATCGGATAAGCCATCCTTTGTTTTCACCCTCACCAAAGCGAGGACACGTTTTTTCTGTTGATCACATTTTATCTGCTTCAATGTCACATGGCCTTCTTCAGTATCAATATGGACCTTCTGCTTTTCACATATGCGTTTTACTGAGCTGGCAGCTTCACTCACACCCACCCTAAAAAGATGCTGTTTTTTATAAAAAGAAATCGTGAGCTCTGCACTTCTCAGCTCTTTTTGAAAGCCCATCGTTATCGCTCCTAGGATCAAGAGAAAAAATAGGATCACAGCAAGCACATGCGGATAGATAAACCCTTCCTCTCTTTTCACGATTTAGGAACCACCCCTTTATATGTGAAAAAAACGGCTTCATGAACCTTACCAGATCCATCTGTGACTTTCAGGATGGCTCTATGCTGACTCGTTCTCACCTGAAATTGTTTTACCTTGTGCAATAAAGGAAGATGTCCAGTTTGATCCGTTCGTTTTCGAAGCATCTCTTGATATGGCTCAATCGTTACCACTCGCCCTTGATCAGATACATACTCTAACGCATTACCTCCTTGCACCGATCGAACAGCCGTTGCACGGCTTAATTCCTCATCTAATTGCAGGACAGTCTGTTTCCACTCCATTTGTGAAAATCGGTGAATCTCTTCAAAAGGAAGGGCTTTCTCAGCTGTTGAAAAGATCAATACACAGCCAAAAGAGAGGAACAAAAATAGCTGCAATTGCCACAAAGCCTGGACAAGGGTAAAACCTTGTTCACCGTTCCGCAACCTGGTGAAAGCATATCGTCTGCTTTTTTTGCAATTTGTATGATACACATCCCTTCTCTTTACTCCAATTGAATACATATGTGTTGTCGCCTCGCTTCTTTTTGACAGAAGATTTTTTACCTTCTATGAACGCTTCATTCATCTGTTCATGCAAGATTTGGTAAGCATCAAGTTTGGCTCTTACTTCCTTTTTCCCCATCATGATTTTTTCATAGGCCGGCATAATCACAAGGGCTGCAAATAGGAAGATATGACAAGCAAACAGCGTTTCAATCGTACTAAACCCTCTATTGCTTTTGAACATGGATTCGCCCGCTTCCTAAATAAATCGTGAGTTTATACGTTTGACTGCCAAATTCGACAATGAGAGATCCACCGCTGCTTGGATGTCCGTTTTCATTAAAATAGATACCTTGCGAGAATGTAGAAGTCTTGATGCTGCCCTTTTTATGCTGATAAGAAGCAATGACTTCGTTACTCTTTTGATCTATTACCTGATAAGATACATGCGGCGGTTGGATCTCAACATGCACACGTGTTTTTTTGATAAATGCAGTATATGATGCCAATTGAAGATCTTGTTTCATGATGTTTACTTGTCTTTTGGCTTCAGCGCTTACTATTAAATTTGGGATTTTCATTCCTATGATCGACAATAGAATCGATAGAACTAGTAAGATCATTAGCTGCTCTATGAGGGTAAAACCCTTCTCATGTAAAAGTAATTTATTCATGCTTCACGTTGCCGTTTTGAATGACAATCGCTTTTCCATTAGGACAGGTTAATCCCTTTTTAACATAACCTTCTTTTTCTAACTCAGCTAAAGATGGCGTCTTCCCATCATGCTCTAATTCATATGCCATCACTTGTGTGCTGACCATTGATTTGAGCCCTTCACAGCCCTTTGCTTGAATTGCTTGGTGATGACGTGTGATATTCGGTATGGTAATGAGTAAAAGAATGGATATCACGAGCATGACAATTAACATTTCTAACAGGGTAAACCCTTTATCATTCATGTCTTTGTCCTCCTTCTTACACTTGCTCCATTAGTTGATACATTGGTAAAAGAATAGATAAATACACGATGAGTATAAGAAGTGCCGTCACACCATAGATCACCGGCTGCAGCCAAGACATCCATTTTTCAATTTTCAGCTCTGCATTCTCTAATAGAAATTGGCTGTACGTGTACATTTCTCTTGCTAGCATCCCGCTTGCTTCACCATGTTTGATGATGGCTGCAAAATGTTTTTCGAAAAAAGGACTCTCACTTACTTGATGTGCCATGCTTTCTCCTTTTCTTAACTCATCCATCATTTGTTCACCTATTTCTTGAAGAAAAGGTAAGTAGCTTTGCTGTTTAAAAGCTTGCAAACCCTCGTACATCGATAATCCAGCCTGAAGCAGTCCGCTTAGCTGAAGAGAAAAAAGGTACGTATGCATCAGCTGCATCCCTTTATATAAAAAAGGCAGCTTACTCATCACCCTCAATTTCTCAAGCGTCGACTTTTTCCTAAAAAACAAAGCATAATAGCCGGTAAGACAAATACACAGACAACTGGTGATGAGTAGAAAAGCATGAAGGAATTGAAACATTCCAAACATTCCTTGAATCATCCAAGACATGCGGGTATCCATCGATGAGTACAAAACAGAAAATTGAGGAATGATCATATTCTGAACGAGTATCAGCACGACCAAAACCGTGAAGATGAGGAAGAGCGGGTAACGCAACATGCGTTTAAACGTGTCTAACTGCTTGACTTTTTTCTCTAAAAAACGGGCGCTTTGTTCTAAAGCACGGGCTAGACTGCCATGCTTCTCAGAAAAACATAGTATGGCGATGACTTCCCGCTGAAAATGGAGTCGCTCTAGCACCACATAAAAAGGCTCGCCTTCGTGCAGCCACTGAATACCTAGTTTTAATTGCTGCCGCTGTTGTTTTGATAACTGGATATTCACCATCACTAATGCCTCAATCAATGTATATCCAGCCTGAATTAATTGAGCCAGTTTTGATAGGCATTCAGCTTGGTCCTTTTTAGACCATACTTTAGAGGCTCGCTTCTTCATAAACCCAGCGATGGTAAGTGTTTTTTGATAGATAGCCAAGTGCCACTCCTTTACGAATTAATCTTTGCAGTGTTTCATATGACGAGTGAGCAAATTCTCCTTTAGCCTCCTTGATACACTCACCAAGCTCTTTTCCGAACAGCAGTTCAAATACATTTGTTCGTCTGATCGGTCGATTTAATTTACAGTAAAGCTGACATGTTTCTCCGCAAAAAGGACAGGTGAGCTCGATTAATCGCTGGGCAGCAATCGCAACCATCGTTTGCTCAAGTTCATTCATCGTGACACCAAATTCAAGCATACGATAAAGGGCTCCTTTTGCATTTTTTGCATGGAGCGTACTCAATACTAAATGGCCTGTCAGTGCTGCTCTAATCGCCGTTCTGGCCGTTTCAGCATCTCTTATTTCTCCTAGCACAATCATATCTGGATCATGTCTTAAAATAGCGCGTAATCCTGCGGCATATGTGATGCCGGCTTTTTCATTTACTTGAACCTGTAACACTTCTTCATTTCTTGTTTCCACAGGATCTTCAAGCGTAATAATATTTCGGTTGAAATTCTTTTTTGCAAACTGGATCAGTGAATAGAGGGTTGTTGTTTTCCCCGAATTGGTTGGACCGGTAAATAAAATGAGCCCATGCGAATGCTTCAAAAATGACAATAACCTGGCTGAAGCTTTCGGAAATAGTGACAGGTGTTTTATTTTCGGAACATGATCCTGCGGCAATATTCTAATCACTAAACTCTCATCATTTACAGTTGGTAAGGTAGACATTCGAATAAACACCTGGCCGCTTCTTAGCATCACAGCTAATGACCCATTTTGCGGTCTCCTTTTTTCCCCGATATCCATAGAAGATAAAAATTTAAAATGAGCAATGAGCCGCTCGCCGGTTTTTTTATCAATGGTTCGCTGCTGGATTAAATCTGAGTCTACGCGGAAAGATACCAACGCTTCCTTTTCTTTTGGGACAATGTGCACATCAGATGCTCTCATGCGGCATGCTTCTTCTAGCAGCTCTTGCCTTAAATATTCAATCCCATACAAGTGGATCACTCCTTTCATTGATCACATTGTAGAATGGAGGAACCTGAATGACAAAAGAGCATTTTATGATTTTCATGACTAATAAAGCATGAAAACCCTCAACTCAAGATGCATCACATCATTTTTTAGAAAAGAGCATATAAAAAAACCTGACTTTTACAAGTGCAGGTTTCTTCGTCATGATGTGGCTTCTTGCTGCTGCTCTTCAAAAATGCGAAATCCTCTTTTTTCTAAAGCTTTTGCAAGGCTGTGTTCTGTATTTACTTTTGAGAAATCAATGCCGAGTTTCACTACAGTTTGAGCGATCTCTGGACGAATACCTGATATAATCGTCTCAATTCCTAATAGCTTCGCACTATCGACCACTTTAAACAGCTGATAAGCAACCATCGTGTCAACAACGGGAACGCCAGAAATATCAATAAATAAGTGCGTTAGACGCAGTCTTGAAGCCTGTTCTAGCACGGATTCCAAAATAATTTTAGCCCGGTACGTATCGATTTCTCCGATCAATGGCAAAATCCCGATTTCCTTTGATACTGGAATAACAGGGGCACTCAGTTCTTGAATCATCTCTCTTTGTGCATTCAGCTGACTGAGTGTGACGCGGTCATATTCTTCTGATAAACGCTCAATCATATCATCAAATGTGGCGTGAAAATGCTGATTCCACTGACACACATCTTGCAGCGTCACTTCAAGCTCTGTTTCTTGGGTGAATGTCTCAATTCTCGAACAGAAAATGTGGCGGAAAATCTTAAATTGTCCAATGATTTCATATAACGGCACCTCGTGCACTGCTCGATCACGAGCAATATCAACAGACCACTTTTTCAAATGGTTTTCTACTTTGTCTGACAGTGTCACAAGTGTTGCTGCAATGGTTTGAATAAACGCTGTGTTCTGTTCCTTCAGCTTCTTTTCCGTTTCCTCTGAAGCATGTTTAGAATATAATGAGCCTTCTTCGGTTCTTGTCTTTAGCCATTCTTCGGTCATGACAGGGGCTTCTTTTAGGATAAATTCGTATAATTGCTTTGATTTTTCATTTTTCATTTACTTCTTTCACTCCTTTTGCACTTAAAACTCGTGACATACAATTTTTATGTATAAATGACCGTAGATGGTGAACAATATCATTACACGTTTGATATTGGGCTATAGCCAAGTGGTAAGGCAATGGACTTTGACTCCGTGATCGTTGGTTCGAACCCAGCTAGCCCAGTTCAGCACAAAAACGAAGACGGCTGAAGCATGTTTCAGCTGATCTTCGTTTTTTATTAGGAAACTGATTGATGAATCGCTTTCTTTTTTGATATTTTCATGAGTTCTCCTGGATTATAACCAACTACTAATTTATTTCCATCAATGATGATTGGTCTTCGAAGCAGTTTTGGTTTTTCAATGAGAAGCTGCAAAACCTCGTTTACTTTTAAGTCATTAATATTTAAATTTAAGCTTTTAAAAGCTTGACTTCGTGTGGCTAAAATTTCATCCATTCCTTCTGTTGTTAAAGAAAGAATCTTTTTTAATTCATCTAGAGTTGGCGTTTCTCTGAAAAGGTGACGCTCTTTAAAATCAATTTGATTCGCCTTTAACCAATGTTTTGTTTTGCGGCAAGACGTGCAGCTTGGGTATGAATAAAAAGTAATGTCACTCATTAGTCTTCCTCCTTAGGTCGTTAACCTTTTCTCTTATGGAGTAAGTACCCTCATGTTTTTCAGCATAAACACTTTTTCATCATTTTTTCAAAAAAATTTTTTCTGCATTCAAAATAAATTGTTCACACGTTGTCAAAAATGTAAATGTTTACATAACAAGTGGTGATCAGCTATAATATGAATCAAAGGGGTTTTTTTAAGGGGAGGGAAAGAAATGAATCGCATGTTCCGCGTGCTTGGCTTTTGGACGGGTATTTTTGCTGTCATGTTCTATTTAGGACATATGAAAGATGCATCGCTGCTGTTCTTCGGTCAAACCGTTCTTTTTGTATTTTTATCCTACTTGAATTTATCCGAAAGAATGTATATTTACATTTTCGGAGCGTACTTGACGATTTTCTTTGCCGGATTTACATATTATTCGATTTTCATCATGGTTCCCGGTACCGGACATTAATTGAAAAAAGCATCTCTTCTAAAGAGATGCTTTTTTCATGCCTGCAATTAAAGAGAAAAACCATTAATAAACGGATTTTGCTCCTGCTCTGTCAGCACAGTGGTTTCCCCGCCATGCCCGCTTAATACAAGAGTTGATTCTGGCAAGGACAATAATTTATGATGGATTGATTGAAGCAGCACTTCCTGACTGCCGCCTACTAAATCTGTTCTCCCAATGCCACCTTCAAATAGCGTGTCACCAGAAATAACAAAGCCCTCTTCCGCCGAATAGTAAGACACACTGCCAGGTGAATGCCCAGGTGTATGGAACATTTCTAATGTAAACGACCCAATTTGAAGAGTTCCTTCTGTCGTAATCAATTTTTCAGCTTCTTTGACCGTAATTCCATTTCCAATCAATCGAGCTGAACCGTTTAATTCAGCATTCGTGAGCCATTCTTTTTCATTTTCGTGTACATACAGCGGCACTCCCCACTCTTCGCGTACCTCATCTGCCGCACCAATATGATCAAAATGAGCATGTGTTAATAAGACAGCAAGCGGTGTGAGCTGTTTTTCTTTTACATAGGAAATCAGCTTTTGCGCTTCGCCGCCTGGATCAAAAATTAAGCATTCTCCCTGCTCGTTTTTCCAAATATATGCGTTCGCTTGTACATAGCCTAGTGGCATTCTTCTCCAATTCATTTTCATCACCTACTTTATTGATTCTTTTTTATTATGAAGGCTATTCAATAAAAATTCAAACAATCGTCAACTGGAATCTACTCGACAAGCTTTATGAAAACGGTTAAAATGAAAAGAAAGGAAATCAAAGGGATTGATGACAAAGGGGGACTTTCACATGATGCTCGTCATTATTTTTGGTCTAGTCACGATTTTAGCTGCGCTCGGTATCTATCGCTCACTAAAAAAAGTGAACGTACTTGCCATCGCTTTTGCTGGCGCTACATTTTTGGTTTTTGGATGGTTCACTGTCATGACCATCATCTATAGCGGTTATCCAACTGCACATTAAAAGCCTGCATCTAGCAGGCTTCAGATTGTTGACAAAGGGCTAAAATGATCTTGATTTTAGCCCTTTGTCTTCTTTTCAGCGTGATAGAAAACCTTTGCAGCCCTGACACCGAATGCGAGGGTTTGTCTACACGCTGAAAGCCTGCTTATAGCAGGCTTTTTTATTGATTTAAATGCTTATTCACGCTTTCTAATTTGCTTGTAAGCGTTGTGGTTTGATCCCGCCTGTCATCGATGCGAATATTGGTCGCTACTCGGTGCAATCCCTTTTCAAAAGGGGCTTCATGAATGCGCTGAATGACCTCAAATAAAATGGATAATTCGCCTTCAATTAACGTATTCATCGGTGTTAATTGATATTTGATTTTCCCTTCTTTTTGAAAGCCTTCTAAAATTCTTTGTACATCTGCTACGTAAGCACTGACACTTGGTGTTTCAGTGCCTATCGGAATGATGGTGACGTCTGCTATAGCCATCGTTTTTCCCCTTTCAATCAAATTCTCATGTTTTCTCGTCCTCATTGTAACCTATCTTCAATCAATCATGCCATGCTCACGTTGCGTTTACGGCAGGTTTGTCTCGTTCTATCGTCAAATCCGCCCTCTCTACCTTTCCGATCTTTGTAAACAAAAGCAGGCATATACCTGAAACAGCTTCAATGATGCCGCCAGCCGCAATGACATACCCAGACCCAAACAGTGTTGCCATATAACCGCCAATGAGGGCGCCTAAAGGAATCATCAAGAAGGAAATCATGTTGATAATCGCGTACACTTGCGGCTGATCCTCTGCCTTTACTGACAATTGAATCATCGTATGTTCGGGTACGTTAACTGCACTAATGGCTGCTCCTAAAGCAAAAGCTGATATAAACACAAGTGGTAACAATGCGTTCATACCTGTGATGAAGAAGGCGATTCCATCAACAATCCCAGCACCTATAAAGAGCAATCCATACCGATTCACTTTTATCTTTGTTAAAACAAACCCCATCAAAAAGGCGCCTAGTGCGGTTGTGACTTTGATGAATGAATAGACGACCGGTCCACTATGTAAGTCTTCAGTTAAATAAATAACAGACAATGCTTCCCATGGTGCCGCAGCAAAGTTTGAGCAGACACAAAAAATGGCTAACGGAAACAAAATATGATGGCTTCTAACAAGTGAAAAACCTCGAATTAATCTTTTGCCATAAGATAATCCTTTTTTGGCTTTATCGATGATGGCTTCTGTTTGATATGAAATCATGAACACCAATAAAGCGGACAAAAGATAAAGAGGAATGATCACAAGCATTGTATAGCCTACGCCTACAAATGCAATCATGACACCACAAATCGTTACCGTCACAAGTCTTACGACATGACTTGCTGATTGGATGGTTGCATTCGCCTTTTGTATGAGGTCCTCATGGACAAGCTTTGGAATAATCGATACAGATGCCGGTTCGTAGGAGCCTCCTGTCGCCGAATGAAGCAGCATGCAGCCAATGATGAGGACTAATGGTGTGAAACCATAAAAGTAACTAACCACGATCACAAGAATAATCGCTCCTCGTGTTAAATCAGCAAAGCACATCCAAAATTTCAATTGATGCGGCTTCATCATAGGCGTAATAAATGGTCCAACAATCGCTTGAGGGACAAAGCTGACCGCAATAAAAAAAGCTGTCCCTATTGCTCCTTTCCCTCCTAGTACCAAAAGCCATAAGATGGTGTTGAAAGATAAACTATCCGCTGTAATTTTGCACATTTTAGAAACAAATAGATAAGTAAAATTTCTTTTCCACAGGCTTTGAGCACTCAATAGTCGACATCTCCCTAAATCATATCCTTTTTTTTACATCCATATCTTTCACAATAGCTTACAAGAAAGCCTTCGTCAATTACTTCAACATTGTTTTTATTGACCATAAGCAATTGATTGTTGCTCCAATATGAAAAAGCACCAGACAGGTGCTTTTAACACTTACACGCTTCCCATAAAAGCCGCTTTGTTTTTTCATAAATCGAATCAAATTGATCCATGGAAAGAGGATTTTTCCCTAGACCAAGCTCAACTGTATAGCCCTCATTATGAAATTGATAAATAAACCAATCGCGATAGCCTGCATAGCTGTCGAGATATTGGATCGGTTTGTAGCCGCTCACTTGTTCGAATCGTTTGACCATTTCTTTTGAGATGGCTGGCTCATGGCCAAGAAAACCCCAATAAATCTCTTCTCCTTGTGTATGAAGGGCAATCAGCCGGTCAAATCGTTTTCGCAGCGCAAGATTTGCCATCGCTTTCGCTTCTGGTTCTGTTAATGGCTCGCGCCCAGGATAATCCCGGTAGGACGGTGCCTTCGACTGATGACGATAGTACTCGATCTCCCAATAAGCAGGGAATTGATTGTTTAAATCCACCCCTCGAATATTTGCTTTCCATTCCCGGTAATCGGAATATCCACCGTTTAGCAGTGTGAATTCTTCACGATGAAGACCTAGTGACTCCGGTCCATTACGAACCAAATCCACTCCATCTGGATTGACCATTGGCACGATGGATAAAGCAGTGGTCTGCAGAATATGAACCGCTTCATAATGTCTTGCCTGAACCGGGTCAGACGCTGCTAAGCAAAGCGATTTCAACCATTTTAATAAAACAGACGTCGTGATCCATTCATTTGCATGAAATGAGGCATTGAGATGAATAGAATGTAAATGCTGAACAGGCTCTGTTCGGATTTCATAAATAGGTGTATCAAGCACTGAATGACCAATGACGCTGATATGAAGAAAAGGAAATACGGCTTTCAAGCGGCTCAGCTCTTCTTCTAATTGAGCGCTATCATATTCAAATGTTCCATTGATCCAATCATCGGATTGCTGCAGTCTATAAGGCGCAATAAATTTCTGCACATCACCGATGGAATCAAATACATGGACTCCTTCTGGAAGTCTATATCCAGGTAAAAGAAGGTCATCAGTGCTTGTTTGATTAGATAAATGAAAAGCAGCTTTGCCAATACCAAGCTGCTTTGCCACAGCATCCCTCTCCGCTTCATCCAGCTGCCATTCAATTTTTCCAAACGACGTTGTCTTCATTTACATCCCTCCTCTCATACTATATGAGCCGTCAGGCAAAAAAAGAAAACCTCTGCTTCTAAAAATAGCAGAGGTTTTTTCATCTATTAGGACGCCTTTTTCAGCTCCGTTTCACCTTCTTTTTTGGATGGTGAATGGTCCGGGCTGTTTCGATCATAAAATCTAAGGAGATCTCCGTAGATGATTTGATCAGAGAATTGTAGCTCCTGCTTCGCTTTCTCTTCATAAGACTGACACACATTTTTATCATCTGCTGGCTCGCCTGTCTCTTTATTGTAGCAAACACCATCTGTAAAAATGCTGTCCTTCGTAATAAAGCTTCCATCACGGAGTACTGTAAAGTCATTCGTATCTTTTGATAAAAGGTCATGACCAAATTGAATTTGTTTACTTGTATCAATACCTAGAAGATTGAGTACAGTTGGACGGATATCGACCTGACCACCTACCGTATCAATTTCTTTTGGATGTTGATCCGTTACCCCTGGAATGTGTACAACAAATGGGACTTTTTGAAGCTGTACTTCTTCAAATGGCGTAATCTCTTTATTTAAAAATTGTCCCATGGCTTCGTTATGGTTTTCAGAAATTCCGTAGTGATCCCCATATAAAACAAAAATGGAGTTATCGTATAACCCAGCTTCCTTCATCTTTTTAAAGAAAAGCTTAAGGGCTTCATCTTGATAACGCACTGTAGGGAAGTACTTGTTCAGCGTTTTGCTCTTTGAATCATATTCATCAATGAGCTTATCTTCTTCATCTAAATCAAAAGGGAAATGGTTCGTTAATGTAATCAATCTCGTATAGAAAGGCTGCGGGATCGATTTCATTAATTCAGCGGACTGCTCAAAGAACGGACCATCTTTCAGTCCCCAGCCAACTGAGTTTTCTTCATTCACATCAAATGATTTAATATCAAAGAACTTATCGTAGCCAAAGCTATCGTAGATAAGGTCGCGGTTCCAGAAGCTTTTGTTATTCGCATGAATAACAGAAGAGTGGTAGCCTTCATCCTTTAACAGCTCAGGTGTCGCTGTAAACTCATTACTTGGATTTGTGAAGAACACAGCCCCTCTTCCAAGTGGATAAAGAGAATTATCTACAATAAACTCTGAATCAGATGTTTTCCCTTGACCTGTTTGGTGATAAAAATTAGTAAAGTTATAGCTCTTCTTGATCAATTTGTTTAAAAACGGAGTAATTTCTTTCCCGTTTAATTTTTCATTGATCACAAAACTCTGTGTAGACTCAAGTGATACAAGAATGACATTTCGTCCTTTTGCTTGACCAAATGTCTTTTCATTACGGTCCGTTTGATTTGCGCTTACATAGTTTTCAATTTCAGTTAAGCTATTACTGTCAGCAAGGGCTCGTTGAGCAGACTGCTTCGATTGCAATACCCCATCATAAATATGGAAGTTATATAAGCTGATATTTTTCACCAGCATCTCACGGTCAAATGAGCGAGTAAGCAGTTCTGGTCTTTCTGTTTCAGCTAAACCAAGGTTAAAGAAAAATGTAGCTGCCACAAATAAGTAATATGCTGCTCGTTCTTTTCGTGAAACTGTGACATCTGTTCTAAAGGAAGGCTGTTTTTTATAGAGCCAAATTAAAATGATGATATCAACGAACATCAGTAAATCGACTGGTTCAATTAAAGAGGTAATACTTGACCCGAGGTCACCCATATTGTTTGTTTGAAAAAGGACGGGGATGGTTAGAAAGTCACTATAGAATCGATAAAACACAATGTTGGCTAACAAAATGAATGTCAGGATAAAGCTTGTCACGATGATATATCGATTTCGATTTTTCTCTTTGAAAAATAAACCGATACCGAAGATAAACAAAAGAAAGCTAAGCGGATTAATAAACAGGATAAACTCCTGCATGAAATTTTCAATTTTAATATTGAAGCTAGATTTATAGATAACATAGGTTTTGACCCACATGAGCAATGTCGCAATCAGTAAAAATGAAATCGCCTTTAATCTATTCTTTCGCATTGTAACCTCCTTATGCTAAGCGCGCACCCAGGCTCAGGATATACCCTAATTATTGGTGCTTCTAGAAAAATAACTAAAGTATATCTTATCCTGTATATGATGGAAAATCAATGTCTTTTTCCTCATGACAAACTTATGAATATGCTAAACATCCAATTTCATGCCTATCTATCGCTTTTTTTAATAAAAATGACATCATTATGACTTTTTTGTTCAAGACAGCCATTTGGTTTTTGCCATCCATGCACCACCGATGACACCCGCATCGTTTCCGAGTGATGCTATCACCACTTCGACATCGTCTGCGCAAGGCGGGAACGCATGTTGTTTCACAACGCGTTCTACTTTACTGCGAAGAAGCTCACCTGCTTTTGAAACACCGCCGCCAATCACAATTTTCGTTGGGTTTAAAGCACTGGCAAGATTCGCTAGGACAAGTCCAAGATGTGTCGTCACTTCTTCTACGACACGCATTGCAAGATCATCTCCGTTTTCTGCCGCTTCAAATACATTCTTTGCTGATAGCGAAGCGAGCGTGCCAAGTGAAGATGTATGCTGCTCGGTTTCTAATTTATCCTTTGCAAGCCGGACGATGCCAGTTGCAGATGCGATTGTTTCAATACAGCCTGTTCTTCCGCAGTTACAAGGTGCTCCTTGAAATGGAACGGCACAAATATGGCCAATTTCTCCGCCAGCTCCTGTCTCCCCTTGAACAACTTCACCGTTGACGATGATGCCGCCGCCAACCCCTGTTCCAAGTGTGACCATCAGGATATTTTTTGCGCCATCTCCTGCACCCTTCCACATTTCACCGAGTGCAGCAATATTCGCATCATTTTCAATGACAGATGGAAGTCCTGTCTCTGCCTCTAGGTGATCTTTCAACGGATAGTTTGTCCAGCCCAGATTCGTTGTTTTATAGACGATTCCAGATACTTTATCTACAGGTCCAGGTGCACCCATTCCGATCCCAATAAGTGCTGATTTCGGCATACTGATCTCAACCAGTTTATGGTCAATTGATTTGGCAATATCGACTGTGATCGTCTGCCCGGATTTATCAGTAGGAATCTCCCACTTATGCTGAATTTCACCATATAGATTAATGAACGCAAGCTTAATTGTCGTACCGCCAAGATCAATACCTACAAACCAATCCCCTGTCATATGCCCTCCACCTTCACATTGTTTTTCGATTTAGTTTGGCTAACTCCATTTGAAGAATCGTCATTGCGTTTGACCATTCAGTCCGGTCAATGATGCCCGATGTATACATTTCCTTCAATTCGTCTGCCATAAATTCTAATTCTACTTCACGATCTCCGAAATACACATAATTTCCAAATCTCATAAGCAGCTGCTGTACATCATATAACGTTTTCATTGTTTCCACCATTTCTTCTCATCAACAGATAGGATAAGCGTATTCATAAATGCGCTTTCAGTCAAGTCATTCAACGTGTTTGACTATTTTCGATATATTGTTTCAGCTTTAAAAATTGATCATTTTGAGGATCTTGTTTTAATGCTTTCGCTAATAGATCATCTGCTTTCGCTGTCTCTCCTTTTTCTACGAATAACAACGATAAATGATACAGTTTATTTGGATCATCTGGATCTTTTTCAAGCGACTTTTGTAAAAATTGAATAGCCTTATCAAGTTGGCCCTGCTGCGCTTCCGATAGTGCATAAATATGAAGTGCCTCAGCTGATGCATCTTTTTCGTGTACATATTCCTCTAGTCGTTCACTTGCTTCGCTATACTTTTTCTCATCAAATAAACTCGCTGCCTCACTTGTTGCCGCTGCTTCCTTTTGATTATCTGAATGAAACCCTGTATACAATCCAAAACCGCCAATCAAGAGCAAAACAGCAGTTGCAAGAAGCATTTTGACAGGCTGCGTCTGTTTAGGCAGACGGACAGCTAATGCCGTGAAAAAGCCGCCAACCAAGCCGCCAAGATGCCCTGCATTATCAATACCTGATACAGTGAAGCCTATTCCTAAGTTAATGAGAATAATGACAATAATATTTGTCCCCATCGTCCGAAAGAAAAGCTTTCGGTTTGAGATAGCTAAATATAACAGTGCCCCTAAACAGCCAAAAATCGCGCCTGATGCACCGGCTGCAATTGCCGTATTAAACACAAAGCTCGCTATGGAGCCAAAAATGCCGGAAATCAAATAGATGAGCAAAAATCTTCCTGATCCATAAATTCTCTCAACAGCCGCTCCAACGGACCAAAGAGCAAAAGTATTAAAGAGTAAGTGCGTCAAGCCAATATGTAAAAACATTGGTGTTATCAGGCGCCACCATTCACCCTCTAAAATCAGCACATTATTTTTAGCACCAAATGCAGTTAAAGTTGCCGTATTGGTACTTCCACCAGACAGCTCAAGTAAAAGAAACATCACCACTTGGACAGCGATCAGCAAGTAGGTGAAAATGGGTCTGCCATTTTGAAACACGGCCCGTTCTCGTTCACGCTGTTTTTCCTGATCATCAAATGCCTGGAGCACGTTCCTTTTAAGCTGCATTGCATCCTCAGCTGTGTCTCTCTTCGCTTCTTCTACATCAACTGCAAGAGATGTATTGAGCCATTTTTGCAGTTCGTTTATATCGTTTTGAAGCGTGTCTGCATTGAGTAACACAGGAGTAACTGTCACCTTATTCTCTTTTTGCGGCTCACCGTTTAGGTCTTCCCAATCATCTACTGGAACATCAGTTGTAAATTGCAGCTGCAAGAGATGAAGCGATCGTTTACGCATAGCTTCTCTCAGCTGATTGATCCGGTATGTTTGCTCCTCGATATCTCGAACAATCTCCTGTCTAAAATTCACATCTTTTCTATATAGACGGATGAGATCATAGCCTGAGTTTCGTGGTGCTTCAAAAAATATTTCATCTTCTGGGTACGGACTTTGAATCATCTCGTATCCTTTTTGTCTTAGTTCATCAACAACTCGCCAAAATAGACTATCTATGACATTCATACATTCGCGCTCCATTTTTTACATTATTATAGCAAGAATCGTTCTGATCCGCATTTCAAAACAAAAAAATCCCGGCATTTGCGGGATTAGAATGCTTGGCGAATAAATTTCGTCCGAAAATATGGGATTTTCATCAGCCATTTAATCAAAAAGTGACGTACTTGATTTTGGCCTAAAATCAAATTCATGAGCCGATAACGATTTTGCACGAGAACGAATGCAAACAGTGTGAACACAATGCTCCAAATCATTTTATTCATCATATTCCCTCCTATGTTCGTATCGTGGCTTAAATAGGATTTGTTTATGCATGAACCATCGTTTTTATCGCTTTGAATGGTTCCGTTCGTTAGCCAGCCTTTACAATCTAATCCCTTGTGCTTTTGATTGAATATAATAAACCTCTTCACCCTCTGATCGATAACAGGAAACATCAAATTGATGAAGGTTCACTAAATCCTTGAACGTATGAGGTAGCTTACAATTCAGCTCTAATTCTTCAAGCTTGTGCGGGAAGTCATCATCATTTGGATTTGGTGAATGGACATACACAGCATCTAACATTGGATCTTGTTCGTGAATACAGATCCATGTTTGGTATGGCTTTTCAAATTCTTCGAGCTGCTTTAGCAACCTATTGTATAAAGCGATATGAGCCTTTATATGCTCTCTTCTTATTTTCAAACTATTTTTCCCAACACCCCAAAAATCAAGATGGGTATGAAAAAAATCGAACCAATAATCATGATCAAGTTGCAAGTCAAAAGTATTAACTTCCTTCCACAAATTACGGAAGTATCTTTTCTTTCCTCGAAATTTTTTCAATATATGCCTCCTAATAGCTAAAAAGTCATTAAATGAATAAACGTAAACTATTATTAAAATCGGTTAACTTACAGACAAGTGAAGCCGCAACTTAAATTTTAAAGAGATATCAACTCAACATTCACTTCGACCAAGGCATAAATCAAACCAAACGGTCTCAACACAAAAAAGCCCGTTCTACCGTACAAGCAGCGGACTTTATTTTTGATATAAGATACCTTTCTCACTGACGATAATTGAGACCGGAATGTCGTGCGTTTCAACCGGAATATGCTCGGTTTGCTGTACAGTCAAGCAAAGGGCAAGGGTTTCGCCGTGATAGTCAGCTAAGTAGCGGTCATAATAGCCGCCCCCATATCCGATACGGTAGCCTTGTCGATCAAAGCACACCCCAGGCACAATGATCAAATCGATTAATTTTTTAGATGCAGCGGCCGACGCCATAGGGTCGGGCTCCAATAGCCCAAAGTAGCGGGATATCATCTTCGTTTCCGGTGTATATTCATAAAACGTCATCTCTTTTGTTTCCGGAAAACAGGTGGGTACACATACTGTTTTCCCCTCCTGCCATGCTTTTTCAATGAGAGGCATTGTCGGTACCTCTTTTCCTCTAGACATGGTGAGGGCAATGGTATTTGCTTGTTTCCATGCTGGCAGCTGAAACAAGTGCTCATGAAGTAAAGCGGTGCTTCGCTCGAATTCCTCAGCACTCATCTGTTCCAGCTTGGCTAATGTTTGAAGGCGGAGTTCCTTTTTCACACAGATCATCTCCCATCATAAAAAAACAGCAGGAAAATTCCCTGCTGCTTACTTTGTTTCACGATGTAAAGTTTGTTTTTTATCACGTGAGCAATACTTTTTGAATTCAACGCGATCTGGATTGTTTCGCTTATTCTTTTTAGTAATATAGTTACGCTCACCGCATTCAGTGCAAGCTAGAGTAATATTTACGCGCATGTTTTTCCCTCCAAACTAAAATCAATTCACATTCAGACCTAACTATAATACCACTTCTAGCTTAGGAATGCTAGAATGTTTTTTCACCAATTTCAATTTCAGTGCAATCCGCCTGCGTTCTGATCTATATCGTATGATCATTTCATGAAAAATGGCCTGCTCCCCTATAAAACGTCAATCTTTGTCGTACTGTATACATGAGAAACCCTCTTTTATTTTGACAGCGAGCAAGATTTTCATACTCGTTTTTCATATAAAAAGAAAAAAGATGAAAAAAAGGTGATTTTTTCAGCAATTCCTTTTGAAACTAGCTTTTTTATGGTATAAAAAAGAAGGGTCGAAAACTGTCTGAAACAATCATGAAAGCCTTTTATGGTTTTCAGCATTAAAATACGAATAAAAGGTGATGAAACATGGAAATTGCAATTATCGGATTGCTTGTTGTCAGTATCGTACTGATCGCATTCTCATATTTTCAAAGAGAGCCGATTAAAGAAGTCGAGCAGGAACTTGAAACACTTCAACTATCTGCAATGCAAGAAATCTATAAACTGAAAAAGAAAATGAAGGTTCTTGAAGAAGAATTGCTTGAAACAAATATCGTCGTCCGCAAACATTCAGAAATTGATCCATCTATCGCAAGACAAATCATTTCAAAGCATCAAAATGGCATGTCTCCTGAGGCCATTGCGCGCGCTGAGCATGTATCTGTAGATGAGGTCAACATGATCATTAAAGACAACGAGAAGGTGCTTGTATGACGAAAAAAAGCATCCAAACGTTTGCGGCAGGTATGATTCTTGCAACTGGTGTTCTGGCAATCGTATTTTTCCTCACTGGAAAAGATGAAGCGGCGGCTGATACAACCACAAAAGAAACGCTCGCAGCGAAAGTAACAGACACTGACGTGAAAAACTATTTAGACTCTAAAAAAGAAGTCTCCGTCAGCCGTGAAACATATCAGCAACTTCTTGATTATAAAGAAAAAGCACTGAAAGCAAATGAAGACGGCGATTCTAAAAATGATAAAGAAACATCAGACAAGCCTAAAGGCAAATCGGTCAAATTCGTTATTAAAAACGGGATGAGCACAAGTGATGTTTCAGACATGCTTGAGAAGGACGGAATCATCAATTCGTCTAAAGATTTTAATGATTACGTGATTGACGCCGGCTACCATAAAGAAATTCGTGCAGGCAAGTTCAATTTAAAAACAGGGATGACGTTCAAACAAATCGTCAAAGCCTTAACAAAATAACGATAAAAACCCCTGGCGGCGCTGACCTCCAGGGGTTTTTGTTATCCAAATCGACCAGATATATAATCATTTGTTCTTTGATCATTTGGCTCAGAGAACATCACATTCGTATCATTGATCTCAACAAGCTCCCCCATTAAGAAGAAGGCTGTTCTATCTGATACCCTTGCCGCTTGCTGCATGTTATGCGTCACAATGGCAATCGTATATTTCTCTTTTAATTTCATAATCAATTCTTCAATCTTTAATGTTGAGACAGGATCAAGCGCTGATGTTGGTTCATCCATTAATAAAATATCTGGGCTTGTAGCAATAGCTCTTGCGATACAAAGACGCTGCTGCTGACCGCCAGAAAGACCTAATGCAGGCGCACTTAAGCGATCTTTCACTTCATCCCAAAGGGCAACATCACGAAGCGCTTTTTCAGCGATTTCTTTTAATTGCTGCTTGCTCTTCACCCCGTGAATTCTTGGCCCATAGACGACATTATCAAAGATAGATTGAGGGAATGGGTTTCCTTTTTGAAAGACCATCCCAACGTTTTTACGCAGTTCCACGAGATCGACACGGCCTTTTAAAATATTGTCACCGTTATACATCATATCCCCGGTGATTTTCACACCTGGCACTGTTTTGACCATGAGATTTAAGGTCTTGATAAACGTTGACTTTCCGCAGCCGGACGGACCGATAATTGCTGTGACTTCATGCTCTCTTATGTCTAAATCAATATGCTTGAGTGCGTGATGCTGTCCATACCAAAGGTTCATATCATTCACACGAAACACTTCTTTTTTTGCTGTTTCAGTTGCTACTGCATTCATTAAAATTCACCCGCCTTATCCAAATCGACCATTGATATAGTCTTCTGTTTTTTGCTGCGCAGGACGTGTAAAGATACGTTCAGTGGCATCATATTCTACTAGATCACCGTTTAGGAAAAAGGCCGTATGATCAGATACACGTAATGCTTGCTGCATGTTGTGAGTCACAATGACGATCGAATAATCATTTTTCAAATCTGATAATAACTCTTCAATTTTTGCATTTGAGATCGGGTCTAGGGCAGAAGCAGGTTCATCTAATAAAAGAACGCTAGGTTTCATCGAAAGAGTACGGGCAATACAAAGGCGCTGCTGCTGACCGCCGGATAATGACAAAGCTGAGCGGTGCAGACGATCTTTGACCTCATCCCAAAGTGCCGCTTTTGTTAAACTTTCCTCTACTGCATCATCAAGCACTGATTTTCTTTTTTCTCCCGCATACTTTAATGCATGGGTAATGTTATTGTAGATCGATTTAGGAAATGGGTTTGGCTTTTGGAAAACCATGCCGATTTCTCTTCTTAAATTGACCACATTAATGCGGTCATCCAAAATATTGAGCCCTTCGTACATGATCGCCCCTTCACTTCTCGCACCTGGGATCAAGTCGTTCATGCGGTTAATGCTGCGTAAAAAGGTTGATTTCCCGCAGCCAGATGGACCGATTAATGCGGTAATTGCGTTCTTCTCAATTTCAAATGAAATGTGATTGACCGCTCTTTTTTCCCCATAATAAATGCTTAAATCCTGCACCTGTAAAATCTGTTCTGCTTGAAGTGGAGCCTTTTTTGCTGCAATCTCTTTTTTTTCTGCTAGCATTTGAACCATATCCCCTTCACACCTTTCTCACATTATTTTGACGTAAGCTTCTTATGAATAAATGAACCAAGCCATCTAGCTGCTAAGTTGAATACTAAAACTGAAAGCACAAGTACGGCTGATGCACCATTTGCAATGACCTCCGCATCTGGAATGATTCCTTGTGTATTGACGTTCCATATATGAACGGCTAATGTTTCTGCCGGTCTAAAAATATTCAGCGGTGACGTATCAGAAAATGGACTCCAGTTTGTAAAATCTAGACGCGGTGTGGTGAGACCTGCTGTGAAAAGAAGCGCTGCTGCCTCCCCGAAAACTCTTCCTGATGCTAAAATCGCACCGGTAATAATAGAAGGAATCGCACCTGGAATCAGGACCGTCTTCACTGTATGCCATTTCGTCACACCAAGCGCTAGTGATGCTTCCTTTTGATCCTTCGGTACAGAGCGAAGCGCGTCTTCTGTCACCCTGACCATCACTGGCAGGTTAAACACCGTGAGCGCAAGAGCTCCTCCGATGATTGTATAGCCCCAGCCTGTTAAATTGACAAACATAAGTAAACCAAACATACCAATGACAATGGAAGGAAGTGAAGACAGCACTTCAATACATGTACGAATAAAATCAGTGACTTTGTTTTGAGGCGCATATTCAGCCATGTACACTCCGCCGCCGACACCAAGTGGTACTGTGATCAGCATTGTAATAAACAAAATGTAAAACGAGTTAAACAGCTGATCCCTGATGCCGCCGCCAGAGCCAATTGCACTTGAGCGGGTTGTCAAAAAGTCAAAGTTTAATTCTTTTGCACCGTTGAAAATGATATAAGAAAACAAACCAACTAGGATCGCCGTAATAATGGCGGCACATAATCCAAAAACAATCGTGGCAAAACGATCGGTCATTTTGCTATTCATTAAATCTTCCTCCTAGACGACAAGTATCTGATAATGAGTATGAACATAAACGATACAACTAGAAGGACAAGCCCCATTGACCAAAGTGTATTGTTTTCAACACTTCCATACGTTGTGTGACCCATGTTTAACGTAATAATGGTTGTTAATGTACCAGCTGTATCCATAATGCTCTCTGGTAAATTACGTGTGTTTCCAATGACCATTTGAACGGCAAGGGCTTCTCCAAATGCTCTCGCCATCCCAAGAACGACCGCTGTCATTAATGTTGGAAGAGCTGCTGGTACAAGCACACGTCTAATCGTTTGCCATCTTGTTGCGCCAAGTGCATACGATCCCTCACGTAAGCTTTTTGGAAGGGAAGCCATTGCATCAGTTGCAATAGATGTAACGGTTGGCAGAATCATAATAGACAGGACAATCGTTCCTGCTAACACGCTATGCCCTGAGCCGCTTGACTTGAAATGTCCGATAAACGGCACCAATACTGTAAGACCTATGAATCCGTAAACAACGGATGGAATCCCTACAAGCAATTCAATGACTGGCTGGAGAATTTTCCGGCCCCATGCAGGTGCAATTTCTGTCATAAAGATCGCTCCTGCGATGCCTAGCGGCGCTGCAATAAGTGCCGATAGAAGCGTGACGGCGATCGATCCAAAGATAAAAGGAAATGCGCCGTACTCCGGGTTTTCTGCTGTGGGGTTCCAATTGATACTGGTTAAGAACTCAATTGGGCTTACACCATTTACGATGAAAGATTGTAAACCCTTAATGCCAAGGAAGATGGTGATGGCGATGGATACTGCAATCATTAAGAATGCGCAGAATCTCACCAAAATACTTCCTCTTACTTCATCCATTTGCCTATTTTTCTTCGAGCTGATCAGCCGATCGCTCGCTTCTGTATGTTCTATCTGCTTCATCTTTTTCTACACTCCTATGAATGTCATAAAAGGAAAAGTGAAATGCTCCACTTTTCCTTCATCAGCAATTCAAGACCTCTTACTTATCTGATTGTTTGCCTGCTGCGTCTCTTTCTACTTTCATATTAGAGACTGAGATGTAGCCTTGGTCTTTAACGATTTCTTTTTGTACTTCGTCACTCATAAGGTAATCTAAGAATTGTTTTGCTAGACCTTCCGGCTCACCTTTTGTATAAGAGTGCTCGTATGCCCAAATTGTATATTTACCGCTTTCTACATTGCTTTCTTCTGGTTTCACACCATCAATGCTAAGCGGTGTAATTTTGTCATCTGTTAAATAAGAGAATGCTAGGTATCCAATCGCACCTGGTGTTTCTGCAATCAGTTTTTTCACTGTGTTTGAAGAATCTTCTGTGATTCCTTCTGCAGGTGTTGCACCATCAAGTGCATATTTCACAAATGTTGCACGAGTTCCTGAAGAATCAGGTCTGTTGACAAGCGTGATTTTTTGGTCTTTCCCGCCAAGCTCTTTCCAGTTTTTGATTTTACCAGTGAAGATTTTTTTCAATTCGTCCTTTGTGATGTCTTTGACACCCACTTCAGGGTTTACAGCTGCGGCCATTCCAACAACTGCTACTTTGTGGTCTTTTAAAGCTTTTGCGTCGATTCCGTCTTTCTCTTCAGCGAATACATCTGAGTTACCAATTTGTACAGATCCTTCTGAAACTTGAGAAAGTCCTGTTCCTGAACCGCCGGCTTGTACTTGAATATCGGCTTTTGGATGTTTATCCATGAATTTTTCTGCTGCCGCAAGAACTAAAGGCTGCATCGCAGATGATCCTGAGATGGTAATGGAACCTGATGCCTCATCTTTGTTTGAAGCATTTCCTTTACTGTCTTTTGAATCTCCGCTTGAGCTGCTGTTTCCGCATGCTGTGACGAATGCTAACAATGCGATAGTAAGGAAAGTAAGCAGCCATAATTTGTTCTTTTTCATTTCAAGAATACCCCCTGAATAATTTGTCCTACGAGTAATACATTAAAGGTTCTTTATTAATTTCGTTTAAATGGAATGTTAAGGTTTTGTAAATGTCGAAGTTTTGTAGAGAAATTGCGGCGTTTTTTATGAATTTTGTCAATTTATATCGGAATTTTTGAAGAAAACGTAAAAAAACGCCCACAAAAAGTGAGCGTTTTTACCTATGAAAGGTCTAGTTATTTGTTTCTGCTTCATTTTCAATTTTGTTTTTGTTTTTCGCCTGTGTATCATTGCTTTCCTGTTTTGATTTCAGTTCAAAGTACTTGTCTAATACTTGTTCACCAATATCATTTGTAATTGGATAGCGCTGGTTGTAGTCTTGATACACCCACGGGACGACAACGGAAATAGCCACTTCTGGATTATCAGCAGGCGCGTATGCTACAAGAGTTGTGTTATACGTCGGTGTACCGCGCTTGCTTTTAATTGGACCGTCATAGAATGATTGAGCGGTTCCTGTTTTGCCAGCTGGATTATACTTTTTGTTGCCAAAGTTTGAATAGGCTGTCCCTCTTGGGTTCTGCATGACAAGCTTGAAGCCTTGCTGGACACGCTTGATTTCATCACTTGTCATGTCTAGCTTATTCAATACATCCGGTTTGACGGATTCTGTCACAGCTCCAATGCCGCGCTGCGGATCTGGCTCTCTCACTTCTTTGACAAGCTGCGGACGTAAACGATATCCCCCATTTGCAATGGTTGAAACGTATTGCGCCATTTGCAGCGGTGTAAACGTATCATACTGTCCAATCGCATAGTCAAGTAAAAGGCCCGATTGTGTAGACGTTCCTCTGTAGCCCGTTGCCTCGTTTGGCAGGTCAATACCAGTTTTGACGCCAAGGCCAAATTTACTGAAATTGTAGCGGAACGTATCAAATGCTTTCGGATCAATTGGGAGCGGCTGATTCTTACGATATTCGCTTTTCCCAATAGCGATCGCTGTTTTGAACATATACACGTTAGATGAACGCTCTAGTGCTGTTAAATCATTAATGAGTCCCATATTTTGATAGGATTTCTTTGGCGGTGACTGAGCGATATAGAGAGGTTCATCATATTGGGTACTTCCAATATGAATAGCGCCTGTTTTATATCCGGTTAGTACCGTTGCCCCTTTTACAGCTGATCCCATCGCATATGAGGATGTCATCGTTCCTAATGAGTAATCATCGAACTTGTATTTTCCGTTTTTGTTTGAAATCTGCTTACCCGCAACAGAGAGAACCTCTCCATTTCTCGGATCCATCATAACAACAAATGCGCGATCAAGAAGCTCAGTTCCCCCTCTTTGTTTCGCACTTCTCAAGTTCTTTTCAATAATTTTTTCAACCGCTTTTTGCAGCTGAATGTCAATTGTCAGCACAAGGTCTTTCCCGCTTTTACCTTCTGTTAACACTTTAGAGCTTGTGACATTGCCCTGTTTATCAGTTGTACTCTGTTCTTTTTCCTTTTGGCCCTGCAGGACATCTTCATATTGATATTCAAGATAGCTTTTTCCTACACGGTCATTTCGGCTGTAGCCGAGTGATAGATAATGCTCAAGAAGTGACTGCGGAAGACCTTCATCACTCGAAGACACACTGCCAAGCATACTGCGGAGCAGTCCTTTATACGGATAGCTACGTGACCAGTCTGTCGTCACATCAACACCTGGCAGCTCGTCCAAATGCTCAGAGACGTAAGCAATTTCACTTGGCTTTACATCTTCATTTTTAATAAATTGAGGCGTCAGTGCATAGCCTGCATCCATCTGCCTTTTAATAGCAAGCACTTGTAAATCTTTTTTCGTCAGTTGATTTAATTCCTTGTCTGTGATGCGTTTTAGCTGAAGCTCATATAGTTTATCATCAGAGACCTTATCGTCATCCTTTAATTCTGATTCCTTTTGAACAAGCTTTTTCGCTTCATTCGGATGCGTTAAGATCCAGAAATCTTTTTTGTCACGATCTGTGATTTTTTTCGTACTCACATGAATCATATCCGCTAATTTTGATGCCACTTTGAGCCGCTCTTCTTGTGAAGTCGTCGAGGTTCTCGTATATGTAATGGCATTTAGCGCTTTATTGCTGACAATCGTATTGTAGTTTCGATCGTAAATTTTTCCCCGCGGAGCAGATGAGCTGACATTCACATCTTCTTGTTTCTCTGCCTGCTTTTTATAATCTTCTCCATTGACAATTTGCACAAACCCGAGTCTAACGACAACACCGGTAAAAATAATAAACGCAGCTAAAAATAATAAATTCAGCCGGATCGGAAGTGTTTTGCGCCCTTCCTTCGCGTCTTTTTTGTTTTTCTTGTTTCTCATCACATCACCTTTTCTATCAAGAAAGAAATGGCACCCCTTTTTGTGTTTAAAAGGTGCCATCATCATTTTAGCGGTTTTTTTATCATTTATCTAGAAATTTGATGTTCCATTGGTAAGAAATTTTACCTTTCTCCCTTAATAAGGTTCGTGTGAGAAACTGGCTTTTGACCGTCAGCCTCTTTCATATCAGCTGTTTTTTCTTTTAAATGAATATCTTTTACAAAATAATAAATGAGGGTATGTCCCGCCCCGAGCACAACAAGAGATGCTGGGATTCCGAGCTCATCACCTAGTAAGGTGACAGACAGCAGGAACAAAATAATCGAACTAATACGGCCGGCATTTAAAAATAGCTCTCTGACCACAATATATTCAATTCTGGCCTTTCTGGCATACCTTGCATGGCCGATGACATCATATGTTAAGGATACATAAGGAACAAGCAGGAGCGGATATCCTATCGCAATGGCTACCGCATACATCAGAAGTGAAACATAGGACAAGTGGAAAACGATTAAAAACAAGGCGCCGTATAAAATCAGCCCTCCAAGCATAATCGCCTTCTTCCGCCACTTTTTCTTAATCAAACGCGTAGCGAAAAAATAAGCAAAAAACGCAACACCTGAATTCACTAAACCAAACGTCCCGAGAGCAAGCTCACTGTTTGTTGCAATAAACACGAAGACACTGATTAAGAAGACAAAGACCCCTTCACGAAGCCCTTGAAAAAAGTGAGCTGATGTAATCCTACGCCAATTCTCGTCTGCATGGCGTTCTTTCCAAATTTGTTTGATGATAAATTTGCCTTTTGACTGTCTTCTTTTGAGGAAAAAGCTCATCACAACCGCTAATGAAAACAAAAAAAGCGATAACGTGAAAATGACTGTGTAGCCTGTATCATCCGTTAACTGAGAAATGACAATCCCCGCAATGAGAGGACCGATCATGCCAGCAGTTGAGGAAAGCACCCCGAGAAACCCATTAAAGAAGTCTCTTGTTTCAGGCTCGGTGATCTCAAAGGTGAGTACGTTAAAAGCAAGCCAGTAAAAACCATAGCCGATCCCAAGGACACTTCCCAATAAAACAAGCCGTGCGGCCGCTTGTTCTCCTGCCATTAAAACAATCAAATAAAAAGCGGCTAAAAAGATGACACCGAAACGAAGGACAAACGCCCGGTCTATTTTTTTAGCGAGCCGGCCAGCGAATAAAAACGTAATGGGCTGAAGCACCACAATGGCCAAGTTATAAATCGCAAGATCTGTGAATTTCCCAGACTGTTTCCATAAGTACACATTTACAAACGTATTTGAAAGCGCAATGGCAAGTGCGTATAACCCGCCAATCGTGAGGAGGAGCAATAAATCTCTTGTAACATCCATGTCCCCGAACATTTTTTTTAATCTGCTCATACAATTCATTCTCCTTTTCTACACAATAGTCTGTCTCATCAAAAGGCAGATATGTAAAAAAAGGAGGGAAAATATAAAAAGACCTGCTTCTCTTGAAAGCAGGTCTTTTAGAATCAAATCATTATTTTGCTTCGCTGTAAAGGCGAGCTACTTCATCCCAGTTCACAACATTCCAGAATGCTGAAATGTAATCAGGACGACGGTTTTGGTAGTTTAGGTAGTAAGCATGCTCCCAAACGTCTAGTCCTAGAATTGGCGTTTTTCCTTCAGTTAAAGGAGAATCTTGGTTTGGCGTGCTTGTGATTTCAAGTTTTCCGTTGTTCACAACAAGCCATGCCCAACCAGAACCAAAGCGTCCTGCAGCTGCTGCAGCGAAATCAGATTTGAATTTTTCAAATCCGCCTAATTCTTTTTCGATTGCATCTGCAAGTTCACCAGTTGGTGCGCCGCCACCGTTTGGTGAAAGAAGCGTCCAGAATAATGAGTGGTTCGCATGTCCTCCGCCATTGTTACGTACAGCTGTACGAATGTTTTCAGGCACTGAGTTTAAGTTAGCCACTAGCTCTTCAATTGATTGATCTTCAAGAGCTGATACACCTTCGATTGCTTTGTTTAAGTTTGTTACATATGTGTTGTGGTGTTTTGTGTGGTGAATCGTCATTGTTTCCTTGTCGATATGTGGTTCTAATGCATCGTAAGCATATGGTAATTCTGGAAGTTTAAAAGCCATGGTTAATTTCCTCCTTAAAATGTATGTACTGAAATGCTTCCTTTGTAAGTCAGCAATTCACCCTACTCAAAGAGTATCAAAAGAAACAGCTTGTTTCAACGTTATTGCTCATGTTCTGAAACATTTCAGTGTTTATTTTGTATTTAGCCCTTTAGATAAAGTTTTAAACACCCTTTTTCAACTTAGCGAAGGACATAAAATAAAAAGATGCCCAGCATTAGCGCCTGAATCAATCCTTTTGCAAAAACACCTGATACAAATCCAATTAATGAGCCTAATCCGACTTTCACACTCGTCTTCAAATCTTTTTGATGAACAAGGAGCTCTGCAATGACACTCCCGAGAAATGGACCAATAATAATTCCTGCAATGGGGATCACAAAAGGACCAGCTAATAACCCAATGGTGCTTCCCCAAATAGCTGCCTTGCTGCCGCCAAAGCGCTTGACCCCTATAAGATTTGAAACATAATCCGCCGCAAATAAGACGGCAGTAAACATCGCTTGAATGAGCCAGAACGTCAGTGTAAGCGGCTCGAAACTAAAGAAGAAGCCATATAGAATAAATCCGAGTACCATAAAGACCACACTCGGAATAATTGGATAAACCAGTCCAACAAACGCAATGATAAATGCACAGCCAATCAGTATCCAATAAAGCACGTCCAAGACCCTGCCGCCTCCTTTTTATATGCTGTATACATTATGCCTCATTCCTTCTATCTTAACCAGTGATGAGGCCATACTTGTACTTGATGGATAGACATTGATACAATATGAGAAATAGAAAAGAATGTAGGAAGTGAATGGGTATTGAACGTATTTAATCTATTGTTAAAAGGAATTTATTCACCAAAAGATGTTGCCAAAGCACGTTTTACAGGGATCGGTAAAGCGATTTTATTCATTTTTATCCTTTCAATTATCGCAGCAGTTCCTCAGGGATATCACATGAGTCAAGAGATCTCGAATGCGATGTCAGGATTTCAGCACGTGATCAAAAAAGATTTACCCGACTTTTCAATTGAAAAAGGAAAGCTTCAAGCGGATCAAAGTGCACCAATAGAAAAAGAAGAAAACGGCATTACGATCATCTTTGATCCTGCTGAAAAAATAAAAGCAAGTGAACTTGAATCAAAGCAAACAGCCATTGCTTTATTAAAGGAAAAAGCAGTGATTGCGATTGATGGGCAAATGACAGATATTCCATACCAGCTCCTAGGCGGAACGCTGACAAAAGACGAACTTGCTCGCGTCACAAATCAGAACCAAGCGATTATTATCCCTGTCATCTGTGTACTGCTATATTTATCAACTGCGGCGCTCATGTTTATTAGCGCAACATTCCTTGCAATGCTTGGTACATTTATTAAACGAATGCAGCAAAAAGAGCTGTCTTTCCAAATGCTTTGGAAGCTCTCCGCTTATTCACTCACATTAACCACGGTCTTTTTCGCCATCATGAGTGCATTAAACACACCTGTTGCAAACTCATTTTTATTGAATTGGGTCATTAACTTTATCTTTTTATATCTTGTTGTAAAAGAAATACCTGCAAAAAAAAGCAAATGATCCATCACAATAAAAGCTCCCCCGTCTCGGAGGAGCTTTTTATGTATATTCATGCGCTAGGACTCATCTGGATGGATGATCGCAAATAAATAATGATCCTCCCACACGCCATTAATCTTTACTTTTTTACGATTTAGTCCCTCATTTTCAAAACCTGTCTTTTCAAGTACACGAATGGAACCCTTGTTACTCGGCTTTACTCCAGCCTCAATCCGATGGAGATTCAACTCAAAAAAGGCATAGTCAATGATTAAACGAATGGCTTCTGTCATATATCCTTTTCCGCCCTGTCTTTGATCGAGTACATACCCGAGCCAAGCTCCTTCTATCGGACCTCTTACGACAGAACTTAAAGAGATCGTCCCAATTAAGTCACCTGTTTCATTTAAGAAGATACCATGCATGTATGATTCATCTTGTTCTCTTCTTTGCCTACTCCGCTGAATTCGTTCAATTTGACGAGGTAACGTGAAGAAATCATCTTTGATCAAAGGTGTAAATCCCTGAAAATATGAGCGATTCTCAAGTTCTAATGTTAACAGTGATTCTGCATCATTTTCTGTTAGTGTTCTCACATATATATGCTGACTAACTTTCTTCATAAAATCTCCCCATTTCTTATTTTATCATAATCGCCATATGAGATTGCTCTCCTATTTACACCAACGACCCAAGCAGTTTTATTACAAGACATACTAGAACTAACTAGAACCATCCTTTCCAGCTTTTCTCCTCTTTTTTGGTTCTATCATTTCAGGACATGCATAGACTGAAGTAAACTCTTAAAAGCGGTGAGTAAAATGCGGCGAATTCTTTTTTTACTAATCAGTTTATTTGTCCTCTTTATTATCTTTTTTGATTTAAAAAATGGAACCATTCCTGTTGAGGAAAACCCAGCCGTTCCAGCAAGTGCCCTTCAAACAGCTGAGAAAAAGACATATAAGAACGTTACGGTAAAACAAGGTGAAACGGTCCTCTCCATCGTACATACAAGCAAGCCACTTGATGATGTCATTAAAGATTTCGAGGAGCTGAATCAAGGTGTGAAAGCGAACGAAATCAGAGCAGGCAGTACATATAAGTTTCCTGTCTATAAGAGATAAAACGTTAATTCCTTGTCATTCATACGAAGAGACTGTTACAATATGAACTGTAAAACACGACGTACACGGCAAAGAATTGCTTGTACACTAAGGAGCGATTGACAAGTGAGTGAAGTCACACATCGTACTAAAACGCGTCCCGTCAAAGTGGGACCTTTAACTATAGGTGGAAATAATGAGGTTGTCATTCAAAGTATGGCAACAACCAAAACACATGATGTCGAAGCGACAGTCGCTGAAATTAAACGTTTAGAAGAGGCAGGCTGTCAAATCGTGCGTGTCGCATGTCCAGATGAGCGTGCAGCAAATGCAATTGCGGACATTAAAAAACAAATTAACATCCCGCTTGTTGTGGATATTCATTTTGACTACAAGCTTGCACTGAAAGCGATTGAAGCAGGCGCAGACAAAATCCGAATCAATCCAGGAAACATTGGAAGAAGAGAAAAAGTTGAAGCTGTTGTCAAAGCAGCAAAAGAAAAAGGCATTCCAATTCGTATTGGGGTAAACGCTGGTTCATTAGAGAAAAAGATTCTTGATAAATACGGCTACCCAACTGCAGATGGTATGGTCGAAAGTGCACTGCATCACATTAAAATTCTAGAAGACCTAGACTTTCATGACATCATCGTCAGTATGAAAGCATCTGATGTAAACCTTGCAATTGAGGCATACGAAAAAGCGGCGAAAGCCTTTGATTATCCTCTTCATCTTGGGATTACAGAATCAGGTACGTTATTTGCAGGTACAGTCAAAAGTGCAGCTGGACTTGGCGCTATTTTGAATATGGGGATTGGGAACACACTCCGTATCTCATTAAGTGCTGACCCAGTTGAAGAAGTAAAAGTAGCACGTGAATTGTTGAAATCATTTGGTCTTGCATCAAATGCAGCAACTCTGATCTCCTGCCCAACTTGTGGACGAATTGAAATTGACCTTATCAGCATTGCAAATGAAGTCGAAGAATATATTTCTAAAATCAAAGCTCCGATTAAAGTAGCAGTTCTCGGCTGCGCTGTAAATGGTCCAGGTGAAGCGCGTGAAGCAGATATCGGCATCGCAGGCGCTAGAGGCGAAGGCTTATTGTTCCGTAAAGGTGAGATTGTTCGTAAAGTACCGGAAGAAACAATGGTCGAAGAACTGAAAAAAGAAATCGATAAAATCGCTGAAGAACATTATGCAAAAATGGAAGCTGAAAAAGAAAAACAAGCGAATGCTTAACAAAAAACGCCTGACGTCATTGTCAGGCGTTTTTCTGTTCTTGTTAAAAGAACGGGGTGATAAATATGCCTAGGATGACGGAAACAATTCCGATCCCAATTGACCACGCGCCAAGCGCATGTGCTCCTTTTCTTCGTGCAATATAACCAACGACGATGGCCGCTACCCCTAATAGCACCGGCAAGACAAATAATGAGATAATCGCAATCGCGAGTGCTGTATAGCCTATCCCTTTACTGCCTGAATCGTCACCTGCTTGGTCACGTCCTCGTCTATCTTCTCGATCTCTTGAAGCTTGATATGGCTCTGCAATTTCAGCAGCTGTTTCCTCTAAATAGCCATCATCATTACTAAAGTGTGTGTCGATTTCACGATCATTTCTTCTGAAATCCTCGTCTCTTTCCATGATCAATTCCCCCTTTTGGTTAATAGAAAGGAGCTTTTTTAGTATGAGCAAAAATGTCTGTTTCATGTTTGCTAAAACTTGCTGGAATTGTGAAATGATTATGTTACACTTTAAGAGTATAAAAATGAGGAGTGTGGGCATGTTACGTTTAGGAATTGATATTGATGGTACAGTGACGGCACAGGACACCTTTGTTCCCTATTTAAACGAGTCGTTCCAATGTGCCATGACACTAGATGATATGACAGAATATGATTTGACGAAGCTTTTAAAGATTTCTCAAGAAGAATTTTGGGGCTGGATGAATGAGCATGAGCCTCTTATTTATAAACAGGCAAAGCCTGCTGAGGGTGCTAAAGAGATCCTCGATCAAATGAAACAGCAGCACAAATTGATTTATATTACAGCAAGAAGGCAGCATCATTCAGATATCACCTACAAGTGGTTTCAAGAACATGACGTGCATTATGATGACATTGAGCTGGTTGGCGGTCATTATAAGCTGGAAGCCGTTCAAAAGCACAAGATTGATGTATTTTTTGAAGACCATCACGGCAATGCCACAATGATTGCAAAAGAGGCAGACATCCCGGTTATACTTTTTAACTCCCCTTATAACCAGATGCCAATTGACGACAGAATTATTCGCGTAAACAACTGGCAGGAAGCGTCTCAATGGATCAAACAATATGAACAGCGTCTGCAAGCTGCTTATTAAGGTAGAAAAGCCGATACATTTAATGTATCGGCTTTTTCGATGGAGCAAGCTGCCCTTCTTTCATGAGGAAATGGTACAGCGCTCCCTTCATGCCTGCCTGATTCAAGTAATAACACGTTTCCAGCTTCACCTGAATGTTCTTCCACGCAGGCAGTGTATGTAGGTGTTTCTCAATACTTGATAGTAAATCTGGTCTTGCGCTCACGCCGCCGCCAATAAGAATTTTTTCTGGATTGAGGACGGTTGCGACATTGTAAATGCCAATGGCGATTCGCTTGTACCACTGATCCACCAGTTTTTCAATGGACGGATCGTGCTTCGCCTTTTCAAAAATGTCTTGTCCGTCTATTTGTGTACTTTGCGGAATTCCTTGCTTTTCTTTATAGCTGCGAATGAGTCCAGCCGTTGAAGCGCTGCTGTTGAGTGTTGTAAATTGTCCATTGTCTGTTTCTGTCAGCATCATGCCAAATTCACCGCCGCGAAAGGAAGCCCCGCGCACAAGCTGACCACCAGCGAAAATACCACCGCCAACACCTGTGCCAAGCGTCATACAAATAAAGCTGTCACACTCTTTCGCATGGCCGCTATATTTTTCTGCGAGAGCTGCACAGTTCGCATCATTTTCCACTTCTACACGAAGAGATGTTTTCTCTTCTAATAGTGTTTTTACATTTTGACCATTTAAGGCGATGATCGCGCCTGCAAATTCTGTAAAACCTGATTCACTGTCCACAAAGCCTGGAAGACTGATGGCGATACCCCTGACATCCTGCTTCCTTTGATATTCCCTGACCACACCCGCCATTGCTTCTAAAAACAGTTCAAGCTGCCGGCAGTTCGTCTGATAGTCACCGCTAGTGATTAGCTTTCCATCCTGATCCATTAATCCATGTTTCGTTCTCGTCCCGCCTACATCAAACACGACGTAATATGACACTTTTGACCCCTCCCTTTACTCCAAAAGACTCAAATTGCACGTTGTATTACCTTGATCTCATTTTAATGAAACAGCCACCCTTTGTAAAACGTTTTCAAATGACAAAACAAAAAAGCCAGCTTCATGGCTGGCTTTTTCACGAGTGAACTTCCTTCGGTTCGCAGGAAGGACACGTTCCGTATATTTCAAATTTATGTCCACTAATATGATAATCCTCTAAATCGGCGTCAAGCTTGTCCATAGGACAGGCATCGATTTCTTTTGTTTTCCCACATGTAAGACAAATAAAGTGATGGTGATGATGGGAAAATGAACATTTGAAACGGAATAGTTTCTCCCCTGACAATTCCGTTGTTTCCAATATTCCAAGGTCTTCATATAGTGACAAGTTTCGATAAATTGTATCAAAGCTAAGACCCGGGTAATCTTCACTTAGTGCCGTCAGCACATTTTTAGCAGTCAAGTATTTATCAGAATCAGAAAACAATTGAAGCATATCTTCACGTTTGCTTGTATATTTGTAGCCTTTTTCCTTTAATAAATCAAGCGCTTCTTGTACGTTCATGTTGATTCCCCCTTCTGAATTTCCCAATACTAATACACCCGATTAAAATCAAAATAGACAGCATCACAATGGTTCCGCCTGGCGCTAAATCAAGATAATAGCTTAAAATCAAGCCGGCTAATACCGACAATTCACCAAACAAGATCGAAAGGAAAATCGCCTGTTTAAATCCTTTGGCAATGCGGATACTTGCCGCAACAGGAAGCGTCATGAGCGCCGACACAAGCAGTGTACCGACGATACGCATCGATGCCGCAATGACAAGTGCGACGACTAAAATAAAAATAAAATGAATCCATTTTGCTGAAATACCAGAAGCCTTTGCATGCTCTTCATCAAAAGAAAGCAAAAACAATTCTTTATATAAAAGCACAACAACTAACACAACAACGAGTGAGATCCCTACAATGATCCAAAGATCGAGTCTTGAAACAGCACTGACACTTCCGAATAAATAACTAAACAAATCTGTATTAAAGCCATTCGCTAGTGAGATGAAGATGACGGAGATCCCAATACCCCCAGATAAAATAATGGGAATGGCAAGTTCCTGATAATGTTTATACACGGAGCGCAGGCGTTCAATAAACAATGAACCTGCAACAGAAAAAGCCATCCCTAAGTACAGCGGGCTTACCCCTGTCAAAAGGCCAAACTTTTTATCAAGAAATAGACTTGCGGCAATACCGGCAAGTGATACGTGGCTGAGGGCATCTGCAATAAGCGAGAGCCTTCTGACGACAATAAATACACCAAGTAAGGGCGCAATAAAACCAATCAGTAACCCTGCGATAAATGCATTTTGTAAAAATTCATAATGAAAAAATGGAAATAGCATTATTCATGTCCCCCATGATGGTGATGGTCGTGATGAATCACTTGAATGTCATGCCCGTAAAATTGGGATAGCGCCTGATCATCCATTGAATCAAACGCTTCTGCATCCCCGTGGAAATGCAGTGTCTGATTTAAACAAGCCACATGGGTGACTTTATCGGAAACGGTGCCAACGTCGTGTGTGACGAGAATTAAAGACATTCCTTTTTCTTTGTTCAATGTTTCGAGCAGCTGATAAAAGCCTTCTACTGTCCGCTGGTCTACCCCAACTGTGGGCTCATCCAAAATGAGCAGCTTTGGCTGACTGACAAGCGCACGGGCAATAAATGCGCGCTGCTGCTGACCACCAGATAGCTCCCCGATGTTTTGATGCTTTAAATCTTGTATACCAACTGAGCGAATGGCATCTTCCACTTGCCATTTATCCTGCTTGCTCATTCGTTTAAATAAACCAATTTTCGCAGTCAGTCCGCTTGCAACGACCTCGTATACAGAAGCAGGGAAACCCGTATTGAAGCTATTCGCCTTTTGAGAAACAAATCCAATTTGATCCCAGTCTCTAAATTTTGAAACAGGCGTGCCAAATAGCTTTAATTCACCTTGCTGCGGTTTAATGAGCCCAAGCAGGCATTTTAATAAGGTTGTTTTACCAGAACCATTCGGTCCAACAACTGCTAGAAAGTTCCCTTCCTCTACTGTTAAATGAATGCGATCAATGACATTTCGCTGTCCATATGAGTACGAAATGTCCTTCATTTCAATAATTGGCTTTGCCATGAATCTTTCCACCTTTAATCAATATAAAAAGAATGATTACGATTTATACAACAAAAAGAAAATGGCTTTTGCCATTTTCTCTGTCCATACATACATTTTATTATATAAAAGAAAGATAAAAAAGTAAAATAAAAGCTAATGAATGGCTGTTTTGAACTTACCGCCTTTTGTTTCATGCGTATCCATAATCGTGATAAATGCTTGGTCATCAATTTCAAATACGATGGATTTCAGCTTTGTAATTTCAAGCCTTGTGACAACAGCGTAGATGACATCTTTTTCTTCATCTGTATAGCCGCCTTTTCCTCTCAGCTTTGTCGTTCCCCTGCCGAGTCGATGCAGAATCGCATCTGAAATTTCATCATAATAATCTGATACGATAATGACAGCTTTTGTTTCATCAAGCCCTTGAATGACAGCATCAATTGTTTTCATTGCCAAATAATATGTCATGACAGAATACATAGCCTGCTCTGGTCCGAAAACAAAGCCCGCCCAAATAAAAATGAACACATTGACGATCATAACAAACTCACCGACGGAGAAAGGGATTTTTTTCGTCAAAAGAATTCCTAAAATCTCTGTTCCATCCATTGAGCCTCCATTACGGATGACAAGTCCAACACCAAATCCAAGTAATAGCCCGCCAAATACAGTGGCTAAGATCGGCTGTGTTGTAAATGCCTCCACATGATGAAGTGAAGATTCAATCACGGCTAAGCTGACAATCCCAATCACAGTGGAAACCAGAAAGGTTTTCCCAATATGCTTGTATCCTGATATCATAAATGGAATATTTAAAATGACAACAATCGTCGCAAAATTTATAAACGGGTTATCTGTAAAGAGATAATCCAAAATAAGCGAAATGCCGATGATGCCCCCATCAATAATATTGTTTGGCACTAAAAATAATTCAATGCTTACTGCTGCACATGCAGCCCCTACTAGAATCAGAAAAATTCTCAAAATAAAATGAGGCACTGATTCCTTTCTATGCTGTTTACTATTTGCCATACGTTCTCCCTTCTACACATGTTAAATTTTCAATGAACATTTTATTCACTTTACTATTTTATCATTTCACAGAATAAAATAAAATTTTTTGCACATTTTCCGTTTTCACCCATACATTGTTACAGAGGGGAGGAATGGAATTGATTTTAATTCAAAAAATTGTCCTGCAGCGGCTCAATCAGATCACAGCAAATGATCTGTTAAGGTATGCGAAACAGTATGGCGTCAGTTTAACGTCACATCAAGCAGCTGAGGTTGCCAAACTCATGAACGGGAAAAATATCAATATTTTTAATGATTCAGAGCGTAACCGGCTTCTTAAGCAAGTGGAAGCGATTACTTCTAAACAGACAGCACAGACTGTGAATGATTTGTTTAACCAGTTTACAAGTTAAGCAAAAAAGGGCCGCATTTAGCGGCACCTCAACATGTTATATCCTTTTTATTGACCCGTAATTTTGTCTAGTAAGCCTTCATCAAATTGCTTTTCTTTCAGCATCGCAATTTCGAATTTGTAAGGTGGTTTTTTGTTCTTTTTATCTTCACCTACATAAGGCGTTTCTAGAATTTTTGGCACATCTTGAAGCTGCGGATGATGCACAATATAGTTCAGTGCATCGAAACCAATTTCACCAAAACCGATATTTTCATGTCGGTCTTTTCTTGCGCCTTGTACGTTTTTACTGTCATTAATATGAAGAACTTTGATTCGGTCAATACCGACGATTCGGTCAAATTCTTCTAATACACCATCAAAGTCACTCACAATCGGGTAACCAGCATCGTGCGTGTGACACGTATCAAAGCAGACAGAAAGAGCTTCGTTATGTGTCACGCCGTCGATAATTTGGGCAAGCTCTTCAAAGCTTCTTCCACACTCTGATCCTTTTCCTGCCATTGTTTCAAGTGCGATTTGAACCTCTTGACCTTTCACAATGACTTCGTTTAAGCCTTCAATGATTTTTTGAATCCCTGCTTCTGCCCCTGCTCCAACATGCGCACCTGGGTGAAGAACAATTTGTCTTGCACCTAGCGCTTCCGTACGCTCGATCTCAGAGCGCAGGAAGTCTACGCCAAGCTCAAATGTCGCGGGATTCACTGTGTTTCCAATATTGATAATATACGGAGCATGAACGACGATATCTGTCATGCCGTGCTCTTTCATATGCGCTTGTCCAGCTTCAATATTGAGGTCTTCGATTTTTTTGCGGCGCGTATTTTGCGGTGCACCTGTATAAATCATAAACGTATTCGAACCATAAGAGGCAGCTTCCTCACTCGCTGCAAGAAGCATATGTTTTCCGCTCATGGATACATGTGAACCAATCTTTAACAATGTTTCCCCCTACTTTCCATTACGCTTTGACTTTCTACGTTCCTGTCTTTTGATTTTATCCATCTCACGTGTCATTTTCTTTTTATATCCAGGTTTGACGGCTTTCGGTTTTCTCACAAGACGTTTTGCTTTTTCTTCAATTTCATTTGGGGCTTTTTTACGTCTTTGACGCTTCAGACGGTCATCTGCATCTCGCCATTCGCCATGAACAATAGTTTTGTTTTCAAACACAACGCCCATTTTCTCAATTTGAATGAGTGCATCCTCATCAGCCAGCTCATAAATGGTCATGGCAATTCCAGATGAACCAGCACGAGCTGTTCTTCCAACGCGGTGCACATAAAAATCAAGATCAGATGGTAGCTCATAGTTAATCACGTGGCTGACGCCTTTAATGTCAATTCCGCGAGCTGCAAGATCAGATGCCACAATATAAGTGAACTCCAAATCTTCAATTTGTTTCATGACTTTTTTACGTTCGCGCGGCGTTAATCCGCCATGAAGCACACCGATTTTCATTCCTTTTTCTTGTAGGAACGATGCGATTTCATCAACAGTTGTTTTTGTATTGGCAAAAATGATCCCTAAATATGGCTGTACATTCGTCACCATTTCATGGAGCAATTTTAATTTATCACGCTGTTTAGATGGAACTAAAATATGCTGAATGTTTTCTGCTGTAATCCGTCTTGGTTCAACATGCGCATACTTTGGATTGTCCATATATTTTTTCAGGAATGGCTTTAGTTTTTCTGGGATGGTTGCAGAGAACACAAGCATTTGCAGCTGTTCTGGCATTTGTGCACCAATACGGTCCACATCTTCTAAAAATCCCATATCCAGCATTAAATCCGCTTCATCAATGACAAGAGAGGTCGCTTTGTAAACATTCAGCGCCTGCTCATGAATGAGATCAGCAATACGTCCAGGTGTGCCGACCACCAAATGCGGCTGGTTTTTTAGCTTTTGAATTGATTTCTGCTTGTCCGTTCCGCCAATGTAAAGCTTTGCTTTGATCTCTTCTTCTGGAGAAGCATTCTTTAAAATCGTTTGAGCTTCTTTGAAAATTTGATTGGCTAATTCTCTTGTAGGCGCAGTAATCACGACTTGTACCTGCTCTTTGCTTGGATCAATTGAATGAATCAGCGGCAGTAAGTACGCATGAGTTTTTCCTGTTCCTGTTTGTGACTGGCCAATCACGCTTTCTCCTTTTAAAACAGCAGGGATGATTCTTTTTTGAATATCAGTCGGCTCATAAAAGCCTAGTTCATGAATAGCATCTATAATAAAAGGCTTTAATTCATATGTCGTAAATTTTGTTTCTTTCATGTTTTCACTCCTTAAGGCAATGCCTTTTTGCTCATCTCCTCATTATAGCTGATTTTCAGTAAAAAAACCATGTCCGCTTTTCCTACAGGAAACCAATTGATGCTTCCTTGCATAACCTATGAAGAGAAAGAGAATGCAGTAAGGGAGGTACAAGTATGTTAGGGCAAAGGCCTATGGGCGATTTTCAGCCGCGCCGCCCCTCACGCCGGCACCTTGGAAATGGCGGACAGCCCCGAATGTTTCAAAGAGGGCAGCAGCCTCCTATCCAACAGCCTTTTCAAGGGCAAGGCAATCCATTTCAGCAAATGATGCCTCGCTCCCCGTCTGTACAGGGAGGCGGTTTACCCGGGATGGGCGGAATTCCAGGAGGTGAGAGCCGTGCACTAGGCGGCGGAGCAGGAATTAAAGGCATGCTCTCTAAATTTCTTCCTGGCGCAGGAGGAGCTGGAGTCTCTGGAGGTGGTGCGGGATTACAAGGAATCCAGAGCTTCACTAATCCTGCGACTCTCTCAAGCATGTTAGGAAATGTTCAAAAAGTGCTCGGGATGGCGCAGCAATTTACGCCAATGATTCAGCAATACGGTCCTTTAGTGAGAAATTTGCCTGCAATGATTAAACTGTACAGCCAGCTTGGCAGTGCGGACGATGATGAAGGAAGTACAAATGACGATGATGCAGAAGCAACGGAGACCAGCGCGGAAACAGAAGTGCCCGAGGAAGAAGCACAAACTGATGAAATAGAAGAAAATGTTGAACCCGAAGACATCCTTGTCAAAAAAGCAGCACCACACACATCACCTGCTCCTGAAGCAAAACCGAAAAAAAGATCTGGCAGCTCTGTTCCAAAACTATATGTCTAGTGATCTTTTAACGGCGAAGTGTTCACTGCGTATAACAATCTTTGATATATACGCTTACTTTGGCTATAATGGAAGCAAGAGAATGATAAAAAGCCGTTTTTTACGGCTTTTTATATTGTTCTTCTCTAGCAGCACTTCCCTACAGGAGGACGAATAAATGAATGTAATTAAAATATCGCCGCGTGGCTATTGCTATGGCGTTGTGGATGCAATGGTCATTGCTAAAAATGCCGCACTTGATAAGAACTTGCCACGCCCAATTTATATATTAGGTATGATTGTACACAACAAACATGTCACTGATGCCTTCGAGGAAGATGGAATCTACACACTGGACGGACCAAACCGCTTAGACATTTTAAAACAGGTAGAAAGCGGAACAGTCATTTTCACGGCTCACGGCGTTTCTCCTGAGGTTCGTCAAATCGCAGAAGAAAAAGGCCTTGTCGCCATTGATGCGACCTGTCCTGATGTCACGAAAACCCACGAACTCATTTCAGAGAAAACAGCCGATGGCTATGACATTATTTATATTGGGAAAAAAGGGCATCCTGAGCCAGAAGGAGCTGTCGGAGTAGCCCCTGACAAGGTACATCTTGTCGAAACAGAAGCCGATATTGAGGCGCTCGATCTAACATCAGAAAAACTGCTCATCACGAACCAAACGACGATGTCTCAATGGGATGTCCACGATCTGATGGAGCTGATTAAAGAGAAATACCCTCACGTCGAGTATCATCAAGAAATTTGCCTTGCGACACAGGTGCGTCAAGAAGCTGTCTCGCAGCAAGCTGGTCAAGCCGATTTAACCATTGTTGTCGGCGATCCAAAAAGTAATAACTCCAACCGTCTCGCACAGGTGTCAATGGAGATAGCCGGAACGCAGGCTTACCGTATTGGCGACTTAAGTGAACTCAAGCTGGAGTGGCTGCAGGGCGTCAATACCGTTGCTGTTACTGCTGGTGCTTCAACACCAACACCTATTACAAAGGAAGTCATTCGTTTCTTAGAAAACTATGAACCGGATGATGAAACGACTTGGAAGATTGAACGGACCGTTCCTCTTTCTAAAATTTTACCTCGCGTCAAAACAAAGAAATAAGAAAACGTCAGAGCGGATATGCTCTGACGTTTTTTGTTTACATAAATTGAAATGGGTTTGTGTTTGATTCAGAAACAAAGAGCTGTACGTCATACTTTTTATTTGCACATAGTGATTGAAGCTTCGCCTTTACGCCTTCTTTCATAATCTTTTCAGCATAATGCCCTGGGTCCACTACGTTCAACCCAAGCATCATGGCGTCATGCGCAACATGGAAATAAAGGTCTCCTGTCACATACACATCTGCACCCATTCTTTTCGCTTGATGGATGTATTTATTTCCGTCTCCGCCAAGCACCGCCACTTTTTTCACTACAGCGTCTTGATCTCCTACAAAACGAGCACCATTCACATCTAGCTTCGTTTTCACAAATTGTGTGAAATCTCTAAGTGTCATAGGCTCATTTAGCTCTCCAATACGGCCAAGGCCTTTTTGAATAGGAGGAAGATCTGTCGTGTGTACACTATAGGCGACTTCTTCATAAGGATGTGCTTTGATCATGTCGCGAATCACTTGTTTTTCTATGCTGGCTGGGAAAATGGTTTCAATCCGCACTTCTTTCACAAATTCTAATTGACCCGACTCCCCAATAAACGGCTTAGCTTCTTCTGATGGCAAAAAGCTGCCTGTCCCTTCATTTGAAAACGCACAATGGCTGTAGTTGCCGATATGACCTGCGCCCGCATTTCCTAAAGCTGTCCGGATGGCCTCTTCAAACTCTTCAGGGACATACAAAGCAAGCTGTTTGATTGGATCCTCGTATGTCGGCACTAACACACTTGTTTCTTTAAGCTCTAGAGCCTCAGCAAGCAGGTCATTGACTCCGCCATCAGCTACGTCTAAATTCGTATGTGCCACATATACTGCAATATCATGTTTGATGCATTTTTCAATGATCCGTCCAGCTGGCTGATCTGTCGCTACATGTTTTAATGGACGAAAAATCGGCGGATGGTGCGCAATAATAAGATCCACTTTTCGCTCGATCGCCTCATCTACTACATTCTCTAATACATCCAAGGTGATCATCACATTGCTTACTTTTTTATTCAATGTTCCAATCTGGAGACCAATTTTATCACCTTCCATGGCATATGCCTTTGGTGAAAATTGTTCAAACAATTGGATGATTTCATGCCCGTTTACTGTTTTAGCCAACAGTCAAGACCTCCTTTAGCATCTTTATTTTCGCATTCAGCTCTTCAAGGCGCTCTTTGTTTTCTTCTGTCCGTGCTGCCTGCTGAATTTGATTTTCTATCTTCTCCATATGCTGAAGCTCTTGCATCCACTTGCGCTGGAAGACGTCATTTTGCTCTTTCGCAAGAAACGGACCAACCAGCATGCCTGCTTCAAGTGACATTCCTTCATAAGCTTTATCTTTATCGCCTTTTTCTGCGATGATGATTTCGTATATTTTGCCGTCCTCTTCTAAAATGACTTCATCCATCAATTCATACCCCTCTTGATAAAGCCATAAACGAATATGGTGGGCATGGATATTCGGCTGAAGAATGAGCCGCTCATGGCCTGCGAGCTTATGCCTTCCATCATTTAGAATGCTTGCGATGAGTGCCCCGCCCATACCTGCAATCGTCACTGCATTCACTTCGCCTTTTTCAATGACTTCAAGGCCATTTCCTTTTCTGACCGATATCTGTTCATCTAATTCAAGTCTATGTACTTGCTGCTGCGCCGATTGGAGCGGTCCATCGGTAATCTCACCAGCAATGGCTTTCACTGCTTTTTGATGCAGGATCGCATAGCATGGCAAATAGGCATGGTCTGAGCCGATATCAGCGAAGACTGCCTCATCTGGTAAAAAGTCTGCGACTTTTTTTAATCGTTTGGATAAATTCATTTCATTCATACGTATCACTACTTTTCTTTAATGTTCATACTTGTCTATCTTATATAAATTATGGACTTTTTAAAAGTCGTTTTCAAATGAAAAAAGCTCTTCTTTTGAAAAAGAGCTTTTTGTGTACGGTTATTTAATTTTAGATACCCATTCCGCCATTTCATCGAGCTTTTCATTCGGAATCAGCCCGCCTGGCATCCCGTTGCCGCCTTCTTGAATTTTCTTCTTGATGTCAGCTACTTCAAGCTTGTCTCCAACACCTTTTAAAGCAGGACCTGCTCCGCCTTCATAGTTTTCCCCGTGACAGCTTAGACAGTTCTGTTTATACAATTCTTCCGGCGTCGCATTTGCTGTCTCTTCTTGCTTTTGCTCTTTGCCCCCTGAGGCAATTTTTTCTTCATCTTTCAGCCCCTTCATTGATAAGAAAAAAGTGAGTCCAATACCTAAAATGGCAATCAATAAAAATGGTATAAGTGGATTCCGTTTCATTTCTTTCATCCTCCCCTTTGTGAAAACCCCTTTGAGACTATGCAAACAATTCTAATTCTACTTTAATTTTACAAAAAGTAAACGAATTATGATACAAAACTTTGGTCAAGTTCACAGATTAGACAAAAATGAATCTAGATGAGAAACGAAGCCTTCAGCACATTTAGATGTATTTTTTATACATCTTTTCTCTAAGAACGTTGCAAATTCATTTGTTATTCAGTAAAATATAATCAGATTGAAAAAAGCGTTTTCATTTTTGATAAGAAAGAACGGATCTCTTTCAAGATCCGTCCGGTTTCTACTCTAAGAAGTCTTTTAATCGTTTACTTCTGCTTGGGTGTCTTAATTTACGAAGAGCTTTCGCTTCAATTTGTCGGATACGCTCTCTTGTTACGCCGAACACCTTACCAACCTCTTCTAACGTGCGTGTTCTTCCGTCGTCTAGTCCGAAACGTAGTCTCAGCACATTTTCTTCACGGTCCGTCAGCGTGTCTAATACATCTTCAAGCTGCTCTTTTAAGAGTTCGTACGCAGCGTGGTCAGATGGAGATGTCGCCTCTTGGTCTTCGATAAAATCACCAAGATGCGAGTCATCTTCTTCACCAATAGGTGTTTCTAAAGATACAGGCTCTTGCGCAATTTTAAGAATCTCTCTTACCTTTTCTGGAGTTAAATCCATGTCTTCAGCAATTTCTTCAGGCGTTGGTTCTCTGCCTAAGTCTTGCAGAAGCTGTCTTTGAACACGGATCAATTTATTAATGGTTTCCACCATATGAACCGGGATCCGGATTGTTCTCGCCTGATCGGCAATCGCACGTGTGATCGCCTGTCTAATCCACCAAGTCGCATATGTTGAGAATTTATATCCTTTGCGGTAATCAAACTTCTCAACCGCCTTCATCAGACCCATGTTTCCTTCTTGAATCAAGTCAAGGAACAGCATACCACGACCGACATAGCGTTTCGCAATGCTGACAACGAGACGAAGGTTCGCTTCCGCTAATCTTCTTTTTGATTCCTCATCGCCCTCTTCGATCTTTTGAGCATACGTAATTTCTTCTTTAGCAGATAACAAATTGACGCGTCCGATTTCTTTTAAGTACATACGAACGGGGTCATTGATTTTGACACCTGGTGGTACGCTTAAATCATTCAGGTCAAATTCTTCTTCCGCTTTAGCCAGCTGCTGAACATTTGGGTCTTCTGTCTCTTCGTTTTCACTAATGAGCTCTACACCCTGTTCGCCTAAGTATTCATAGTATTCATCCATTTGGTCTGATTCAATTTCAAAGCTAGACATACGCTCTGCAATTTCTTCGTATGTTAAAACGCCCCGTTTTTTACCCGTTTCAGTGAGCTTATCTCTCACCTGTTCAAAGGTTAATTCAGTTTCGGTTTCGTGGGCTTGTTTATCAGCCATTATGGATCCCTCCTTCCAAAGCTTGCAACGAATTCTAAAGTAACTTGCGATTTGCTTCCGCCCTGCTTTTCTCTCTCTGTCAAACAGAAGACGAAGCAAATAGGAATAAAATAAATAATGATGAAGGCAAGATGCTTGCGGTCTTATGCTCCTCCCGTAAAGGATTCATTGCCAGCCGTAAGTCCTGTCATTAATAATAGACGTATTACTTCAGCGAACGGTTCAACTGAATAATTTCTTTTGCAAGTGTTGCCGCTTTGAAGAAATCTTTTTGCCTCTCCGCTTCTGCACGTTCTAGTTCTTTTTCCTTTATCATTGACAAATTCCGATGATTCAACACTTTTTTTACATAATCACTTAATTCAGCCTCACTTAGTTCGTCTCCGACTTGAATCATCAATATATCCGTCAGCAGCTGATTCATGACATCATCTTCTATCCGGTTCATCAGATGCTGCGGCGTTGGTTCTTTGCCTTCTTCATACAAGGCATAAATGTACGTTGCCAGCGCCCTGTGCGAATCTATATTAAATTCAATCCCGATTCTGTCAAGTACTTTGCGGATCACGTCATCGCTTTTTAACATATGAGCAAGCAGCATTCGCTCTGCATTTTCATATGCCGGCCGCAGACGCTTTCTTCTCACTTGTGTTGACAGATGTGCACGCCGTTTTTCAAGCCCGTTTTCTTCCTGCGTGCTTTTGGTTTCTTGTCGCTGCTGCTTTTCAAACAGCTCCAGTTGTTCTTTTAATGAATCAAGTGAGATCGAAAACTCCCCAGCAAGCTGTTTCATGTAAATCTCTTGCTCCAAAGAGCCGTTTAACCGGCTGATTTCTCGGAGAACCTGCTTCATATAAGTAAGACGGTCTCCTTCGTCTGATAAGTTTTTTCCTCTTCGGAAAAAATTCATCTTAAACGTCATTAATGTCACACTTGCATCTATGATGTCATTCCTAAATTTCTCGCCGCCATATTTACGAATGTAATCATCTGGATCAAGTCCATCTGGTATCATGGCAACGCGAACTTTACATCCTCTTTTTCCAAGCAAATCTGATGCTTTCATGGTCGCTTCGTATCCGGCCGTATCAGAGTCATAGCAAAGGATGATCTCTTCTACATTCCGCCTGAGAAGCTTTACGTGCTCTTCTGTAAGAGACGTACCCATTGTTGCAACACTTTCACCGACACCTGATGTAACAGCTGAGATGACGTCTGCAAATCCTTCAAAAAGAACTGCCCGTTCGCGTTTGCGAATATGCATACGTGCGTCATGAAAGTGATAAAGCAGCTTACTTTTATGAAAAAGCGGCGTTTCAGGACTATTCATATATTTAGGCTGCTGATCACCAAGCGATCTTCCGGAAAAAGCGATGACCGTTCCATGATGATCATGAATGGGAAACATGACACGATCTCTAAAGCGGTCAAAAAAGCCTGTGCCGTTTTCACGTTGAATCAAAAGACCAGCCTTCTCCATCATCACAGGATCAAATCCTCGTTTTTCTAAAAACTTGGTCACGAAATCCCAAGAATCAAGAGCATACCCGATCTCAAACTTGGCAATTGTTTCATCCGTAAAGCCTCTGGACCGTAAATAATCAAGTGCGTTTTGACCTTCCTTTGTATTTACCAGCAAATGGTGGTAAAATTTCTTAAGAAGCTCATGGGCCTCAATCATTTTATGATCTGCTGTGTCCTCTTGCTGAGAGGAACTCATCTGAGCATTCGCCACCTGATCAGGCAGATCAATATGGTACTTATCAGCCACATGTGAAACGGCTTCAATAAATGAGTAGCCTTCCATTTGTCTGAGGAACGAAAACACATTGCCTCCTGCACCACAGCCAAAACAATGGAAGATTTGCTTATCTGCTGAAACAGAGAATGAAGGAGTATTTTCACCATGGAATGGACAAAGACCGAAGTAATTTCGACCTTGCTTTCTAAGCTGTACGTATTCTCCAATCACTTCGACAATGTCTGCGTTTTTTTGGATCTGCTCCAAAAGTTCATCTGGTATACGTTTGCTCATCCTAATAACACTCCGTCGTACATTATTCGCCTTTTAATTTAAAAATCCTTCATGATTCGACAGGATTTTTTGTAGTTGCACCATAAATCGCTTCTTATCCTCTTCTAAAAGCTTTTTGGGACCTTTTCCGTATACACCTTTTCTTCGCTGTTTGCTGGAAACATGCCTGCGTTCCAAATCAAAATCAATTGTTTCGTTTGTGTACATTCGTCCTCTTTCAGACAGAACAATGACCTGTCTCGGAAGCAGTAAGGAGGCAAGACCAATGTCTTGGGTGACGACAATATCATGTGCGGCAGCTGAGTTGGCAATGACTAAGTCCGCTGCTTCCTTATGTGTATCTACAAACCGCCAATCTTCAAGTGGAGATCTTTTGGTTTGAAAATGCTCATATGAAGCAATGAATGTCACTGGTACTTTAAATTGAGATGCGACAGAAAGGATTTCGTCTTTTACAGGACAAGCATCTGCATCGACATAAATCGTCCTCTCTTTTTTACGTTCATTCAGGTGACTAATTCTCCATCCCTCCACCTTATTCCTGCTTTAGAGAAGCAAAAAGACCATACTTTTCCCCCATAAAGCAATCAACAGTAAAACTCATTTTGTCGAAAAGTTATGTTCAGAATCACTTGACTTCTGCCAATATTAGTTTATTCGTTCTTGACTTAACTTAAACCTAAAATCAATCATTTTATCACAATTTTTTATTATAATACAAATGCAGCAAATATGCTATTGTTTTTGTTTACCCGTTTCCCACCATAGGAAAAACCCAGGAGAAGCATCCTGAGTTTATTCGGAACCTCTTTTGGTCAGCATTTGATGGATGACATTTGCCGTTTCCTCAACTGCTTTATTCGATACATCAACGACTTGACAGTTAATGCGATCAACCACTTTTTCAAAATACTCTAGTTCCTCTTTAATCCGCTCAATGTTCGCATAAATAGCGCGATCATTTAAACCAAGAGATTTTAAACGCTCTTTGCGAATATGATTTAGTTTGTCTGGACTAATTTTCAAACCGATACATTTCTTCGGATCAACTGAAAATAACTCTTCTGGCGGATCAACTTCAGGTACAATTGGTACGTTCGCTACCTTCAGCCGTTTATGCGCCAAATATTGAGATAATGGTGTCTTAGACGTACGTGATACACCAATAAGCACAATATCAGCCTTTAGAATACCTCTTGGGTCTCTGCCGTCATCGTATTTCACAGCGAACTCGATGGCTTCTACCTTTTTAAAATAGTCCTCATCTAATTGACGTACACGACCCGGCTCATGTTTCGCTTCATTTCCATAGGCAGTCTCCATTTTATCAATGAGTGGACCGATGATGTCATAATAAACAACACCGTTTGCTTCTGCTTCCTCGATTAAGAATTGGCGCATTTCTGGCACAACAAGAGTAAAGCAGACGATCCCATTATCTGCTTTCGCCAGTGAAATGACTTCTTTAATCGTACCAACATCCTCTACATACGGGATTCTTCTAATATTTGAATGGTCTGATGAGCCGCCATCAAATTGGCTAAGTGCCGCTTTGACCACGAGCTCTGCCGTTTCTCCTACTGAATCTGATACCACAAAAATTACGCGATTACTCATAACATCCCCTCGCAGTCTTCTGTCATTAGATTATTTCGTTCTCTGATAAGCTGACAAGTATTTTCGTCATGTTTGTTTTCGTGATTCTTCCGACCACTTCAAAGCCTTTTTCCGTATCTTTTATCACAGGAAGTGCATCTATTTGCTTTTCAATCAAGTGCTTCGCCACATCCATAATGAAATCTTCTTTGCGGCAAACGGTGATGTTCGGCATTCTTGTCATAATAATATGGACAGGGATAGATGGAAGCTCCTGTTTCCCTATACTTGCGCGAAGGAGGTCTTTTCTTGATAACACGCCTGTTAAAATAGAGTGATCATCCACAACGAATAATGTGCCCACATCCTCTAAAAACATCGTACAAATCGCATCATAAACCGAAACATTCTCATGTATCACCACTGGAATGGATTGAAAGTCTTTCACTTGAAGTTTTTTCAGCTTATCTGCGAGAAGCTGCGTGCCTGTTTTTCCTGTGAAAAAGTAGCCGACCCTTGGTCTTGCTTCTAAAAAGCCTGACATTGTTAAAATGGCTAAATCCGGTCTGAGGGTCGCCCTTGTTAAGTTCAGCCGATCGGCGATATGCTCTCCAGTGATCGGACCATTCTCTTTGACAATCTGTAAAATCTGCTCTTGCCGTTTATTTAACTCGATTGTACTCACCACCTTTAAATAGAGAGAGCGAAATCTTTATTTTATGTATATCATTTTCATAACTCATCATATTATAGCGCATCTTTGTCCGAATGAAACAAAAATCCACTCAAAAACCGTGAATTAAATGAGTAAAAAACGATTGCCCTTCGGAAAAGGCAACCGTTCTTAGGTATTTATTTTACAATTAAATTGTTCATATTCGCAAATGATTGAATCACTTTGGCTAGTTTGACCATTTGTGCCAAACGATTTCGCTTCAGTTTTTCATCATCCGCGTGAACCATTGTGTGATCGAAATAATGAACGATCGGTGTTTTTAACGTATCCAGTGCCTCAAGTGCCAAGCTGTATTGTCCTGCTGCTACATGTTCCTTGACAGCTTTCTCTACTTGCTGATACGCCTCAAACAGCTTTTGCTCATGTTCATTTTCAAACAGTTCAGGCTGAACCTCTGCGTCTTCGCCTTTTTTACTGATTGAAATGACACGTCCCAATGCTTCAGCCGTTTCTTTGAAGCTTTCTTGTTTTACACTCTCTTCAAGAACAGCTGCTTTTTTGACGACTGCATATGGCTCAATATTTTCAACATCAAGCACTGCATCAACAACATCATGGCGGATATGCTCTGCTTGAAGAACATATTTTAAACGATGCGTTAAAAATTCAATTAGAGCAGCTTCATGATCTGTCTTTACTTGAGCAAGTGCTAACAGCTCTTTAAATGAAATATTCCAATGACGGTCGAGCAGGATTTGAACGATACCACTCGCTTGTCTTCTAAGTCCATAAGGATCTTGAGAACCTGTAGGGATCACATCGATTGAGAAGAATGAACAAATAGAGTCGAGCTTATCTGCTACTGCCACAATCGCACCAATCAAAGTAGACGGCGCCTCGTCTCCAGCAAAGCGCGGCATATAATGCTCGTTAATGCTTCTTGCCACTTCTTCATGTTCACCAAGAGCTCTTGCATATTTCTCACCCATGATTCCTTGTAATTCAGGGAATTCATAGACCATTTGAGTCACAAGGTCAAACTTCGAAATACTTGCTGCTCTAGCCACACGTTTTGTTGTTTCGTCATCTGCTCCGACATGCGCCGCTAGACGGGTTGCAATGTTTGTCACTCTCTTCAGCTTGTCGCCGATTGTTCCAAGTTTCTCATGGAATACCACTTTATCAAGCTTTTTAATATTGTCTTCAATCACTAGTTTTTCGTCTTCTTTATAGAAGAATGCAGCATCTGATAAACGTGCGCGAAGTACTTTTTCATTCCCTCTTGCGACATTTTCCAGCGCCTCACTGTTTCCATTTCTGACTGTAATAAAATGCGGCAATAATTCTCCTTGCTCATTTTTCACAGGGAAGTAGCGTTGATGCTCTTTCATTGTTGTCACCAATACTTCTTCCGGCAATGCAAGAAACTCCTCTTCAAAGGAACCAGACAGCACAGTTGGATATTCTACAAGATCGTTCACTTCTTCTAGAAGTTCAGGATCAACAGGAATGACCCAGCCTTTTTCTGAAGATAGCGCATTTAGCTGTTCAGTAATTAATTGTTTTCTTTTATCTGAGTCTGCAATCACAAATTGATCGCGCAAAGTTTGTTCATAAGAAGCAGGTGAGTCAATGCTCGCTGTCGTACCAAGGAAACGATGTCCTCTTGTTTCACGGCCGCTTTTCACCCCGGCAATTTCAACAGGTACAATCTCTTGTCCAAATAAACAAACAATCCATTTAATCGGACGGATATAGCGTAAATCTTCGCTTCCCCATCTCATGTTCTTTGGAAAGCTTAATGAAGCAGCGATCTCACCTAACGCTGGGAGAAGGTCTTTGACTTGCTTCCCTTCTTGAAACTTTTGGACATGGACATAATCCACTCCTTTGATCTCTTTGAAATAGAGATCATCTGTTGAAGCACCTTGGCCCCGGGCGAAGCCTTCAGCAGCTTTTGTCCAATTGCCTTCAGCATCTTGGGCAATCTTTTTAGCTGGGCCTTTTGCTTCTTCTTTGATGTCTTCTTGTTTTTCTGCAACACCTTTCACAAGTACAGCAAGACGTCTTGGTGAGTTGAATAAAGCAGTCTCTTCGAATGAAATATTTTGCGTTTCAAACCATGCTTTTACTTTCTCACCTAGCTGTTTTGTGCTTTCTGGCATGAAACGAGCCGGCATCTCTTCTAAGCCGATTTCAAGTAATACATCTTGTTTATTCATGAGAAGCCGCCTCCTCTTTTAGCATAGGGAATCCCAATTTTTCGCGTTCTTCATAATAGGTTTTGGCTACTTTTCTTGCTAACTGACGCACTCTTCCGATATAACCAGTCCGCTCAGTCACAGAAATAGCGCCCTTTGCATCGAGCAGGTTAAACGTATGAGAGCATTTGAGGACATAATCGTATGCCGGGTGAACAAGTCCTTTGTCCATTTGACTGTGTGCTTCTTTCTCATAGGTTGTAAATAGCTCGAACAGCATGTCAGTATTAGATGTTTCAAATGTATAAACAGAGTGCTCATATTCAGCCATTAAGAATAAATCTCTGACCGTAAATCCGTCTGTCCATTCAAGATCGAAGACATTTTCTTTGTCCTGGATGTAAGAAGCAAGACGTTCAATACCGTATGTGATTTCAACAGAAACAGGCTTACATTCTAATCCGCCGACTTGTTGGAAATACGTGAATTGCGTAATTTCCATCCCATCAAGCCATACTTCCCAGCCAAGTCCTGCACAGCCAAGAGATGGGTTTTCCCAGTTGTCTTCTACAAAACGAATATCATGTTTCAGCGGGTCAATGCCAAGTGCCTTCAATGATTCAAGATATAGTTCTTGAATATTGTCAGGTGATGGCTTAATGATCACTTGAAATTGATGATGCTGATACAATCTATTTGGGTTTTCTCCATATCTGCCATCAGCCGGGCGTCTTGAAGGCTCTACATATGCTACCTTCCATGGCTCTGGGCCGATGCTTCTGAGGAACGTGTATGGACTCATCGTTCCGGCACCTTTTTCTGTGTCATACGCCTGCATTAATACGCAGCCTTCATTTGACCAATGCTTTTGCAGCGTCAAAATCATGTCTTGAATATTCAATGATCGCACCTCCATCTTTTCTACACCAACCGCTATGTATGGCGGGTGGGATTAGAACCTTGTAAGAGAACACAAAAACTCCCGTCTCTATGCTCGCAAGGTTCTTTGCAAACATAGGGACGAGAGTTTTTCCCGCGGTTCCACCCTATTTGCTGGTGTCGTAGCATCCAGCCGCTTTGTTTTACGTTGCTCAAGAATGCCTTTCGTTACGCCTCCATCCTTAGCTCACACCGCCCTAAGGTCGCTTTTATGGATTTTACGTAAGTACTTCTTTCTGTCAATGCAACATATTTTATCTTAGATGATCTTACAAAAAGTCATGGGAGATGTCAACTTTTGTTTTCGTCACCCATTAGCTTTTTCATGGATTCCATTTGATTCATGAATTTTTTTGATTTTAAATAGAGGCCGGAATATTCGTCATAGTAGTGATCAAGCACTTGACGAATTTCTTGTTTCGTCTGAGGCTTCACATCAACCTGACCAAGCCTTGATAAATCAAAATAATGAAACAAACGGAGCAGCCTTGCAGCTGCGGGGGATAAGGGCAGTTTATATGGATCTTTCGAAAAACAATTTTGGCAAATGAAGCCGTTATCTCTTATCGAGAAATGGAACTGCCCTTCTTTTTGACCACAGTGAACACATTGATCAAGTTCAGGCTTCATCCCCATCACTGATAACATTTTAACCTCTACGATAAATAAAATAATATCAGCATCTGTGCCTTCGTTGAGATGACGCAGAGATTGAAGCAGAAGCTCAAACAAATAAGGGTTTGGCTTTTTTTCTTCTGTCCCTTTATCAATCAATTCCGTCATATATGCGGCATATGCGGTCAGAAATAAGTCTTCCCGAATGGCCCGCATACTTTCAATCATTTCGCCTTGCTGGAGCGTTCCAAGTCCTGTTGATGATTGGATAAGAAAGGTGCCGTATAAAAACGGCTGGCTTATGGCTGACAGGCGGCTGTTTGATTTTTTTGCGCCTCTTGCCATCACGCCAATTTTTCCATGTTCTCTAGTGAGCAGCGTGACAATTTTGTTTGTTTCGCCATAATCTGTTGTTCTAAGGACGATTCCTTCACTTTTAATGAGCATTTGTCTACACTCCGAGCGCTGGAGGGGGTCAAGAATTATAAGATTGGAAAATCAAATCGTGCTATTTCTTCTTCAAGTACATCGGGTCTTTCCAGGTTCTCCTTTTCTAACTCTTTGAAAAGCAGATACGTGTCAACGCTTCCTGTTTGTGAAAATACGTTCCATGTAAAATTCAACATAAAAACCCCACCTTTCTTTATTAGAAGCAGCAACGCTACATCCAACATATTAATTTTATCTTGACCAGGCTACCTCCATTTCATGATAAACAATTTTTACTAATCGAACCGCACCATTGTCAGATTTGCTGACAAATGCAGCGATTTTTTAATATTCGTCTTCTCTAAATCCGAAGTCACGAAGGTGAGTGGATTTATTACGCCAGTCCTTCTGAACTTTGACCCAAAGCTCTAAATACACTTTTGAGCCTAGAAGTGCTTCAATATCTCTGCGCGCTTTTTGTCCCACTTCTTTTAACAAGCTGCCTCGTTTACCAATGACGATCCCTTTTTGCGAATCACGTTCTACAACAATGGTTGCCGCGACATGGATCTTGCCATTTTCATCTGGCTTAATCGATTCAATCGCAACCGCAATACTGTGCGGAATCTCTTCTCTCGTTAAATGCAGCACTTTTTCACGAATTAATTCAGAAATAATAAACCGTTCTGGATGATCTGTTACTTGATCTGCCGGATAAAATTGAGGGCCCTCTGGAAGATAACCTTCAATCTGCTGAAGAAGCGTGTCGATATTGTTTCCTTCAAGAGCTGAAATTGGCACAATTTCCTTGAATGGATAACGTGTACGGTATTCATCAATTAAAAGAAACAGTTCATCTGGATGAATTTGGTCAATTTTATTCACGACAAGGAACACCGGTGTAGATGTTTGCTTTAGTCGTTCAATGATGAATTCATCACCTTTGCCATAGCCTTCCTGTGCGTTGATCATAAATAAGATCAGGTCGACTTCCTTCAGTGTATTTTGAGCCACCCTCATCATAAAATCACCAAGCTTATGCTTAGGTTTATGAATCCCCGGTGTATCGATAAAGATCGTTTGTGATGTGTTCGTTGTCAGGACACCTTGCACTTTGTTTCGCGTCGTTTGGGGCTTATCGCTCATGATGGCGATCTTTTGTCCAATAACACGATTAAGAAAGGTTGATTTCCCTACATTTGGTCTTCCAATAATTGATACAAATCCTGATTTGAAGCTTTCGTTAGTCATTTAAATCCTCCGGTGAAAATGCTCCTGGCAATAGTTCGTTTACTGTTGTTTCGTATATATGTCCTTTTAAGTTCGTTAGAATCACTGGCATGTCAGGTGCACATAGCTCTGAAATGACCTGTCTGCATGCGCCGCACGGCGAAACAGGACGGTCTGTATCAGCCACCACTGCTAACATTTGAAAAGATGTAATGCCTTCTGAATAGGCTTTAAAAAGTGCTGTTCTTTCCGCACAATTACACATACCATATGCTGCATTTTCAATGTTGCAGCCGCCATACACTTTTCCATCATTCGACAGTAACGCTGCACCGACTTTGAATTTAGAATAGGGTACATATGCAAAATCTCTTGCTTTGATTGCTTCTGAAATCAACTCTTGTTTGTTCATTCCTAGTTCCCACTTTCAGAAGAAATGGTACCACTGTCACATTTATATTTTACATAATTCACGTGACATTTTCACGCCCATTTCTAAAAATGTTAATAAATAGTAATATTGTTCTATTGCATGATCTTCGGTAAGAAGATGATCAACCCAATCATAACCGAAATCGCGGCGTAAACGCAAACAGCGCCTGCCGCAGCGTCCTTCGCCCTCTCTGCAAGCGGGTGTCTTTCTTCTGTCATCAGATCCACTGTATGTTCAATGGCTGTATTGACAAGTTCAAGCGCAAACATCCCCCCGCATAGAAGAAGAACGATCAACCATTCAAATGGGTCAATGCGGAACCAAAAGCCGCAGATCACCACGATGATGGCTGCGACTGTGTGAAATCGAAAATTCCGTTCATTCAAGAAAGTTCGCCATATTCCTCTAAATGCATAATAAAAACTCCGAAAAAAACGGGCGAGCGGCCTTCTTTTCTTACGATGATCTCGAAAGGCCATAATCATCCAAGATTTTTGTCTGTTTGGCGAACATTTCTTTTTCATCTTCCTCTGTCATATGATCATACCCGAGCAAATGGAGGAAGCCATGAATCGTTAAGAATCCAAGCTCTCTCATAAAGGAATGTCCATATTCCTCCGCCTGCTCTTTCGTTCGATCCACACTAATGATAATGTCACCAAGTACAGGCGGGATATCATCCGCTCCAATGATTTCAATCTCCCCTTCTCCTTCTTCCTCAAGTGCAAAGGAGATCACATCTGTTGGCGCGTCTTTTCCGCGGTATTCTTTATTGATTTGATGAATCTCTTCATTCGAAACGATCGTCACTGATACTTCCGCTTGATCCTTGACCTCAAGTTCGTCTGCAGCAAACTGAAGAAGCTTTTCCACTTCTTCAAGCTGCTCTTTTGATACTTGTCCTGTTTCATCTATTAAATCGATTAACAATGTCATTTACTTCACCTTCTGCTTCGGGGCATCTGGATATTCAATCCGAGAATGGAAAATCCCCTTTAATGTTGTACAAATCGTTTGGCTAATAATATTTAATTCTTTAAATGTCAGGTCACATTCACTAAATTGCCCGTCCTGCATTTTATCTGAAATAATGCCTTTGACAAGCTTTTCAATCCGCTCTGGATTTGGATTATGCATGGAACGAACCGCCGCTTCAACGCTGTCAGCCACAGAAATAATCGCTGCTTCTTTTGATTGCGGCTTTGGACCAGGGTAACGGAATTCTTCTTCTGTCACCTGATCATCACGCTCTTTTGCCTTATAGTAAAAGAACTTTAAAAGAGACTTTCCGTGATGCTGTTCTGCAATGTCGACAAGCTCTTCAGGAAACTTCTTTTCTCTCAGCATATCAGCGCCATCTGTCGTATGGGCAATAATAATATTTTTACTCAGCTGAGGAGAAAGCTTGTCATGTGGATTGTCAATGTTCATTTGGTTTTCGATAAAGTATTGCGGTCTTTTCGTTTTCCCAATGTCATGATAATAAGCGCCGACCCTTGCTAAAAGACCGTTTGCACCAACTGCTTCACATGCAGCATCCGCTAAATTCGCCACCATGACACTATGATGATATGTACCTGGTGTCTCGGTTAAAATCTTTTTGAGGAGCGGATGATTTGGGTTAGATAATTCAATCAGCTTCATTGTGGAAAGAATACCAAACATGCTCTCAAAAACAGGCATTAACCCAATGACCAAGATAGATGATGCAAACCCTGACACAATCGCCATCATGAGGTTCACACCGATTTCAAGCCCTGATGGTGAAGAGTTTTGGATCAGTGTAATGGATAAAACCACAAGTACATTCACCAGCGCCACCAAAAGCCCAGCCTGCAATATTTTTGATCTTGCATTATGTTTTCTTAAAAATAAAATACCCGCCATCCCGCTCATCAGATAATAAGCGCAGATCACATAGTTAAAGACGCCGGTTACTCCTTGATTAAACATCATACTGCCGCAAAGAGCAAATACAAGACCGGAGAAGATTGCTAATCGCTCATTAATGAGCAGTTTGATCAGCATCGTGCCAAGTGCCACTGGCACAACATAGCCTATCGTTGTATATTTCGTTTCCTGGAAGAGACTGAACACTTCCATAATAATTAAAATAATCGTAAAAATAAGCGAGTAGAGCAGTAATGACTTATTCTTATGGACAAGCGACTTTTTTCTCGATTCAAGGGAATGAATAATCGCTGCTAAGAACAGGCCAATTAATATGAAAAGACCACTTATAGGCTTAAATAAATTTGAGCTGTTTAATAGACCCGTGAGTTCTAATTTGCGATAAACTTCCCGGTCGATGAGCTCTCCTTCTTCAACTAAGATTTGCCCTTGCTTAATTTGCACAGGCTGAATATTGTCAGCCGCTTCCTGTCTTTTCTTCTCTGTTGCCACTGGGTCAAATACATAGTTTGGGATGATCGCAAATTCACCGATTTCTTTCGCTGCATTTAAGTATTTTGATGGAATCGAATTGTTTTCAAGCTCTGTTTTGACTTGTTTTTTCTCATCTTGTAATTTCGCTGCTGTGATTTCTTTACTCATCAGTGAATTCACCACTGTGATGATGGAATCTTTAGTAAATGAGAGATTCTCATCACTTGCCTGAAGCAGTGCTTTGATGGATTGATCCGAAACAGCTTCCTGCATATCTGTTGTGAGCTTTTCTTTGACACGCTTGACCATTTCTTGATCTGATGGCGCTTTCTCTTTATCATCAGCTGCTTTCTTCTCTTCTTTAATGGCTTCAAAGAGGGATGAGATGAGGTCTACACGATTATCAGAATACGCTTTTTTGAGCGTATATTGATCTTCTACTTGATCTGTTGCTTCTTGTTTCTTTTCTTCTGTTGCTTCTTGATCATCAACAGTTGACGGAGAATAGATGGTCTGTTCGCTCACAGAAAATAAATCTAAGTCGAGCGATTCAGGCTTAACATGGAAGAAGAGCACCACGAATAAAATGGCTGCTAAAGCAGCATACAGCAAGACATTTAAATAACGTGAGCGCTCCATTTTCTGAGGTTCTTTTTTAGACAGCAGTCTTTTGCGCTTACTGCCTTTTTGATTCTTTCTCAAGGAAAGTACCTCCTTTTTTACTTTAAACCACGATCGAAACAAAATGACCCGATGAAGACGATCGGGTCACTCAGTTCATTTTTGCTTTTCGTATGCGCCAATGATCTTCGCCACAAGCGGGTGTCTGACCACATCTGTCTGGTCTAATTCAATAAATGAGATGCCCTTGATCTCTGCAAGCATGTCCTTTGCAGCCGCAAGACCTGACTGCATGCCCTTTGGCAGATCAATCTGTGTAATATCTCCTGTAATGACCATTTTAGAACCAAAGCCAAGTCTCGTCAAAAACATTTTCATTTGGGCAGGTGTTGTATTCTGCGCTTCATCTAAAATCACAAATGCATCATCAAGCGTCCGGCCTCTCATATAGGCAAGGGGCGCTATTTCAATCACGCCGCGCTCGATTAAACGTTCCGTATGATCACTGCCAAGCACATCATGCAAGGCATCATATAGTGGTCTTAAATAAGGATCTACTTTTTCCTTTAGATCGCCTGGTAAAAAGCCAAGACTCTCTCCTGCTTCAACAGCTGGTCTTGTCAGGATAATCCGTTTCACATGTCCATTTTTCAGTGAATGTACCGCATTAACGACTGCCAAATACGTCTTCCCTGTACCAGCTGGTCCAATTCCAAAGACCAGGTCATCTTTTTTCATCGCCGCAGCATATTCCCGCTGGCCGATTGTTTTCACCCTGATCGACTTTCCTTTGGCATTTTTCGTAATTTCATCTTCATACATATTCTCAAAATAATTCAGCTTGTTTTTTTGCGCCATTTTAATGGCATAGACGACATCTCGTTCAGATATCTCGATTCCTTTACGGATGAGATGTAAAAGAGATGTGATCAAACGGCTTACTGTATCTCTTGATGCTTCCTCACCAGAAACATACACTTTTTCTCCACGCGTAATAATGGAGACGTTCAGCTCGTTTTCCATTAGTTTCAGATAAGCATCTTGATTGCCAAATAAAGCAATCGCTTCGTTTGGGCTATCCAATTTTTGTTGAATCTCAAGTAAATGTTCTGTCATTCTCTAGTCTCCCTGAACAATAGGTGTTGGTTGAACAATATCTTCTATTACTTGGTAAAGGATGATTAACTTAACTTTACCATTCCCTGTTGTCTCGTGCAAAACTTTTTCACTTTTCACCTCTCCTGTTTGACCTAGCTTCTCTTCTAATTCTTTTTTACCCATTTTAATCCCTGCTTGAACCGCTTCTTTATTTGTGTATTCTCGATTTATTTTCTCACTTTCGCGTGTGATTTCCTTTTCATAAGAGAATGGGAGCTGCATGTTTAAGAAATGAAGCGGATGAACTTCTGTTTCTGTTTTTGGCTGCTTAAAATCATCCTTTTTAAAAGAAAAGCCCCAAAATGGCAGTGAGCCTCCAAATGCGGAGAGCTTGTGCTTTGTCTTCATTTTACCCGTAAAGACGTCAAAAGATGTTCGAAGAGGGACAGAAACTTCAGAACGATACCACGTTTCACCATAGATTTTCGCTTTGGCTCCTACCGTTTTCTGCTGATCTTCGCTGCCAATGAGTCCAGAGACAAGCATCTGTCCTTTCTTTACATGTTCATCAACAGCGGCGAGCGGCTCCCCTTTTTCTACATACATTCTCGTGATGACAGCCTTTTTCTTGGCGACGATATGCTGAGGACTCGTGTATTTTTCTTTTTCGGGTTCATTTTTTTCCACAACTTTCATTTGAAAGGTTGTGCCGTTTAGTTCAACGCCGACCCATGTGATGCTTTGAATATTGGTTGTCAGGGATTTTTGAATTTTTTCAGGTGTTCCCATTAGAAACTGAAAACGTCCTTTTTGCACCCCAATGTCGTCTAAATGCTTTCTCATTTGATGTTCAGTTTCTGGATTGGCTCCTTTAATATCAATTTTCCATACCATGTTTGAAAGAGCCAATATCGTCACTAGAAAGCATACAATCCCAAGGGTAAATCCGATATTCTTCCTTGACCAAAGAAGTAGAAACGGAAAGCCCTTCTTTTGATGAAATGAACATGTCACGTCATGATGTCTGCGTACCTTTCTGAAGGCATGTACATCTGATAGGCGAATAAATAAGCGCACGCTGTCTTGACGGCGGCTCACTTGAAACATTGTGATCCCCTGCCTCGTGCACTCATTGATGAGCCGCTCAATGCCATTTCCTTTGATCTCCACTTCCACTCTGCCAATAAAATAGCCGAACCATTTATTCTTCACGCTTCTCCCCTCCGTCAGTTAAGAATCAATATAACGGACCTCATCGATTTTCCCTTCCAATAAAATCTCTTCTGGCAAAATCGTTTTAATCACAAAATCTTTCCCTGAAATAATGCATTGTCCCTGTTTGAGCATCAGCCTTACCTCTTGATCACTGAAAAGCAAAAGCCCTTTATGGTTCTCTATGTAAATGTGGAGTCTGCCAACCATCGTAATACGGGGAAGATCCATCATCACGTCTGGAGGGATTTCAAGTGTTCTTGTCAGCCATGCTTTAAGTCGATTTTTTCTTTTTCCCATTCAATAAGAACCCCTTCCCACCTCATGTGTATGAGATCAAACTGAAAGATGGTGAGACTGATGAGAAAGCCTCTATATCATCCTATTCCTCAGGGGTTCATATCATGCTAATGAATCCCGTAAAACAGCCGTTTCAGCATTTTCTTTATGAAAAATCGTTATCAGACAAAAAAAGCCCCCTTTTTTGAAGGGGGCTTTCTTCTTTATCTTTTATATGGCCGTTTCATCGTTCTGTGCGGCTTTTTCGCGCGCGGCTCTCCAAATACTTCTCCAAGGATCATTCCTTGAACAATTGTATCTTGGTTCAGTTTCTCAATGATTTTTGGCCTCACTTCAGCAGATGCAGCCTTTGGCCTTGTCAGCTCTCTTTCAAGCGATTGAAACTCTTTGTTCAACTCGTTTTTTCTTTCTTCCATTTCGGCAAGTGTAGCCGTATAGCGATCTTGTAAGGACTGAGAAGTTTTTTTCTTCATCCCGCCATGATCATGTACATCACCGAAATCGTCCAGCTGATCCGTCACGACTGGATCTGGACTTGTTTGCTTTGTTTGTTTTTGGGGCACCGTCTTACGCTGAGGAGCGGGCTTCTTTTGCTGATTCTGCTCTTCGTTCTCCTCTTGTTTGCCGATCTTCCCAAAGACGGCAGAGATGATACCGATGATAATCGCAATTAGTAGCGGATTTTCAAATAGAATGTCCAATGGGCTCCCTCCTTACAGCGTGAGAGGATGCTTATTTGTTTTCATTATCAGATGGACCTTTTGTCATTTTACCAAATGAATCTCTCATATCCGTATCAGCATCGATATTTTTAATGTTCATGTAGTCCATGACACCAATATTGCCTTCACGTAATGCTTCAGCCATTGCAAGTGGTACTTCAGCCTCTGCTTCTACAACTTTCGCGCGCATTTCTTCAACTTTCGCACGCATCTCTTGCTCTTGTGCAACAGCCATTGCGCGGCGTTCTTCTGCTTTCGCCTGTGCAATGTTTTTGTCTGCTTCTGCTTGGTCTGTTTGCAGAATCGCCCCGATGTTCTTACCGATATCCACATCTGCGATATCAATCGAGAGAATTTCAAATGCAGTACCTGAATCTAAACCTTTACCAAGAACCGTTTGAGAAATCATATCAGGATTCTCAAGAACCTTTTTATGATTATCTGATGAACCGATTGTCGAGACAATCCCTTCACCTACACGGGCAATAATTGTTTCTTCCCCTGCACCACCGACAAGTCGGTCGATGTTTGCACGAACTGTAATACGTGCTTTTGCTTTGACTTCAATCCCATCCATCGCAACACCAGAGATAAATGGTGTTTCAATGACTTTAGGGTTTACACTCATTTGAACTGCTTCTAGTACATCACGTCCTGCTAGGTCGATGGCTGCACAGCGGGCAAAGTTCAATTCGATATTCGCGCGTTGAGCTGCAATTAATGCGTTCACAACTCTGTCCACGTTACCACCTGCAAGATAGTGGCTCTCCAGCTGGTTAATCGTCACATCAAGACCTGCTTTATGTGCTTTGATGAGCGGGTTGACCACTCGGTTTGGAATGACTCGGCGCAGTCTCATTCCTACAAGTGTAAAAATGCTCACTTTTACGCCAGCCGCTAGGGCAGAAATCCACAGCATCACCGGTACAAAGGTGAAAAAGATCGAAAGAACAATCAAACCTGCTGCGATAATCACAAATAATAGTAAAGTAGATGGATCCATTTTATTCCTCCTCTAAAATCAGTATATCTATACTTTCCTCACGACAATGCGTGAGCCTTCCGCTTTCACAATTTTTACTTGTTCATCCTTATCGATAAATGCACCTTCTGACACAACATCAATGCGCTCATCTCCGAATACGATCGTACCAGATGGACGAAGTGCAGTTGCTGTCACTGCGATTTGTCCAACAAGATCTTCTCTTGTTTCATTTGAGACATAACCGCTTTCCTTATTGGTTGAATCGGTTAAAATGAACTTTTTAAAGAATTTCATACGTTTCCCCAACACCTTTGTCAATAAAATAACTGCTATGATTGAAACAGCAGTGGCAATCAAGATGGAAATCGCCATTTCTGTAAAGCTTCCAGCTGCTAAAAATAAGCTGACAACGACACAGATCAGTCCAATGACACCTACGATTCCCCCTGGCAAAAACAATTCCAGAATGATGAGTGCAATCCCTGCTAAAAACAGGAACAACGTCTCATATCCTGCAAAACCTGCCACGAGATGACCATAAAAGAATAGAAGAAGCGCTGTCACTCCCATGGTGCCCGGAACCCCAAAGCCAGGAGAATAGAGCTCAACAATTAACCCTAAACTTGCAATGGATAAAAGGATCGGAATGACAATTGGGTGCGTAAGAAAACGCGCAACCTTTTCAGCAAAGCTCACTTCATCGTATTGAACAGAAGCGTCTGTTAATTTCAGCTTCTGAAGCAAGTCATCCATATTTTTTGCTTCACCTTCTGCATACCCGAATTGAAGCGCCCGGTCTGTGTTAAAGGTGAGCAATTCCCCTTTTGGTGCACCGGCTTCTTTTGCGTCTATATCTACATCCGCCATGGCAAGAGCATACTTTGGATCACGCCCCTGCTTTTCGGCAGCATCACTCATTTCAGCAAGCCATAGAGATTCTGATTTTTGATCGGCAGCATTGCCTTCTCCATCAATGATCGCCGCAGCCCCCATCTTTCCATTCGGGGTCATATAAATTTGATCCGCATTTAGCGCGATGAAGGCCCCGGCTGAAAGCGCTCTATGATTGACAAACGCTGTCACTGGGATATCGGAAGCACGAATGGTATCTGCGATCTCAAGCGCTGCATCGACTGCACCACCCGGTGTATTGATGTCGAGAATAATATGCTTCGCCCGCTCCGCCTTTGCCTGCTCAAACGATCGTTCAATGAATTTAGAAAGTCCTTTTTCTACTGTATCTTCAATTGGGATAACATGAACTTTCTGATCTGCTGATTTCGCGGTCAATTGAACCCCTAATAACAAGCATATTATAAAACAACTGAAGAGAGCAATAGAAATTTTTATTTTTTTCATCTATTTGGTGATCCCTCCTCTCTTTCTTCCATTTTACTGTTCCTTTACATACGTTACAAATGTATCATAGGTTTCATTTTTATATGACAGAATCATGAAGGCATAAAAAAAGTACCCTTCTAACAATAGAAGGATACTTTTTTATTGAGACAGCTGCTCGCTGACAAGTCTGTTAATGACAGCTCCATCAGCTTTACCTTTTACTTTTGGCATAATAGCGCTCATGACTTTACCCATGTCAGCCTTTGAAGAAGCACCTGTTTCAGCAATCGTTTCTTTCACGATCGTTTGCAGTTCTTCTTCAGAAAGCTGTTCAGGTAAATAAACGTCTAATATGTCAATCTCTTTTTGAACTTTATCTACTAAATCTAAGCGATTAGCTTTCGAAAATTCATGGAGGGAGTCTTTACGTTGCTTAATCTCGCGGGAAAGGACGGTTAGTTCCTCATCGCCGGTCAAACTGTCTTTCTTAAGCTTAATTGCTTCATTTTGCAGCGAAGCCTTTACCATACGAATGACAACAAGCTTGTCTTTCTCACGGTTTTTCATCATAAGCTTCATATCAGAATTTAATTGCTCAAGAAGACTCATAAAATCCACCCTCTTTAGAATTTACGTTTTCTAGCAGCTTCAGACTTTTTCTTGCGCTTTACGCTAGGCTTTTCATAAAATTCACGCTTTCTTGCTTCTTGCAATGTTCCAGTTTTGGATACACTGCGTTTAAAGCGACGAAGAGCATCTTCAAGCGATTCGTTTTTTCTAACGACCGTTTTTGACATTCTCTTTCCCTCCCTCCGAATACACCAATCGACTGCATTAAAAAAAGATATACATGCAAAACATGTACCTAGACATTATAATATAAGCCTTGTGTGAGGTCAACTAAGTGATTTGGAAATATATTTTCGTCATGAGCAGGTAGACAAGTCCATATATTCATTGGTAAGAGGAGGACTTTTCTATGATGGCGATCATTTATTTTTGTGCACTTATTTTCATTTTTTTATGGTCAATGGGGTTGCTGAGAAAAGGATTAATGGCGCTTGCATCGTCTCGTATTGAGAAATCACTTCTTCTCTTTACAGATCACCCGGTCAAAGCATTCTTGGTCAGCATTGTGTTTACAGGGGTTCTACAAAGCAGTTCTGCTTTTATGGTTATCGTCATTGGCTTTGTCAGTACTGGCATTCTCTCTTTTAAAAAATCGATCCCAATGATTCTTGGAACCAATATCGGCTCCACGTTTACGACAGAATTTATCGCTATTAAAATGGATGTCTTCATGTGGGTTTTGATCATAGCCGGTCTTGTATGCATCCTTTTTGGCAGGACATCTTTTAGACATGCAGGAAAAAGTTTATTTGGGCTCGGGATGATCTTTTTTTGCATACAAGGCTTTTCAAAAATTGCAGGGATGATGACAAGCCAGCCTGAGACATTGCGTTTTCTTGAAATGATGCAGCATTCAGACTGGACAGCGCTGCTTTCGGGTACCATTTTCACAGCGATTGTTCATTCGAGCTCCGTCTGTATCGGCATTTTAATGGGATTTATGAATGAGGGAACTGTGGCACTTCAGGAAGGCATCAGCTTTGTGTTAGGTTCCAATATTGGGACATGTATTACGGCTGTGATGGCTGCGATATCTGGCGGCTACGCAGCACGTCAAACGGCTTATGCACACGTCGTGTTTAATGTGCTCGGTGTTCTTTTATGCCTCCCGTTTCTCGCCCTGATCACAGAGGTTGTCGCCCTTCTCGCAAGCTCACCCGCCCAGCAGATTGCGCATTTCAGTCTGCTGTTTAATGTGGCAAGCTCTCTCCTCTTCTTCCCATTCATACGCCCTTTTCACGCATTGATCTTGTGTCTCATGCCGAATCAGTCAAAATAAAAGAAACCGGGCTTGCCCTTTTGGCTGCCGGTTTTTTATCTATTATGAGGTCATTCTCACTTTGTCTGGCTGCACATCATCGCTGATGCGAACGAATTGTCCTTCGTTATAAGGATAACCCGCTTTCGTAATTTTCACCTTGACCAGACGTCCGATCATGTCCTCTGTCCCTTCAAAAACAACCTTCATATAGTTATCGGTATAACCAACATAAAGATTGTGGTTTCCTTCTTGTTCTTTGAAGGATTCTTCCGGAATAATTTCTAGCACATCACCTTCATATGCTGATGCATACTCTTTCGCAAGCTGGTCAGAAAGAGCGATCAAACGGTGAACACGTTCGTTTTTCACATTTTCATCCACTTGATCTTCCATTCTTGCAGCCGGCGTACCTGTACGTTTGCTGTAAGGGAAGACGTGCAGCTCAGAGAATTGATGATCTTTGACAAAATTGTACGTTTCCAAGAACTCTTCTTCTGTTTCCCCAGGGAATCCTACGATTACATCAGAGGTGACAGCAAGTCCTGGCAATGCTTTTTTCAGCTTTGTTAAACGCTCTGCAAAGAATTCCATCGTATATTTACGGCGCATTCTTTTTAGCACAGTATTTGAGCCAGATTGAAGCGGGATGTGTAAGTGTCTGACAATTTTATCTGACTGATCAAGCACTTCAATCACTTCATCTGTAATTTGACTAGCTTCAATAGATGAAATACGGATTCGTTTTAAGCCAATAACACGTTCATCTAATGCTCTCAGAAGCTTCGCAAAGTTATAATCCTTTAAGTCTTCTCCGTATCCGCCTGTGTGAATACCTGTAAGCACAATTTCTTTATAGCCTGCATCAACCAGCTGCTGAGCTTGATTGATGACTTCTTCTGGATCGCGAGAACGAAGAAGTCCGCGTGCCCAAGGAATAATGCAGAATGTACAGAAGTTGTTACAGCCTTCTTGGATTTTTAATGAAGCTCGCGTTCTGTCTGTAAAAGCAGGAACATCAAGTTCTTCAAACACACGTGCTTTCATGATATTGCCAACCCCGTTGATCGGCTGTCTTTCTCTGCGGTATTCTTCTATATAACCTAGTAATTTATGTCTGTCCTGTGTTCCAACCACAATATCAACACCAGGAATCGCCATGATTTCTGCTGGAGATGTTTGCGCATAGCAGCCGGTTACACAAATGACACCATCCGGGTTATGACGAATGGCTCTTCTAATGACTTGGCGGCTTTTCTTATCGCCTGTATTCGTGACCGTACATGTATTAATGACATATACGTCTGCTTTTGATTCATACTCTTTTCTTTCATAGCCAGCTTCTTTAAACAGCTGCCAGATCGCCTCTGTTTCATAGTGGTTGACCTTACAGCCAAGTGTATGGAACGCTACTGTTCCCATCATGATTCACCTCTTAATAACTCTGTTTGATAAGATATAGCGGAAAGCGCGTATAAAGGAGCGGTTTCCGTTCTTAAAATGCGTGGTCCGAGCCCGCAAATGACTGCACCAAGCGTTTCAAGCTCTTCAATCTCCTTTTCTGCCAAACCGCCTTCAGGGCCAAAAACCACTAGCAAGGTTTGTCCGCCTTTCATCTGTTGAAGCACAGTTTGAAAGCGGCTTTGCTCTCCTTCTTTCGATGATTCTTCGTATGCAACGACACATTTATCGAATTCACCAGCTAATTGCGTCAGCTCTTTAAACGTTGATACTGAATAAACACGCGGAATGATATTCCGGTAGGACTGCTCGGCTGCTTCTTTCGCGATTTTCTCCCAGCGCTCTCGTTTTTTATGTGACTTTTTTTGGTCTAGCTTTGTAATAGAACGAGCCGCTTGAAATGGGATAAAAGCACTTGCGCCAAGCTCTGTGCCTTTTTGGATAATGAGCTCAAGCTTATCTCCTTTTGGAAGACCGCTTGCGATCGTCACCCGAATCGGAAGTTCTCTGTCCTGATTTGTCCAGCTTTCAAGGTGACAAATCACTTCTTCCTTTGTTATTGTATCAATTTTACTGAGCGCTTCAAAGCCGTCTGTCGTTAAACAAAGGATTTCCTGCCCTGCTTTCATCCGCATGACATTGGAAAGATGATGTACATCTTCACCTTTTATGACGATGGCTCCCTTTAACGTCACTTCTTCTTTCGTGAGGTCGATAAAATATCGTTGCATACGTGTCCTGACACCTACTCGCTTTATTTTTTCGCTATAATGCTGACCCAATCTTCCATTGACAGCACTTCAACAATATCAAAACCTGCTTCTTCTAATGCTGTTTTGACTTGTAATTTCTTTTGTCCAATGATGCCTGATGTAATGAAATAGCCATCTTTCTTCAATAGGTCATAGGCTTGATCTGTAAAGCGCAAAATTACTTCTGCCAGAATGTTGGCGACAATCACATCACGCTCACCTGAAATCCCATCAAGCAAGTTGTTTTGTTTGACCGTCACTTGGTCACTTACACCATTTAGTTCGATGTTTTGCTTCGCACTTTCTACCGCAACGGTGTCGAGATCAAAGGCTTGAATGTCCTTTGCACCAAGCATTGCTGCTGCCACACTTAAAATCCCAGAGCCTGTTCCAACATCAATCACCGTATTGTTTTCCTTTACATAGCGCTCAAGCGCCTGAATGCAAAGGACGGTTGTGGGATGCGTACCTGTTCCAAATGCCATTCCAGGGTCCATTTCAATAATCAGTTCATCAGAATGAACCGGTGTATATTCTTCCCACGTTGGAACGATGGTGAATTTTTCAGAAATTTTCACAGGATGATAGTATTTCTTCCATGCGGTAGCCCATTCTTCTTCATTTACTTCACAAATTGACAGTGTATTGCGTCCAAGGTCAATATCGTATAGAAGAAGATTGTTGATGGCTTCTTTGATCTCATCTACCGTTTCCATCAAAAAGCTGTTCATTGGAAGATAGGCTTTGACAATGACGCCTTCATCCGGATAGTCATTCGGATCGAGCTGGTAGATCTCACCGTATACATTTTCACGTTCCTTGACTAAATCAAGCGGGTCCTCAATCACGACACCACTTGCACCTGCTTCATGCAAAATATTGGTGATCGGTTCCACCGCTTCATTTGTTGTATGGACGCTAATTTCTGACCACTTCAATACTACCAACTCCTTATCCGTCTTACTCGCCTTTAAATGCGCGTTTTACCTTATCGAAAAAGCTCATTTCTTGTTCGTCCGGTTTATTTCCGCTCACTTCAGCAAATTTTCTAATGATATCTTTTTGATTGTCTGTTAAATTTGTCGGTGTGACGACACGTACAACGATATGCTGATCGCCTTGGCCGTAGCCGCGTACATTTTTCACACCTTTTCCTTTAAGTCTAAACTTCGTGCCAGTTTGAGTGCCAGCAGGAACTTTTAATTTTACTTTTCCGTGTAATGTCGGCACTTCAATTTCGTCACCTAATGCAGCTTGGGCAAAGGTGAGCGGCATCTCGCAGTAAATGTCATCTCCATCACGTTCGAAGAATTCATGCGCACGCACATGGAATACAACGAATAGATCGCCTGGAGGTCCTCCATTTACACCTGGTTCACCTTGACCAGATACTCTGAGCTGCTGACCATCATCAACACCTGCAGGGATCGTCACGTTAATTTTCTTACGCTTACGCACTTTGCCAGATCCGCCGCATGTTGAACATTTATGATCAATTTGTTTCCCTGTTCCGCTACAGTAGTTACATACTCTGCGGTTGACCACTTTACCAAATGGGGTTGACTGTTCAACATTTAATTGACCCGATCCTCCGCAATGTGAACAAGTTTTCGCCTGCGTACCAGGCTTTGCACCTGATCCATGACATGTTTCACAAGATTCTTCACGAGGGATTTCAATCGTTGCTTCTTTTCCAAATGCCGCTTCTTCGAATGAAAGCGTCATTGTATATTGCAGGTCCGCTCCTTGGCGCGGTGCATTTGGATCTCTTCTTCTCGCTCCGCCGCCAAAAATACTAGAGAAGATGTCATCAAAGCCGCCGAAGCCGCCAAAGTCTCCTCCTCCACCAAAACCGCCGCCGCCAAAGCCTTGGTTTGGATCGGTATGACCGAACTGGTCATAATGCGAACGTTTTTGATCATCAGAAAGGGTTTCATAGGCTTCTTTTACTTCTTTGAATTTCTCATCTGAGCCAGCTTCTTTATTAATATCAGGGTGATACTTTTTTGAAAGCTTGCGGTATGCCTTTTTGATTTCGTCCTTTGAGGCGCTCTTACTTACGCCAAGCACTTCATAGTAATCACGCTTACTCATCTCTTCACACTCCCGATTTTCTCACATAAATACGATTGTATCATTTTGATTTAACTTTTTTCAATTCCTTTCATCGTTGAAAAGAAAAAAAGTCAAAGCCAAGAGATCCTGACTTTGACTTTCTGACGAGTACGTTTCAGCAGTCTTTTTCAAAAGTAAAGGTGATTATTTTTTCTCTTGATCGTCGTTTACTTCTTCGTATTCTGCATCCACTACATTGTCATCTGCTTTTTGAGCACCTTCAGCGCCTTCTTGCTGAGCTTGTGCTTGTTTTGCAGCTTCTTCATAGAGCTTTGTCGTTAATTCTTGAACGATTGTTTGCAGCTCATCTTTTTTCGCTTTGATGTCTTCAAACTCGCCTTTTTCGATCGCAGCTTTTAGTGCATCTTTCGCGTCGTTTGCTTTTTTCACTTGCTCTTCATCGATTTTGCCTTCTAGATCTTTTAATGTTTTTTCAGTTGTAAACACTAATTGATCTGCTTCGTTGCGCACTTCGATTTCTTCTTTTTTCTTCGCATCTGCTTCAGCATTTTCTTCTGCTTCTTTGACCATTTTTTCGATCTCATCATCAGAAAGACCTGAAGAAGATTTGATTGTGATGTTTTGCTCTTTGCCTGTACCCATATCTTTCGCACGTACGTTGACAATACCGTTTTTATCGATATCAAATGATACTTCAATTTGTGGTACGCCGCGTGGTGCTGGCGGGATATCAGTCAATTGGAAGCGGCCTAATGTTTTGTTATCTGCAGCCATTGGGCGCTCACCTTGCAAGACATGGATATCTACAGCTGTTTGGTTGTCAGCAGCCGTTGAGAATACTTGAGATTTACTTGTTGGAATTGTTGTATTACGTTCAATCAGCTTCGTGAACACGCCGCCCATTGTTTCAATTCCTAAAGAAAGTGGTGTTACGTCAAGAAGAACAACGTCTTTGACATCTCCTGTGATAACTCCACCTTGAATCGCTGCACCAAGTGCAACAACTTCATCAGGGTTTACACCTTTATGAGGCTCTTTGCCTGTTTCTTTTTTGATTGCTTCTTGTACTGCAGGAATACGAGTTGATCCACCTACAAGGATGACTTTATCAATCTCGCTAGCAGATAAACCAGCATCTTTCAGTGATTGACGTACTGGTGTCATTGTACGCTCTACAAGATCTGCAGAAAGCTCTTCGAATTTAGCACGCGTTAACGTTAATTCAAGGTGAAGAGGTCCTGCTTCTCCAGCTGTGATAAATGGCAGTGAAATTTGTGTAGAAGATACACCTGAAAGATCTTTTTTCGCTTTTTCAGCAGCATCTTTTAAACGCTGAAGCGCCATTTTATCTTTAGAAAGATCAATGCCATTTTCTTTTTTGAATTCTGCCACTAGGTGATCAATGATGACTTGGTCAAAATCGTCTCCACCTAGACGGTTGTCCCCAGCAGTTGAGCGCACTTCAAAGACGCCGTCTCCAAGTTCAAGAACTGACACGTCAAATGTACCGCCGCCAAGGTCGTATACAAGGATCGTTTGATCTTCATCTGTTTTATCTAAACCATACGCAAGTGCAGCTGCTGTTGGTTCGTTGATGATACGTTCTACTTCAAGACCTGCAATTTTACCAGCATCTTTTGTTGCTTGACGTTCTGCATCGTTGAAGTAAGCAGGAACTGTGATAACAGCTTTTGTTACTTCTTCACCAAGATAGCTTTCAGCGTAAGATTTAAGGTGTTGAAGAATGATTGCAGAGATTTCCTGCGGTGTATAGTTCTTGCCTTCAACTTCTACTTTATAATCTGTACCCATATGTCTTTTAACAGACATGATCGTGTTTGGGTTTGTAATTGATTGACGTTTTGCTACTTCACCCACTTGGCGCTCTCCGTTTTTAAAAGCGACAACAGATGGTGTTGTACGTGCTCCTTCAGCGTTTGCAATGACTTTTGGCTCGCCGCCTTCAAGTACTGCAACACATGAGTTTGTTGTTCCTAAGTCAATCCCAATGATTTTACTCATATTCGATGACCTCCCATTATGTAGTTATTGATTTACTTTTACCATTGATGGACGAATAACTCGATCTTTGAGTTTATAGCCCTTTTGCAATTCTTCTACAACGATATTTGAATCGTAGTTTTCATCTTCAACTTGCATGACGGCTTGATGAAGGTTTGGATCGAACTCTTTGCCGACAGCTTCAATTGGTTCAACGCCTTCATTTTTCAACGCTTCTACCAGCTGGCGGTAAACCATTTGCATTCCTTCTAACAAACTTTTCGTCTGCTCATTGTCTGGATCAATTCCAAGCGCTCTTTCAAAGTTATCAAGAGCTGGGAGAAGATCACTGACAACATGTTGAGAACGATATTTTTGCACGGTCTCCACTTCAGTTCGAGCACGGCGTTTATAGTTTTCAAAATCTGCTTGAACACGCAGAATTTTGTTTTCTTTTTCATCTAGAAGCTGTTGCAATTCATCGATTTTTTCTTGGAAGGCAGACTGTTCATCATGTGTTACTTCCTCATTATCTGCTTGAACTGCTTCTTCTTGTGCTTCAACCTCTGCTTCTTGCTCAGGTGTCTGTTTTTCTTCTGACATTGTGTTCACCTCCCTCAAAAGATTCAAAAATACGAAGGGGCTATGCCCCTATCTTTTATCACCCTACTCATCATACAAATTGGAAAGTGCGTTTGACAAGTCTTTTGATACATGATGCAAGAGACTGACAACCCTGCCATAATCCATACGGGTTGGACCGATGACAGCAATGGAACCGAGTGATTTTTGATCAATCGAATAAGTGGCTGTGATTAAGCTGCAATTCTCCATCGCTTCCAAATTGTTTTCTGAACCGATTTTAATGGTGATTCCTTGCTGATTTGGATGAAACAGCTGCATGACATCATTCTTTTGCTCAATAAGCATCATGAGTGAACGAATGCGGTCAATGTCATGAAACTCCGGCTGATTCAACATATTAATCTTCCCGCCAAAGAAAAGTTTTGATTCATTTTGAGTCGATGTAAATGTATTGCCGAGCGCATCTAAAATATGATCATAATCTTTTAAATGCGTGCGAAGAAGCATCACAACTTCTTTATACATTCTGTCCTTCAGCTGATCCATCGGGACTCCGGCTAGGCGGCTGTTTAAAATATTCATCAGCTTCTCAATATCGGAGACATCGAGATGCTCAGAGAAGGTAATGGTTTTGTTTTCAACATGTCCGCTGTCTGTAATCATGATTGCCACTGCTTTGTTCGGCTGAACAGGGACAAGCTGAATTTGCTTTAATCGATTTTCACTTAGCTTTGGACCAAGCACAATCGATGTATAGTTTGTGAGATCTGATAAAATTTCCGCCGATTTTTGAACTGTTTTTTCCAGCTCAAAAATTTTCTCCTGAAAGGCCGATTGGATGAGCACAAGCTCTTTAGACGACAGTTTTCGCGGAGAGAGCAAATGATCTACATAATAACGATATCCTTTTTCGGAAGGAATTCTTCCTGATGAAGAATGGGTCTTTTCAATAAAACCAAGTTCCTCCAAATCAGCCATTTCGTTTCTAATCGTCGCAGAGCTGAATGTAATGTCTTCTTTTTTAGAAAGAGTCCTTGATCCAACTGGCTGCGCCGAACGAATAAAGTCATTAATGATGACTTGCAGAATCAAAAGCTGACGATTTGTTAACATCATCATCACCCCTGTTAGCACTCTCTTTCAACGAGTGCTAATTGTATAAACAAAATTACCAAACTCAAATTAAAATGTCAATTATAACTCACCGAGAAACGCTTGAAATACTTCATTCCCTAACAATTTTCCTTTTCTTGTTAAACGGATCCCAATGTCATCTTTTACAATGAGGCCTTTTTCTTCTAATTCTTCAAGAACAGTGGGAAAAAGTGCTCCTGGTGCAGTACCATATTTTGCTTGGAAATCAGCACTTTTCACTCCTTCGATCTTTCGAAGACCTAAAAACATTTCTTCTTCTATTTGCTCTGCTTTTGTGACCTGATGTGTTTCCTTATACGGGAATCCTGTTTGGTCAATCAGCTCCAAATAATGTTTCACCGGCCCTGCGTTCACATTTCGGACGCCATCTACATACCCGTGTGCGCCTGCACCAAAACCGAAGTAATCTTCATTGCTCCAATAGGTCAGGTTATGCTGGCTTTCAAAGCCAGGTTTGGCGTAATTGCTAATTTCGTACTGCTTTAATCCATGGCGCTCCATTTCATCCATCACAAGCTCATACATTTCAGCCTCACGTTCTTGTGGCGGTAAATGAAGTTTTCCCTTTTGCATTAAGTTGTAAAAAACGGTTTTCGGCTCGACGATGAGTGAGTAAACCGAATAATGCTCTGCCCCCAGCGAGAAAGCCGTCTCAAGTGAATTCATCACATGATGCTTTTCTTGATGCGGCAAGCCAAACATGAGATCGAGGCTAATATTGTCAAATCCAACCGCTCGAGCTCGCTCAAAAGACGTAAGGACATCCTTTTTTTGATGAACTCGTCCGATTTTTTTGAGCAAATCGTCTTCAAAAGTTTGAACACCAAAACTCAGCCGATTGACACCGGCTTCTTTTAACACATGCAGCTTCTCGAGTGATAATTCATCTGGGTTCGCTTCCACTGCAAATTCAATCAGGTTTTTTGTCGGCTTTAATACACGATGAATGCTGTTCATGAGCTTGTCTAGCTGGCTGACAGTCAGTGATGTCGGGGTTCCCCCGCCAATAAAAATCGTCTTGAGTTCCTGCTCGCCCTTTTGTTCGATCGTATGCTGCATCTCTTTTTCAAGAGCCGCTAAGTATTCATCGACTGGCTGCGTTTTAATGAAAAATTTATTGAAATCACAATAGTGGCAAATGTGCTCACAAAATGGAATGTGAATGTATGCTGCTTTCATTTGATGACACCTTCTTTACAGGTAAAGAGCCGCAGTTTATCGCTGCGGCGCCTTTGTTTGTTATCGACTATAAACGTCAAGGCGAACATTGTAAAGCAAGCAGCCTTGAGGATGTTATTTTTTCGGTGTGCTGTCATCCATCTTCAGCACGGCCATAAATGCTTCTTGCGGGACTTCAACAGAGCCCACTTGCTTCATGCGCTTTTTCCCTTCTTTTTGCTTCTCAAGAAGCTTTCTTTTCCGGGAAATGTCTCCACCATAACATTTGGCAAGTACGTTTTTACGCATCGCTTTAATGGTGGAACGAGCAACGATTTTTTGACCGATTGCTGCTTGAACTGGCACTTCAAAGTGCTGGCGTGGAATCAGTTCTTTTAGCTTTTCTACAATGATCTTGCCTCGTTCATATGCATAATCGCGGTGAACAATAAAGGAAAGGGCATCGATTTTTTCGCCATTCAGCATGATATCCATCTTCACCAGCGTCGATGGACGATAGCCAATCAGCTCATAATCAAAGGACGCGTAGCCTTTTGTGTTAGACTTTAGCTGATCAAAGAATTCGTATACGATCTCTGCCAAAGGAATTTCGTACACAATGCTCACACGGTTCGCATCAAGATACTGCATATCGATGAAATTTCCGCGCTTTCCTTGGCAAAGCTCCATCACAGAGCCTACATAATCGTTCGGCACCATCATTGTTGCTTTTACATATGGTTCTTCAATTCGCTCAATCTTTTGCGGATCAGGCAGATTGGACGGGTTATCTACGACGATTTTTTCTCCATCTGTCATATATACATCATAAATAACACTTGGCGCTGTCGTAATCAGATCAATTTTAAATTCACGTTCAATCCGTTCTTGGATGATTTCCATATGAAGCATTCCAAGGAAGCCGCAGCGGAAACCGAAGCCAAGTGCTTGGGATGTCTCTGCCTCATATTGAAGTGAAGAATCATTTAATTCAAGCTTTTCTAACGCTTCACGTAAGTCGTTGTATTTCGCTGTATCAATCGGATAAAGTCCGCAGTATACCATTGGGTTTAGCTTTCTGTATCCTGGCAGCGCTTCTTTCGCAGGGTTTTCCGCACTTGTGATCGTATCCCCTACACGTGTATCACCGACATTTTTAATCGCAGCGGTTAAGTAGCCAACATCTCCAACTGTGAGTTCATCTGTTGGCATGGCTTTTGGTGTGAATACGCCGACTTCAAGAACTTCAAATTCTTTCCCCGTCGCCATCATTTTAATTTTCTGACCAGGTCTGACGGTTCCTTCAACAATTCGTATGTACGCAATAACGCCGCGATACGCATCGTAAAGAGAATCAAAAATAAGGGCTTGAAGTGGTGCTTCTGGATCTCCAGCAGGTGCTGGCACCTTTTCAACGATTTGTTCTAAAATATCCTCGATTCCAATACCCGCCTTAGCAGAGGTGAGAACAGCTTCAGACGCATCCAACCCGATGACATCTTCAATTTCTTCTCTTACACGCTCAGGCTCTGCACTCGGCAGATCGATTTTATTGATAATCGGAAGAATTTCTAAGTTGTTATCAAGAGCTAAATAAACGTTCGCAAGTGTCTGTGCTTCAATTCCTTGTGCTGCATCTACTACGAGAATCGCACCCTCACAGGCAGCTAGGCTTCGAGATACCTCATAGGTGAAGTCGACATGCCCTGGTGTATCAATCAGGTGCATGATATATTCTTCTCCATCCTTCGCCTTATACTTCAGCTGGACAGAGTTTAGTTTAATCGTTATGCCGCGTTCACGCTCTAAATCCATGGAATCAAGTAATTGTTCTTTCATTTCCCGTTGAGTAATCGCCGCTGTTTTTTCCAAAATACGGTCCGCCAATGTGGATTTCCCATGGTCAATATGGGCGATAATGGAGAAATTTCGAATTCTTGATTGCCGTTCTAATCGTTTTTCTTTATCTGTCACAATCTATCACTCCTACTATAAAACGCGGGTTGCGCTAGGTTAGATTATATCAATAGGGCTGTAAAGATTCAATCGAAATCAAGAAAAGCCGCTTATCGGTCAGCGGCTTTGATTAAAAGGGTGATATCTCATGAAATTCGTTTATTTCCCATTCACCCAATCATAAAGAGAACGGGCTGCATTTGTCATACCATCAGACAGGGCTTTTCCTGCTTTGGAAAAGGCATTAAAGCCTTCTATTTCCTCGAGCTGCTTTTGTTTTTCGGCAAGATCCTTTTCTGTAACAGCCGTTCCTAAGATAGAAGCTTCCTTTTCTTCATCGTCGTTCATTTGAATGGAGAAAGCTCCTTTTAATTGCGGATCATGGTAGCCCTTCATTTGCAGCATGCCATTATTCGCTTGCTGCATTCCTAAAAAGACACCAAACAGCAAGACCAATCCTAAAATAATGGTTTTTCCAATAAATGAGCCCATACCCGTCACCACCTTAAGAGCGTTTTTTCTCACCCTTTGCTTTGCCGTCCACCTTTTCTGCGTCCCAGAAAATGTCGCTGAATACATCAGCTGCTGCATTGGATGCATTTCTCAATTCTTCCATATTATTATCTACTCCGCCAAATTCTAAAAGAAGGGCTTTGTCAGATAAATCTTGATTATAGATTCCATTATCGCCAATTTCTCCTTTGGCAAACACGCCGACACTAAGACCTTTATATTTTTTCTCCATCAAATGGTGGAACTCTGTCGCAAGCTTTAAGTTTTTCTCATAGCTTTGATTCTTCTTCCCTACAACAAACGCAATTCTCGCATATTTCTTCCCTTTGATTTCGACAGTCGTATCTTTCTTTCTTCTTGAGTCCCGGTGAATATCAATTAAATAATCGAGGTCATCATTTTTCGCTAAGGCTTCTTTCACGACCAATCTTGATTCATTATAAGACTGCGGATACTTTAATCCTTTTTTCACGAGTCTTTTTTCAATTTCCGTTTTGTCGACTGTATTGCCGATTCCTTGCTGATCAAGCGCCTTTCCAAACATGTCGCCGACAAGGGTAACATTCACTTTTGAGTGCCGTGCATTATTTGGGTTCGTTTCTCCTTTTAAAAATGGTAAATATGATTCCGTATTATGTGTGTGATAAATGTACACAGCTTTTCGTTTTCCTGTTGACCGGTCCGGTTCTTTGGCAGGCTTTTTCGGCCCATCTTCATCGAGCTTGTCCAGTTCAGCTAAATTTGCTTCTTTTTCATCTTGGATCACTTCACTCGGAGGCGGCGATTCCATTGGCATGTTGGTATAGTCTGTGCCTTCACCCGCTAAGATGATTTTTGTATCAAAATGTTCAAAGCCTGGAAGTTCTCTTCCTAGAAAACTACGCGGGTCTTCTAAATTAATACTGGTTGCAAGCTTCAGTGACAGCCCAGAGAAATGAAATCCTTTTTGAGCTTCTGGAACTGCTGAGGCGAAATATTGGTTTTCCATGCCCATTAATGTGGCAAAAAATGCGCCAGAGAGCTCATCTGCTACACCATATAACGAGGCTTGCGGCCTCAGCTCAGGTTTTAAAGATGTTAAAGCCCCTGACATCACAAACACCACAACAAGAGCGGCAATAAATAAGAAAATACTTTTGACTACTTTCGTTCCATTAATCGCAACGACCAACTGTCGAGGACGGCGGGGTCTTTTTTTCATGATTTACTCCCTCCAGCACGCTTTCTAGTAATTACACTATGAGCGAGCTAGAGAAAGTAGAACCGATTAATGATTATATGAACCCTTGTTATCTTGAGTGATTTTTTGATGAAGCGCTGTGTTTAATCCGTTGGCAAGTACGTTTGCCATATCATCAATGAATGTATCGACTTCTTTAGGCGTGACCATTAAATTTTGTCCGAGCGGCGCAAGCACTTCATGGATTAGCTGCCTTTTCTCTTCTTCTGGAAGGGTTCCTACGATGCCTAAGAATGATTGACGTGTTTCCTCATCTGGCAAGTCTTCTTCGTTAAGCACTTTTTTCTTCCCGAATGTCAAACCAGCCGGCACAAGAGAGCGGGATGGTCTATCATCTTTTAGTTCTCTACCAAAATGCTTTAAGACATAATCAATTGTGTCACTAGCAATCGTTACTGCATCCACCACTGTCGGAACGCCAATTGCAATTACTGGGATGCCCAATGTTTCTTTACTTAATTCTTTTCGCTTATTCCCTACACCAGAACCGGGATGGATACCTGTATCAGAAATTTGAATGGTTGTATTCACTCGTTCCACCGCACGAGCAGCAAGGGCGTCGACAGCAATGACAAAATCAGGTTTAGACCGCTCAATCACACCTTGGATAATGTCACTTGTTTCAATACCGGTCAGTCCCATCACACCTGGTGACAAAGAGGAAACTGGGCGATAGCCTTCCTGAACATTTTCCGGCTGTAATTCAAAGAGATGACGGGTCACAAGCAGGTTTTCGACTGTGAGAGGACCTAGTGCATCTGGTGTGACATTCCAGTTTCCCAGTCCTACTACAAGGCAGCTCGCATCTGCCTGAATGCCTCTGTCTTTTAAAAACTGAGCAAAATGACGGGCAAAGACTTGGACGACTTTTTCTTGCATCTCAGAGTCTTTCTCCCGAATGCCTTGCGCTTCAAACGTCAAGTATGTCCCTGCCTTTTTGCCGGTCAGCTCCTCCCCTTCTTTCGTGATTTCTACAGTACGGATGCGGATGCCTTGCTCATCTTTTTCTTTTTCGACGATCCCTTGGATCCCGTCCTTTTTGACGACATTCGGATCGTTCTCTTGTTCTAGTATCTCTTTTGTTTCAACAGCGAGGTCTGTCCGGATTTGATAAACGCTTAAATCGAGCTTCTGTTTCTCCATAAAAAGACTCCTTCCACCAAGTAATTAACAGTAGTCTTTCCATCTCTTGAAAGAAACATTCGAGCACGTCATCAATGAAAAATACTTTACATTTATATTGCATTCTAAAGGTGTGTTTGATAGAATACAATTTGTTCTATTGTGAAGATTTAACCTTAAGACAATTGTGTTTAGGTTGTATCTTAGGAGGTGAAACACATGCCAAATATTAAATCAGCGATCAAACGTACAAAAACGAATAACGAACGCCGTGCACATAACGTAACAATCAAGTCTGCGATGCGTACTGCGATTAAACAAGTTGAAGTTTCTGTAGCTAACAACGATGCTGAGCAAGCAAAAGCTGCTCTTGCTTCTGCTGCAAAACGCATTGACAAAGCCGTTAAAACTGGTCTTGTACACAAAAACGCAGCTGCGCGTTACAAATCAAGACTTGCTAAACAAGTAAACGGACTTTCTGCATAATGCTTGCAACGCCTCAGTAATGAGGCACCTGTTTAACTGTACGTCCGTCCTGACCGGCCGAGCCTAAGGACAGACTGGCAATTATACATCTAAACAAAAACGACCCTCTTTTTAGAAGGTCGTTTTTTTATGTTCAAGCGCCTAACAATCGAAGCAGGAACAATTCTAACAGCAGCTGCTTGTCCTTTTTACCCGTTTTCATTTCATAATCAATCGTTGAAAGCTCTTTGACGATCTGCTTGAGCTCTTCTTCTGAAAACAGTCTTGCCTGATCCATGGCAAGTTTGACCCGGAATGGGTGGACTTTTAGATTTGAAGCAATTTGTTTTTGTCCATATCCTTGCTGAGCGAAATACTTCGTCTGCAAAATCAATCGAAATTGAGTTGAAATAAGTGCTAATATTTTAATGGGTTCCTCATTTTGCTTCAAGAGGTCATAAAACATCTGCATGGCCTCAGAGCGGCGTCTGTTTACGATTTGATTAATCAGCTCGAAAATATTTTGCTCCAAGCTTCTTGCAACGAGCTGATTGACATCTGCTAACTCAATTTCTTCCCGCTCTCCAATATATGTACTTAGCTTCCGAACCTCTTGGAATAGAGAGGATAGACTTCCGCCGCATAACATCACAAGCTGCTCAGCCGCTTCAGATGTAATCATCTTTCCTTCTGTCTTCACCAGTGTGATGGTGAAATCAGTTGTTTCTTTTGGGTTTAATTCTTTCGCCTCAACAACAGCAGCTTTCTTTTTTAGCAATTTGGTGATTTTTTTACGCTCATCCAGCTTTTCATACGGTGCTAATAACACGAGAATGGTATAGGGCGCTGGCTTTTCTAAATATGCTTCTAATAACGAAAGCTCATGCTCGATCTTTTCCTTTTTCTTTTCAGCTGTAAGAAAATAAGGATTCTTGATCACGACGAGACGTCTTTCTCCCATAAACGGAAATGTTTCTGCATCCGTCACAGCCTGTTCAAGCGGCACCTCTTCCATATCGAAGATGGAGTAATTAAAATCTTTCGTTTCCTCGTCTACTACAGCTTGTCTCAATTTAGCGGCGGTTTCTTGCAGTAAATATGTTTCTTTCCCATATAAGCAATAAACGGGATGGATATCCCCTCGTTTTAAATTGTTCCATACATCAAAGACCATCAATTGAATCCCTCTCTTTCACTTCCTCCTCTATCCTAAAGTGTGTGAAGACATTAGTAAAGAGGAAGCTGAAAGTGCCGCCTCCTCATTTATAGTAAACGTCCGGCGCAAGCTCCCGGGTCAGCCTGCTGTCAGACGATATTCATAAAATGATCATGAAAATGGAAAACGGTTACTTTACCTTCTAGCAATTCCAAATGAGTTCAAGTATACTAAAATTAGCCAGGAGGGATGAAAATGAATGAATTTGAAAAAAATGTTCAAAGCAAGCGGAATGATGTGACCGACTCAGCCGTTGGTTTTATCGTCACATTCGGATTTTTCGCCTCAATGTTTATTTTGGCAACTATTATACACCTCGTTGGATCTTAACTTCATGAAGGTTACATGACTGCCGTTTTGGCAGTTTTTTTATTGAGTTTGTAAGATATCATATGGAGGGTGAGTGTAAAACGTTCCTTCCTCATCGAGAAATTCATACGTCACGCTCCCGTCGGTATCTGTACGATACACCTTCATTTGCTGGTCCTTTAATTTTTTCAAGACTTCCTGATGTGGATGCTGATAACGATTGCGTTCACCTGCTGAAATGAGTGCATGTGAGGGCTTGAGATGCTGAAGCCATTCTTCGCTTGTTGACCCTTTACTCCCGTGATGTCCAACCTTTAAGATATCTGCCCGCAGATGAGGAAAGGCTTCTATAATGTCTCGCTCTCCTTCTTGTTCAAGGTCTCCAGTGAGCATAAACCGCTTCCCGCCTAAAGTACATGTCAAAACAAGTGAATCATTATTCTTAGTTGTCACTCGATCACGAGACGGATGAAGAACGTCAAATATTTGCTCTCCAATCTGAAGCTGATCTCCTCTCTCTAATTCATCAATCATGATCCCTTGATCAGCTGCTTCTTTTAACAGCTCCGCATCCTCTGGACTCCGTGCAAAGCCTTTTGGAATGGCCAGCCGCTTTACTTTATTTCGCTTGATTAACCGAACTGCTTCTCCCATATGGTCTTGATCCGCATGCGTCAGAATAAGGACATCAAGTTTCGCTATTCCTTTAGAATGCAAAAACGGGATCAGCGTTTGATCACCGATCGTAGACACTTTTCGTCTTTTTTTCCACGGTTCTTCTTCAAAAGAAAGTCTGCCTCCCGTATCCACAAGCAGGTGCCCCTTTCGATAGGGCAGCTGAATAAACAAACTATCCCCCTGTCCTACATCCAGCATCGTCACTTCCCCTTTTTCGAAAAAATTCGGGGTGAAATAGTGAACACTCAAGACACCAATGAGAAAAAGGAGCGGCACAGCATAGGACTTCACAGACGTTTTGCACTCCATCACAACTAACAGAACAATTAAGGCACTCACCTCAAGAACAATATGCCACCAAATTGACTTCATAAAAATCAAGTTGAATCCATCAAAAACAGCCATATAGGCTGACAATTGATGACTAAGCTGGATCACCGAATCAAGCAGTTGAAACAATGTTTGTCCAAGCGGAAGATAAACGATCGTCAAAAGAAAAAAGAGTAAGGATAGTGGCATGACGATCGTCGTATAAAAAGGAACAAATATCATGTTCAAAGGAACGCTCAGTAAAGAGAATTGATGAAAATGATATAAAAGAACAGGGAGCGAAGCAAGCTGTGCAATAAAGGAAATCAGTAATAATTGCATGACCGAACTTTTTGCTTTTGATAAAATCCTAGACGATAACAAAATAAAAAACGTCACCACGAAGGAAAGCTGAAATCCGATATCAAATAAATAAAGAGGATGAATCGCTAATAAGAGTAAAAACGTTGCACTTAATACCACAGCAGAAGGCTGTTTCAATTCTTTTGGCAGACTAGTCATCACTAAATAGATTCCTGCCATGAGACAAGCTCTTAACACAGATGGTGCAGCACCTGTCAAACAAGCATAAACAGGAAGAAAGCATAATAGAAGAATACGCGCTGTCTCTCTTGTCACACCCACACGAAGGAGACACCAAAATAAACATGCAAGAAGCGCTTGCACATGCAGTCCTGAGATCGCTAGTAAATGAATAATACCGAGCATTTGATAATCTCTTAATGTGTCAGGTTCTATCAACTCACGATCGCCAAAAATAAGTGCCTGTACAATGCCAACAGAGTGTTTTGGCACATGGTCCTCTAAAAATGTCAAACCCTTTTGCCTCATCGCTTGAAGATAGTAGGAAGAACCGCCTTTTTTTGTACAGTTTTTGATCGACTGCGGCAGAAAAATAGCGTCAATGCCTTTTGTTTTTAAAAATTGATCGTATTGAAACCCGTTAGGAATGGTGGCGTGTTTTGCTGGGCGAACATCACCTGTCATGTGACAGCTCATACCAGGTTCTACCTCTTTTAATGCCTCTTTTTCACGCTCTGTTTGAATTGTATAAAAAGTGGCTAGTCGTTCATGGTCTGTCGATACAGTCGCTGAAAAACGATTGCCATCTGTTTTCGGAATGCTTTCAATCACAACGGAATCAGATAGGAATTTTTCTTGAACGGGTAGCTCCGTTTCAAGAGACTCATGAACCATAAAAATAAGTATATAGACAGCCCCGCATAGGCTGGCCATTAAAAAGAGCTGAGGCATTTTTTTCAGTAGGCTGAGAAGTAATATGATGAGAAGAAAGAGAAGGAAATATATATGAAGATGATATGCAGCCAGAGCAATTCCAACAGCTGCTGAAATTGCCCCAAACGGCAAATATTTAAACATAGGAAGTAAATAATTGATTCGCCTTCTCATGCATATCGCGAATTTCTGTTTCGCTAAGTCCTGATTCACTCAGCTTCCCAATTAAATCTGCAACAAAGGCCAATTTTTCTTGATTTTTTAAGTCGATAATCATTTCTTCTAATTCAACTTGCTCCGTTTGAACACCCGCCTGCTCGAATAAATCAACGGCATATGGATGATTTTTATAATCCTTTGCATAGTACACTGTCCGTATACCCGCTTGAATGATGGCTTTACAGCACTGTAAACAAGGAAAATGTGTGACATATATTTCAGCATCAGCTGTAGGTGCTCCAAATTTGGCACATTGTAAAATAGCATTCATTTCCGCATGGATGGTGCGAACACAGTGATGATCAATGACATAGCACCCTACATCCGCACAATGAACATCACCGGCAATGGAGCCATTATATCCCCCTGCAATGATGCGCTTGTCCCTTACGATGGTTGCCCCAACAGCTAACCGCTCACAGGTGCTTCGTAAAGCAAGCAAATGACTTTGTGCCATAAAATATTGATTCCATGAAATTCTCTCCACGAGCTGATCCCTCCAGAATGATGGTTGATATTAAGTGTACATGCCTTTCTTCTATACCGTCAATTCTACTTCACGGTCAATTGACTTTTCAGCCGTTCAATCGTCTTTTCCCCAAAACCTGAAATGTTCCGCAAGTCTTCAATTTGTTGAAAATCTCCGTGTTCCTCTCTATACGTAATAATAGCTTCGGCTTTAGCTGGTCCTATGCCGTTAATGGTTTGCAATTCGGCTGCATCGGCCTGATTGACATTTACACCCTCACTCTTTTCAACGTCCATTGATGCGTCATCTGATGCTGTTTGCGTTTCTCTTTCCGCTTCCCCCTGCTTCCGAACATAAATCATCATACCATCCTCTAATTTTGCTGCTTGGTTGATTTCAATCGAGTCTGCTTTGCTAGTAAAGCCTCCTGCCCTTCGAATCGCTTCTTCTACCCGAGCATCAGATTGAAACGTATAAACACCTGGCTTTCTTACAGCTCCTTTGACTTCTACAAAAATCGTCGATGGCTCTTTTTCTGTCTTTTCTTGTTTGGCTTCTAATGTGACTTGTATGTCTTTATCTCCCTTCAATACATTTGGTTCTCTGCTGCCCTCCCCTTTTCCAGTGAAAAAGAAGAAACCGATGATCATCACAACCATGAGCCCAGCTGCAATATAAAGACTGTATTTTTTTATCGGAATGAGTCGTTTCACTTACTCACGCTTCTTTCAATCATATTTTTTTACTGCTCGACATACTGTTTAGAAGATAACAGATCCTATGCGTCTAAGGAGGGAGAACGTTTGAATATAGGGTTAATCGGTACAGGAAACATGGGTACCATACTTACTGAGGCATTTATTGAATCAAAGGCAGTCAATCCCTCATCGATCACCATTACAAACCGAACCATTGAAAAAGCGTTCAATATCAAAAAGAACCATCCAGAGCTTGAAGTAACGAAACAGCTTTCAGGGGCTGTCACGAATAAAGATTTCATTTTTGTTTGTGTCAAACCACTTGATATTTATCCACTTTTAAAAGAGCTGAGTCCTCTTTTAACGGAGCAGCAAACCATTGTCATCATTACAAGTCCGGTTCATCCTGAACAGCTTCAGGATATCGTTCCTTGTCAAACAGCCAGGCTGATTCCAAGCATTACAAACCGCGCATTATCAGGCGCATCACTTTTAACTTTTGGTTCATCATGCAATGCCGTGACGAAAACAGCGTTAAGACAGTTAGCTTCGTGCATTTCAACACCAATCGAGATCCACCATTCGATTACAAGAGCGGCTTCCGATATTGTCAGCTGCGGACCTGCTTTTATCAGTTTTCTCGTTCAGAAAATGATTGAAGCGGCCGTAGAAGAAACGGATATTTCTAAAGAAGAAGCCACCACCTTATCAGAAGATATGCTTGTTGGACTTGGCCGTTTGATTGAGAAAAGAGTCTATACCCTTCCGACACTGCAAGACAAAGTATGTGTGAAAGGCGGGGTCACTGGTGAAGGCATTAAAGCACTTGAAGCAGGTGTGCAAGATATGTTTCACCGCCTCTTTCAAAACACCCATGAAAAATTCGATGAAGATCTTGAAGCAGTTGCGCATCAATATCCACCAAGTGTGTTCACTGATGATCGCAGAAATTAATTATCTTTGCAACAAGCGAAAAAAGGGTTTTAAAAAACCATCGTTCTATTAAACGATGGTTTTTGGTTTCTTAGCTGAGATAAAATATCTTTCGGCGAATTCACCGGGGGCTTCATTTGTAAAATCAGCGGTCACTTCTATTTGTTCAAAACCAGCGGACTTAAGGAACGCTGCATATGTTTCAAATGGAAATGTGCGCTGTTCATGCGTCTCATCATAACGCTGATACATGTCTCCATCTTTTACAAAAAAGCTTAAATAATGAATGACCGAATACATGTCATCCCCTTTATCGCTCTGCCAAATATAGCTAATCTCTTCATCTTGATCTGCAAAAGTCGATCCCGGGAATACCTCTTCCATTTTATAAGGCGTATGAACATCAAAAAGTAAAACCCCATCTTCCTCTAAAAGCTGAAACATGTTTTTAAAGGTTTTTTTGACGTCATTTTCGTTTTTTAAGTAATTCAAGGAATCACAGCAAATAACGGCTGCCTGGAAGGCTTGCTCAAAGCCCGTAACCTCTCTCATATCTTGATGTAGAAATTGAATCGACTGCTTTTTCGCCTGGGCTTTTTGCTGCGCGAAGGCCAGCATTTCTTCACTGAGGTCAATTCCTGTGACCTTGTGGCCCTTTTCAGCTAACCGAAGAGAAATCTCTCCAGTTCCACAGCCTACATCGATGATGGCAGCATTCGGCTTCATATACTGCTGGATCCATTGAACCCATTCATCATAAGGTGCATGTGTCATGAGCTCGTCATACACACCTGCAAACCCTTGATAAATCATGAGTTAATGCCAAGTGAAAGCGTTTCTCTCGGCGCATCTCCCCAAAGCTTTTCTAGATTGTAATATCCTCTTTCTTCTTTGTGGAACACATGGGCAATGACATCTCCTAGGTCAATCAATACCCATCTTGCTTCATCAAAGCCTTCCATCTTCTTTACTTCAATTCCACTTTCCTCTGCAAGATGTTTTACTTCTCTTGCAATGGCTTGCACTTGTTTATCAGAATTCCCGTGACAAATGAGAAAATAATCTGCAACAAGTGAGATTCCTTGCATATTAAGGGCAATAATATCCTCAGCCCGTTTATCATCGCATGCTCCTGCTGCGACGTTTAAAATTGATGATGAATCCATCCAAAATTCCTCCTTAGTTGTTCTTATGCACAAGCGAGTTGTAAGTAGCAAGCGTATCTGGAAAGACTGGCTGATTCTTTTTCATTAGAAAACTGATGGTGTTTTTTAATGATTGGATCAGTGCACGATCTAGATCATGTTCTGCTAACTCCCTTACTTCTTCGACACCAGGGAAATGTCGTCCTGGTTCTATATAATCTGCGACATAAATGACTTTTTCAAGTAAAGTCATGTCTGGTCTGCCGGAAGTATGAAATTCAATGGCTGTTAAAACATCTTGATCGCTAATTCCAGCTTCTTTTTTGACCAAATAGGCACCAACCGGGGCGTGCCAAAGCTCGGGCGAATATTCAAGCAATAAAGGGTTCATCTTCTCTTGCTCGATAATCCCCTTCATTTCTTCCTTTGGTCTAAATTTCGCATAATCATGAAAAATAGCGGCGATCTCTGCTTTTTTCACATCAGCACCGAACCGTTCCGCTAATGAAATGGCTGTTTCCATGACTCCAAGTGTATGTGTATATCTATGCTCTGTTAACTGCTCTTTGACACAGTTCAATGCTTCTTCACGATTCATATAAATGATGCTCCTTTATATAACGCTCAACAGCTTTCGGAATCAAATAATCAACAGGTTTTCCCTGCTCTATTCGCTGCCTAATCAATGTCGATGATACATCAAAAGCTGGAACATCTGCAAATAAAAGAGGATATGCCGTACTTCCAACGTAACCCGGTCTTTTCATCCCAATAAAGGTGATCATTTGAAGCAAGTCATCGATCCGATGCCATTTTGGCAAATACTCGACCATGTCCGCTCCTATCATAAAAAAGAACTGATCTTCTGGATGACGCTTCTTTAACAGATTGACTGTATCTACCGTATAAGACGGACCCTCCCGCTCCATTTCAATGAGCTCGAGCTGAAAATACGGATTTGACTGAATCGCCGCCTCCACCATATTTATCCGGTGATGACTATCTGCTCGTTTCCGTCCTGTTTTGTGAGGAGGCATATGGTTTGGGATAAACCAAATTTCATCAAGCCCAACTTGAATCCGCACCTCACTTGCCATCAGCAAATGCCCATTATGGGGAGGATCAAACGTACCGCCGAACAACCCTATTTTTTTCATATCGCATCCACCTTTACGGCAGCTTAATTTGTTTATTTTCCTTAGATTCTTTGTAAAGGACAATCACATTTCCGATCGTTTGAACGAGTTCAGCCTTTGCACCTTTTACAAGTGCTTGCGCAACTTCCGTTTTGTCTTCATCGCAATTTTGCAATACGCTGACCTTTAACAGTTCTCTTGCTTCAAGCGCCTCGGAAATTTGCTTGACCATATTGTCATTTACCCCGCCTTTTCCAACTTGAAAAATAGGTGATAAATGATGTGCTTGTGCACGTAAAAAACGTTTTTGCTTACCTTTTAACATGGTGTTCCTCCTAATTTCTCTATGACAATTGACTTCATTTTTCCGGCGTCAGGCGTAATGCCTGTCCACAGTTCAAAGGCTCTTACTGCTTGTCCAACAAACATGCCAACCCCATCTACTGTTTTCAAGCCTAAACCTGCTGCTTCACTTAGCAGTTTTGTTTCTATTGGATTATACACAATATCACAAATGACCGCTGTTTTTTTTGCGTTCGCTAAAGAAATCGGGGTTTCTTCAACATTCGGATACATGCCGATCGAAGTCGTATGGATGATGACATCATATTCCCCAAGCCGCTCTTCTGCTGTATTTAATGTGATTGCATGAGATGTGATTTTCCCCTCTGCAGTTTCAATTAAAGCTTCAGCTTTTTCAATGGTGCGGTTCGTAATATCAAAGCTCTTCGGTGCATACTGAGCAATTGTCGTATAAATCGCTCTTGCCGCTCCGCCAGCACCAATCAAGAGAAATGATAGCTCTGATAACGGCTGATCCAAGGCTTCAAGCAATGAATGAAGAAAGCCTTCTCCATCTGTATTGTACCCAACGAGCTGATCCCCTTCGCGCCGTACCGTATTGACGGCACCGAGGCGTTCAGCTGTCACATCAATTTTGTCAAGGTACTTCATGATTTCTACCTTGTGCGGAACAGTGACGTTAATGCCTCTGATTCCTAACGCTTTCATGCCGCTAATCGCATCTTTCAGGTCATCATTTTCTACTTGAAAGCCATGATAATGTCCATCTATTCCAGCATCCTTTAGTGCTGCATTATGAATATCCGGAGACATTGAGTGGCCAACAGGGTTGCCGATTACTCCGTATAAAGGTTTCAAGGTCTCTCCCCCTTTGAACATTTAAATTAACGAACGTCTCATAAACACATGAACGCCTTTTGGCGCATAAACTTTGATTTGCTTGTCCGCATCATTTGCAGTGACCCAGCCTAAACCTGAAAAGACGATGTCCATTTTTGGCTGATCAATGGTAAAGGTATGCGGAACGAGCGGCGGGAAATCTTCTATTCCCTCTTTTGATGGCGGTGACAGCAGTTCTCCTGCATGTTTTTCATATAAATCATCTGCGTTCTCCAGCTTTGTACGGTGAATGTTCAGCTCATTTGGCATATAGCAGACAAATGACGTTCTGCCGCCTTTTACGTAATCAAATCGAGCCAGTCCGCCAAAATAAAGCGTTTGTGCTTCATTTAATTGGAACGTTCTCGGTTTCAATTCTTTTTTCGGCGTTAAAATCTTCAAGTCATTTTTGCTGACATAGTGTGCCATTTGATGTCGGTTGATGATGCCCGGCGTATCGAATAAAGCAGACCCATCATCAAGCGGAATTTCAATCGCATCAAGTGTAGTACCTGGATATTGGGAGGTAGTAATGACATTCTCTTCTCCAGATACTTCTTTGATGATTCGATTGATAAATGTTGATTTCCCAACATTCGTACAGCCGACAACATAGACATTTCTTCCCTCGCGGTAATGATCAATCGCTTCCATCACCTCAGGTACGCCCTGGCCTCTGCTTGCACTAATTAAGAAAACATCAATAGGGTTTAATCCGTTTTCCTTTGCTTCCCGTTTCATCCAATGAATCAGACGATCTTTTTTCACGGATTTCGGTAAAATATCCACTTTGTTGCCGACAAGTAAAATCTGATTACCACCGACAATACGGCTCAGTCCATTGATCCAGCTTCCGTTAAAGTCAAAAATATCAACGACCTTCACAATGAGAGAATCTGTCTCTCCAATGCTGTGCAATATATTTAAAAAGTCGTCTTCTGTTAAAGAAACATCTTGAATTTCATTGTAGTTCTTTAACCTAAAACAGCGCTGACAGATCACATCTTCTTTCAATAGAGATGCTGCCGGCGCATATCCTAATTGATCTTTATCTTCCGTCTGAATGGCTACACCGCAGCCAATACAAACAACCTTTTCCATTATTACTCTTCCTCCCACTGAATGTGGCCCTTACGCTTTAAGGCTCCTAAAATTCTGCGTTCAATCTGCCTGTTAAACTTTGTGAAAAATCCGTCCGAGGCAGCAACAGGAACGACCAAAATCGTATGGAAGCCATGACGATTCCCGCCAAGAACATCTGTCATGAGCTGATCCCCAATGACAACCACATCTTCTTTTTTCAATTGCATATCAGCGACTGCCTTATTAAAGGCTCTTCCCATAGGCTTTCTCGCTTTATAGATAAACGGGATATGAACCGGTTCAGAAAAAAGCTTGACCCTTTTTTCATTATTGTTCGATACAATCGTCACTTGTATCCCGTGATCTTTCATTTCTTGAAACCACTCAATTAAGCGCGGTGTCGCACTTGGACGGTCCCATTCTACTAGTGTGTTATCTAGATCAGTAATAATTCCTTTTACATTTCGTTCTTTTAATTTTTGCGGTGAAATGTGGAAAATACTTTTCACAAATTCATCCGGTAAGAAATACTTCTTTAGCACAATTTGCACCCTTTCTTCCATTGGTTTTCAGCGATTGTGTCGAATCAAATCACAATTTGTCTGTCTATCGAATACAATGAAAAAGTTTTCGACATATGATGAGGACCTTCAACAGGTGTGGATAATTTTACACACATTATCCACCTATATTTCATCACGCTTTCATTCAATTATAAACACTCTACCCACAAGTTATCCACTTAACCATGTGGATAACAGAACGATTGTTCTTGTTTCCCATTCATGGTAGATTAAAGGTACTTCAAAGACAGTCGATCAACCTATGATGATATGTCTTTTCCTCAAATTTTATGCCAACTTTTTCAGGGGAGGTGTTTTTCCCATCATATGGGTTTCTAGTATGAAAAAGCTGTCAGATGATTTACTTATAGAATCGTATTATAAAGCAAATGAAATGAACTTAAATCGCGACTTCATTGAATTAATTGAGACAGAAATGAAAAGACGTTCGCTCGGGCATATGCTCTCTGTTTCCTCTTAATTCCATATCACAGGAACCATGCCTCCCGAGCACTCTCCTTTTTTAAACTCAGGTGACTGATATTATATCACTTGCGCTATAGGCTTACTACTATTTTCCGTAAAAAACACCCCTTCTGATAAAAGAAGAGGTGTCTTAATTGCAAGGCTGTTCATTCCAAAACCATAACCCTCCGCCTACGACTAAAATGACCACAAGGAACACAACAAGAAAAGCGTAACCGATTCCTGCTCCTTGTGCTGGATAAGGCGAACACGCAGGGTAAGGATAAGGGCATCCCCACATATCAGTTACCTCCTTCTAAGAAGATATACTGTTAGACTATGCAGGATGGATGGTCTTGTTTAGGCAGATGGCCATCATTTAAAAATGTTTGATGACATCACGCTCTTTGATTTCGTTATAAATAATTCTCGCCCCTTTTGGTGTCATATGATTGCCAGAAGGGTCGATCAAGCCTGACTGAATCAGGGCATGATCACTATCTTCACCAGCTTCTCTGATGAAAGCTTTCCAGTTGTCGACAAGCGGCACCTGCTCATCCTTCGCTACTTCTCTCGTGATGTCATTATAAGAGTTTTGCCAAGCTCTTGCCCCGCCTCTCCCGGCAAAATAAGATGACTTATATCTGGAGTAATAATACAAGCCCTTTTTCCCGCCTTCTACAACAGGAACACAGGTCATGAGAATCGGGGCAATGCCTTCTTTTCTACTTTCAGAAATGAAGTAGGTTAAATTTTCTTTAAACCGTTTTTTCGTCACTCGGGGATGTTTCCCGTCTAAAATCGCCGCATCATTCGTACCGAACATGATGAGAACGTAAGTTGGTTTCTGTTTTAAAATATCCTGCTTAAAGCGCAGTTTCGCGTCTTCAGTCGTCTGCCCACCAATGCCTGCATTCTTCACTTGAATTTGGCCGCGCTCGACGTTTTTCATGAGATTCACCCATTTTTCAGATGTTGGATAATCTCGAAAGTCCCAGTTTGATCCTCTTGTATTGCTGTCACCAAATGCAATGACGCTTTCTTGTACTGGCTTTGAGCACCCAGCAGCAACACATAATAGGATAAGTAGGAAAACATACTTCTTCACAACATTCACCTCCAAAAGCCCTCTTCATATAGTAAACGACAAGACTTTTGGTTTCAATGAATGACTGTTTTTGACGAATGATTACTATTGCAGTTGAACTGGCATATATGCTTTGTCATGGTGCAGCAGCTCACTTACTTTTACAAATTCATAGCCGCTCTTCTTTAATTCAGAAATCACCTGCTTTAATGCTTCTACCGTTTGCTTGCGATTTCCCCCGCCATCATGTAAAAGGATGATATCGCCGCCTTGAATATGATCAATAATTCGGCTTGCAATTTTATGTGCGCCTGGTCTTGACCAGTCCTTCGGATCTTGCGTAAAGGACCACATGACCACATCGTACCCTTGCTTTGACAGAATGCGGAATGATTTCATTGTTAAGCGTCCACCAGGAGGGCGAAATAATAAGGGACCGCCAGGCTGGAGTGAAGCGATATGAGCCGCTGATTCTTTTAATTCCCGCTTGATCTCCTTTGACGACAACAGGTCAAAATACGTATGATTCATCGTATGATTGCCGAGTTCATTCCCTTCGTCCACAATCCGTTCTGCGATCATCGGATATGCATGGATTCGGCTCCCTATCACAAAAAAGCTCGCATTCACTTGATGCTCCTTCAGCACATCCAATATTTGATTTGTATACACTGGGTGAGGTCCATCATCAAAGGTGATCGCAATCTTTTTCCGTTCCGCTCTCATGTCCCAAAAGGCACGTCCCGTTTTTTCAAGATCGACTCGTTTTAATGTACGTGCCTCTACTTTATTAGGAACAAAAGCACATAGCAGCCATATACACATTAAGATATGCAGCCCTTTCATTCGACCGCCTCCTCCACCGAACATCATTACCAATTAAATTGCCCGCTTTCTCATCAATTCATGCAAACCTCATGAGGATATCGACATCTTTTTCACATAAAAAAAGCCGGCCATACTGGCCCGCTCTTTGTGTTTCACGTTTGGTTTCTCTCTTCAACTGTCGAACGTTGCTTAGAATTCATACAGACACTCTCCTTCTTGGATTTGATTTTGAGCCCATAATAATTTCTGATAATACTGGTTGGACTTTTTGTATTGTTGAGAGGCTTCCAAGGCTGTCGCAATTTCTAGTGAGATATCCTCTATATAAGAGTATAGGCTAAGTTTTTCCAAATAATCAATGGTTTTTTGCAGTTGGTCTTCATTGATTTCCTGAACATATAAAGCATCCAGATACTCAAACATATGACAGAACAGCTGGTCTTCATGCTTCTTTGCAGCCAATTTCCCAGCTTCTAATATGCGCAGGGCATCCGCCTGTTCATTCTGTCTAAAAAGCAGCTTCGCCAGCGTATAGAGCGTATGCGGAAGCGTTGGGAGCAGCTCTTTGCGGGCAAGATCAGCGGATTCCGTTAAATATCGTTCCGCTTCCTCTCTATAGCCAAGCTCGCCATAACATTTTCCTAAATTATAGAGCGCTGAACTGTATATGCGCGGGTGATCAATTTGAGATGCGAGCTGTTTTGCCTTTTTTAAATGAGGCAGTGCCCGGTCTTTTCGTTTTAAATCTTGATAATTTCCTGAAATGACAAAGAGACATTGAATGATGCGAATGGTATACGCATCATGCTGATCGTATATTTCCAGCGCCTTTAAAATATGGTGCATGGAGACATGTGTTTGTTTCATGATATAGTAGGCTTCTGCCACTTTAAAATGAAACTCTGCCTGCTCAATATCATCAAATACCATGGACAGCTGCTTTTCTGCCACTCGATAATATTTGACGGCTTCTAAATATTCTTTTTGACTAAATTCATGCATGCCACGAAAAAATGCATGGTAATAATGCAGCATATCAGATAACTCATGATTGGAATTTTCGATTTTATCGACTAAATTAGATACTGAGAAAGGTTGGTATTTTGAAGGGTGTATATAGTCAAGCATGATTTGGTGCCGAAAACACATGAGCTGATAATAAATCAGTAAATGCTGGTCCTCTTCCATCTGTTCAATTTCCGCTTCAACTTCCGCTTTCAAGATTTCCGCATCTGGAACACTGAACTGCCGTATCATTCGATACCATTCATTAATTTTCATACCTACATGTGAAGATAGAACCTTCCCCATGTTCCGAAATGACCCCTTCCTTTTCGGTCTAATATTACATATTTTAGCACGCTTCTTGACCGCCAAGCACCGAAAAGAAACCGCAAACATAAAAAAGAGACGAACAGAAGCACGATTTTTTTGAAAAAGATGATTTTTTCATCGTACAGACACAGACAATCCCTCCTTCACATACATTTGAGGATATAGGCAGCAGCCTAAACATGGTGGAGGTGAAAATCGTGGCAGGAGTATTTACAGCGATGGGATTGATGGTCAAAGAATTGGTGTTTTTAGTGTCCTATGTCAAAAACAATGCCTTTCCACAGCCCCTTTCGGGAGATGATGAAAAAAAATACTTAGCCCTCATGGCACAGGGCGATGAACACGCAAGAAACATGCTGATTGAACATAACCTTCGGCTCGTCGCCCATATTGTAAAGAAATTTGAAAATACCGGGGAAGACGCTGAAGACCTCATCTCCATCGGGACGATCGGACTCATTAAAGCCATCGAAAGCTATTCCTCTGGAAAAGGAACAAAGCTTGCAACGTATGCAGCGCGGTGTATTGAAAATGAAATTCTCATGCACTTACGCGCGCTCAAAAAAACGAAAAAAGACGTCTCCTTGCATGACCCCATCGGTCAGGATAAAGAAGGCAATGAAATTTCATTAATCGATGTCTTAAAATCCGAAAATGAAGATGTGATCGATACCATTCAGCTCAACATGGAGCTTGAAAAAGTAAAGGAGTATATCGACATTCTCGACGGCCGAGAAAAAGAAGTCATCGTTGGTCGGTTCGGTCTTGATTTAAAGAAAGAAAAAACGCAGCGGGAAATAGCCAAAGAGCTTGGGATATCGCGGAGCTATGTGTCACGGATTGAAAAGCGCGCGCTGATGAAGATGTTTCATGAGTTTTACCGGGCGGAGAAGGAGAAACGGAAGCGGGAGAAGGGGAAGTGAAAAAATCCCCCTAACTTCTAACAAAAACAGACCTCATGAGGTCTGTTTTTTATTTCGGCACTAAGCTACGCTACTGTCTCTCTGCATTTCTTTTGATAATAGCTGCCCTTTATTCATATCGCCCAATTAATCTAATTTAAATGACTGCGATGTCCTCTTTGTTAATTAAATATATTTTGTTATGATCGTGATCTTTGCTAGGATAATGATCAATTAAATATTTTCTCAAGGTATTTAATTCAGCCCTATCAATCTTTTTTGATTCAATTGCATTTTCCCACATTACAATTAATGTTTCATCGTCTATTACCTCTAACACTTGAGGAACAAATTTTTTATTTTCTCGTTTATACGCTTGATACGCCGTGTAAGAAACTGCATCTAAAACTGAATACCAGCCATATTGTTTTTGTTCATCTTTTTCTTTAGTAGCGAACTCGGCTACATCCATATAATCTTCACTATCTATATAATTACATAAATCATCTGCACTTAACTCTTTCCCAGAAAGCCATTTCCAGCAATCATCTAAAGCTTTTTCTCCTATGTGGTAACCATCATCTTCTTTATCTATGAATGTATACATTTTTTCAGCTATTGCTAATCCTAGAGCAACTTTAGCTTCTTCACTAAGGTCATTTATAAAATCCATTCTATAGCCTCTTTCCTATTTTTTTATTTTAACAACATTTTCTGTAACACCATTTTTAACATCAAAAGATAAAGTATCTCTTGGATGTGGGACACTTGGATCTCGTTCTGTTGTTACTTTTATTTTCAATTCAGGATAGTGATCTGTCAGTTGCTTGAATATTCCTCTTTCCTCACTTGGAACTCGATCAAACAAACCTTTTGTACATTTATTACAAACTCCATTTGGATTGGATTGATGGATATTTAGTATACCTTTTATCTCTTCTGGTTTAAGTCCTGCCTTTTTAACTGCATCCTCAAATTCTGCTATTACGCCTTCTTCTGCATGATCCATAAATTGAGCGTGCCCTCTAACTGATCTTTTATATGGTGCCTTAATTTTCCGATCAGGATAAACTTCATCTAATGAAGGAAGACCTCCTTCTTTCCTAACTTTTGGCGACCCACCTTCGAACACGCTACGTTCCAAACCTTTGACATCTGTTTTTCCTACAGCAACAGTTTGAGTTTCTGGAACATTCCACTTCTTCCGCAAACGATCTAAATCAGTCTTTCCTACGCTTGCTTGATTAAGGTGGTTGCTTTTCTGATTAATTCCCATTCTGCTATTAAACCCTTTCGCCCCAAACGGCAAAAGCATTCCAAGCGCCGCATTCATACTTGCTTCCTGCTGTTCTTTTGAGATCTTGTTTCCAAACATGTCTCGGCCTGTGATTGCTTCGCTGAAGCCGTTGGTGGCGGTGAGGCCGTATAAGCCTTTTTGAGATGTTTTTAGGGCGTCAAAGGATTTTTGTGATGTTTTGTAAACGTCAACCGCTCTCACTGCGGCTGATGTGGCTTGAGTGGTTTTATAGACTGCTTTTCCGCCTTTGAAAATGCGGCCTGCCCAGCCGACGATTGGAATGTAACCGGCTGCTGCCATGCCTCCTGCCGCGACTCGCTGACCTGCGGTGAGTTCCTCGCCCGTGATTGGATCAACGCCTGTTGCGGCACGTTTTGCATCGTTCACGCCGGTCAGTTCATTGACGATGTTTCCGCCATAATCGAGTGCTTTTTCATACCAAGGACGGTTGGCGAGGGCTTCTTGTTCCTTCGCAATCTTTCGGGCTTCTTCTTGTTCTTTTTTGATTTTCAGATATTCAGAAGTTTGCTTTTCAATATCACTTTTTGCCTTGTAGATTTCGCTATTTTGATACGCTTTCTTATCAAAATTCATAGGCGAAATCGCTTTTCCATCATTTGTCGCATTCATCATTTCAGCGTACAATGCCATTGTAGCTTGCTGCTCCGTCTCTGACAAAGCATATTCATCTTTTAAATTTTGATCAAGCTCTCTCAGATCTTTGACCGTCTTTTTTCGTTCATCTTCTGCATCTTCTATTTTTTCGTCAAAGTTTAGGCTATCAAATACCTCTAGGGAAATGAGGTCATCAATGTCTTGAAAAATCGTTTTGAGTGCCTTTTTTTGATCCTTTACAATGCTTTTGGCATTCTTGATGCCCATATGTACTGCGTTGTCTAAAAAGTGTTCTTCTACAAAGGTATCGCCGCCAAAGCTCGTATCATCAAGTGTTCCAGAAACACCTTCATGAAAGGCTTTTTGCTTATCAATGAAGCTGATAAACATGTCTACATTTCCGGCGAGCTCTTTGTAGAAGCTTTTAATGTTATCGGCACCTTTCCCAGTAAAATCATCACCAAGATTGGCAACACTTTGTAATGCCTGTTTTAAATCTACCATTTGTTCGCGGAGTTCCTGATAGTGTTTTGCCCTTGTGTCCATGGCACTTGTTAGTGCTTTTGCATCAAGTATCTTGCCCAGCAGAATTCACTCCTTCCTATTCATTGACAAGGTCAATTTTACCAACACAAAGTTTGTCATTAAATAGGAATAAAGATACAAAAACAGCACTCAAATGATTTAGAGTTCTCGAAACTTTAAACCTGTAGTAAAGGGTACTCCTCAATATTAGCCCTACTTCGTCCCTCTTCTCATATTCCGTTGAAAACGTTAACCCGTAACTTTTCTGATCAAAAAACAATAGCCATCTGCCTGTTTCTAAACTCTTAACACACCTTCATAATCAAAACCTTGTTCAACATATCCTACATGTAAATGCATACTCTCATCTAAACTATGTATTCTTTTATTTATACACACTTTCACCTTACTCCCCTAACTTTTCACATTATGCTGAAAATCAATATTCCTCAACTCAACCCAATCAACAAAGTCAGGTACCTTTTTTGTCGTTAAAAAATGTTGAATGATTTGATACGCCTGATTGCGGTCGACATAGCTGCACGATGGCACATACAATGGTGATCCAGCGACCAAATGCTCGATCGTTTCGATCTTTTCTACCTTTTGAAAAGGGACTAAAAAATCTGGATATCTGATGATAAAGAATCCATACGGTTCAGTATAAAAGAAAACTAGACTTTCGCATTCCCCATCTTCCTCTATCTCAATGGAAGATTCCCCGTTTCCTTGTTTCCAATACTCTTCACCCTCCTGAAAGAAGATCTTTTTCATGAATTCTTCTCCCGGATTTTCTACTGGAGCTCCTATGGGTCCGTAGTATAAAAACATCAATATCGCTCCTTCATGCCTATATCAATTTAGATTTAACCGATTGTTCTATTTCCCTCAAAATCATAAAAAGCTTGTGTTTGTTGGTTTAATTTTAGCATGTGATATAGCTTTGGGTTTAGCTTTTGAAAGGTTTGAGTGCTGACCCATTTTACTTCTTCAATATCCTGATCCGGATCTAGAATGTTCATCTCTCCCCCGATCATTTCCGCAAAGAACGTAATGATCAGCGCATGATGCTTTTTATCTTGAAAGAATGCTTCACGAACCGAATGAAGTTCATTTACTTTGACAACATACCCTGTCTCTTCTTTCACTTCACGGATGACAGCCTGCTGCAGGTGTTCACCTTTTTCCACAGCACCGCCCGGAAGTTCCCAATATCCCTTTACATTCTTGACCGTTAATATATTTTCTTCCTCGTCATAAATAATAGCTGAAACCACGTCTACTCGTTTCAAATGAATCCCCCTTAACATTCCATTCACACCAATAGTCGAATAGGTGGCATGAACTGTTCATTTTATACACTCTTATTGTACTGTATCCTTCATACCGATTGGAGGTCATTGCTTGTAGATGGTCATCATGTTACTTATTGTCCTCATACGATTTACGGGGAATTTCGTTTCTCTTTTGAGACAAATTAAAGCACCAAACGGGAAAATCATCAAACTGTTAGAACATAAAAAAAATAAAACCTCACGCAACTAGCAGGAGGTTTTTTTCCATAGGAGGAATCTTACCGCTTTTCCTCAAACAACATATATCTAATTCGCCGAATATAATGGAGCGCAATATGACCGAGGCATAAAATGAGCCCAATCATCGAAAGAATATAGATGGGCAGCATCAAACCAGGTACATAGTTTATAACAAATCCCAAACTAAACGCTGTCAGCATATATATGCTGATCAACCTCATCAACACCATTTGAAGCCCTCCCTTTCTATAATCACTTTAACATATTTTCCCTTTATCTTCATAATATGCTTTAAAAAAGATGCGAATCCATTAAGACTCGCATCTTTTTAACGTATTCAATTCACCTTTTTCGCCCGTGCTTCCTTCCACTGCTCAAGCTCCGATACTGTTAGTAACTGATATCCTTGCTTCGTCAATTCTTTGATGATCGTGACAGCTGCGTTGGCAGAGGTGTCATAGATGTCGTGCATTAAGACGGTTTCTCCGCTAGACGCATGTGAAAGAATGTAGTTTGCGACGTATTGGCTGTTGCGATATTTCCAGTCTTCAGGATCAACGTCCCAAAGCGTGACTTTCATGTTGACAGCCTCGTTGATCTGTCCGTTTGTTCCACCATATGGCGGTCTAAAGTGAGTGGGTGTGAATCCGCTAGCTTTTTCAATAATTTGCTGCGTATCTTCTACTTGTTTGATGGCTTGTTTTAATGGCAGTCTTGTGAGTAAAGGGTGGTTATAGGAATGATTTCCGATTTCATTTCCACCTTTTCTGATTTCACCTAGCATATCGGGATAATATTGAACCCTGCTGCCTAATACAAAAAATGTCGCGTGTCCTTTGTTTTCTTTTAAAGCTGTTAAGATTTTTGAAGTCGTTGATGGATTTGGTCCATCATCAAATGTAAGGGCAATGGCTTTTTGATGTGGGTTAAATATTCGCTGTTTAGGCAGTTTTACAATCTTTCTTTTTGCGATCGGTTCTTTTTTCTCGTTTTTGTTCTTTTCTTTATTGATGTATTCTGGCTTTAACATTCCTTTAATCAGTGTTTTCTTAATCGCCAGCACTTGAGGGCCTTTCTTGTCTGGTGCAATTTGCCCCGCTGGGAAGTAGAATTCAATAAAACGATCTTTGATGGCAAAATACTGATAATGCTCTGCCTCAGGAGATGTTCCTTGTTTAAGCAAATGCTTGTTTTCAGCAAGAGAGCGATCTTTTTTTAACTCCTCAAATGTCATTTGAGACAGTTTTTTCAGACTTTCTTTCTTTGATAAAAATAGATCATCTATCGATAAAAAATGCTGTTTCTTGAAATCAAAATTGAATATCTTCGTTTCATGTGTGCCTTTTACTCCGCCTTTCAATTCATATGTATTGAATTTGATCGCAGCAGTTTGTTTGGCATAATGAGTAATCTCGTAATCTATGTTTAATTCGTATCGATGATCTTCATCGACATCACTTGCTTCACTAAATGATGTTTTGAATTTATCGAGCGCTGTTTCTGCAAATCTTTTCATCTCTTGATCTAGCTTTTTTTGATGAAACACAGGATAGTTCACAGCATATCTTAAGTATCTCCCGTCATTCACGAGGGTCACAATTTCAACTTCTTTATAGCTCGCATCTGGTGCTACCTTCTTCTTCTCTGTCCCGCTTGCCTGCTGATTATGATAAAACGCGGCGATTCCGATGATCATCGCAAGTCCGCATAGGACGAGACTGACTTTCCATTTAATTGACACAATGATTCTCCTCTCGTGATGCCGTCATACCTGAATGACGTGTTTGTAGGATAGACTTTGCATGCCCCCTTTTTAGTTTGCAAATCACACAATTGTCACATTTTCGACACATTTTTAGAGAGGAATAAAAAAGGACTGATTTCTCAGTCCTTTGATTACTTTTGCATATATAGTTGAAATAATTTCGTTTCTTCATCAATGGAACGCGCTCGATCAAATGCGGCTCTGACTGTCTTTGTATTGTTCATGAGCTCGTACATCATGGTCAGCACAAAGATAAAAGCTGCATTCCCATCTATGTAATCGTCCGGCGCCGAATAAGATGTAGCTCCTACCTCTAAAAAAGCATCTGCTAGATTTTTCTCTCCTAGTGTGCAGCCTGTAGAGATAACATGAACTCCTTCTAAGGAAGCATACCGCTTGATTTCATCCGCTCCAAAAGCAGTATCCCTAGGCTCTTCATCTTCGTATACATCTTCCCCTAATTCAGGCATGATAAATGCTCCTTCTTCACCATGAAACGATAAAAGAAGGTAATCTATTTCTCCTCTATTTCTACCAGATAACACATGAATCAGGTCATTTGGTCTTCCGATCCAATGCATATCGACTTTCGCGCCGAAGTTTTCAAGTGCTGCACGCAGTGCAAAAGATTCCAACTCACTATTGGGACCTGCTGCTAACGTAATGCGTATGGCCTGTTGATTCACTTCTATCTCCTCCAGTCTATGATAAAAATAAAACCATTTTTTCCTCATCTGCATATGTATCAGCCCATTTTAACGCTTTTTCTTCGACAGCGTACGACTCAAATCCAACGGAGCGATAGAGGCGCTTTGCTGAATGATTAGTTGTCACCACTGATAAATACACTTGCTCGATGTCCTGCTGTTCTTGCGCGAAGGAAAGAGCTTTCGTCATCAAGGTCTTGCCTGCTCCCATTCCGCGGGCACTAGGTGTTACATACATCGCAGTCAAATTCGCTCGGTGCTTTAACTTCTGCAAGGTTTCTTGGATGAGCGACTGCCCCCACAAGCTGCCCTTGATGAAAAGCGCCAAATGTCCACATAGATTGAGCCGAAGCAAAACGCACTTTATATTTGTCCTTTGTATTGAATTGCTCTTCCTCATAGCTCATCGCAAAACCCTCTGGATTTACTCGCAGTGCTTCTAGTCTGAGTGCTGTATATTCTTCAGCATCATCTGTTGTTAACAATCGAATATTCAGAAAATCACCTCCAAAAGAATGATGGATACTTCCAATTTTATCTTGAAAAGAGATTTTGATCAAAAGATATAGGCTTCTCTGACTCGCTTCCTCACCTGTAAAAACAAGGTATTTCCGATCATGTTTACGTGTTTTATTCTAGCAAAAACGATTCTTTTTTCACTTATCTTTTCACTTTTTTTATATTAATCTATAACTAATTCATGAAAAAAATGAAAAAAAAGGATTGCGATGAACTAAAAGATATCTTAAGATATAATAGTAATAAAAATACAAAAAAGGGAGGAATTTGATATGACAGAAACAAAAAACGAAATCAAACTACATGTTCTTTTTGGTGCTTTAGCAGTAGGATTCCTTATGCTAGCTCTTTTTTCCTTCTCGCTACAAATGCTGCCCGTTGCTGATCTAGCAAAAGAATTTGGTATTCCAGGCAGTGTTGCAGCTGTTGTTCTGAACGTGGTTGAAGCGGGTGGGGCTGTTACAACAATTGTCTCCATTTTAACTGCTGTTGGATCAGGTGGTCTTTCTCTCATTGCAGCGGCTGGTAAAGAGACAATTCGTCAGTACCTTAAAAACGAAATTAAGAAAAAAGGCCGTAAAGCCGTTATTGCTTGGTAATTCAATTTTATGACCCAATAGAAGGAGACTTTGTTCTCCTTCTATTTAAATTTTTATGCAGGTGAGAAGATGTTATATCCGTTATTATCACTACTTCTATCAATTAGAATGAAACAACAATATTCAAATCTAGCTCAGTTTATCATACGCAGGGTTCCATTTTTTAAATCGTTTTCATCTAAACAGTACATATTATTTTCTTGTATCCTAGATACTTTATTCGGATGCCTGATTGTATTCGTTATTTCTTCATATCTTTACTCTCCGGTCTATCAAATAGAATGGGAAAGTGCTTTTGTGATATTTTTGTTCCTTTTCTCTATTGTCAAAGGAATTGAATCTTATAGAAGAACGCATATTCTTCCTTTTGAAGAGTTGATACAGCTTGCACCTGTTTCCTCGAGACGTCTTTTTCAAACGCTTTTATTTTCAGAGTTGCTTTGGCTTCTTTTTACAAGCTTGAGTACTTATTTGATCTATTTTCTCTTTCAATATTTCATTGCTCAAACACATGACTTGTTATTCTGGTTGAAGCATCTCAATGTTATATTAACAGGCTTCTTACTTTTTATCGTCAGCAATAAGATATTTGGTGCTTACATCTATAACATTGTCGTAAAAAAAATTGGAATCATTCGTGTTCTTTTTTTCACAAGCATCTCTTTACTTTTCTTCTTATTCGGAAGGGTTCTTATATCGAACATTATTTTCCCTTTTTATCACACTTTCCGACAACTTTTTCAATCAATTTCTTCGCTTGCAGAAGATGCGTTTTGGATTACACTTTCAAACAATTTGATGTCTTTATATCAGAATAATCTTCAACAAATCCATCATGCTTTATTTTCACAGGATTCGGTATTTCTAAAATTTCTTGCGCTTTTTACTTCACCTGTCACATTTTTCGTGGTGATATTAGCTGCAATACTCCTTATGAAGACCCCTGTTCGCTGGATTCCGACTGGAAAAGAGTATGATCAAAGCTCAAAACATTTTAGAGATTTATTTTATTGGTACTTTCAAGCACTTGATAAAATTCAGAGCTCGCTGTTTCAAAAGAATATGCTGATTCAAAAAGATCTTAAGGTGCTAAAAGAAAAAAGGTGGCTGCTGTCTAAAGAGTTTTTTAATTATATGTTTATGTCATATGAAGCCTTCTTCTATGTCGGGGTTATGACCGCTTTGATCTCGATTATTGATCATCATACCTTGCAAGTTCAGCTATTATTCACTTTAAATGTGATGATTTTAGCTAATCAAACATATGAAATGAGAATGCTGACCCCTTCTATATTTTCTTTAAGTGCTGAAAAAAAGAATATTTGGCTTTATGGACTTTCTCAAACATCTCTTATGCAGTTTTTCTTATCAAAAATCCAGTTATTTTATTGTTTATTTTCCATACCATCACTCTTTCTATTGTTCATTAATCTAACAATCATTAGTGCATATCAACTTTTTGATGTTCAGATGCTTATTCAATTGGTGGCATTGGGAGTTGGCTTTTTCATTTTTCCATTGATTCAGCTGTATTTGTTTCCATTCATAACAAAATTTAATTTTATTCACGAGCATGAAATAGGGACAACCAATGAAGAAATAGATGTTATCGATAAAGGACAGGCCTTTGCTAGGAATTTTCTCGTGTTGCCTTTCATGTACTATATGATCTTGACCTCTTTTCTACCTATTTTGCAGCATTCTACAAGTCTCGTTAGCGTTCTGTTTGCTTTGTATTTTGTGATTGTTTCCGTGATTTGCTGGGTGTTATGCCGCAAGACCATCTATAAAGGGATTGAATATGTTGAAAAAAATAAGGTATTTTATATCGGAGAATAGACTGATTCTACGCCTCGGCTACCTCTACGCTGCTATCTTTATTGCAGCTGTGCTAATCGGAAGCCTTCTTCCTTATGATCAGATTCCTTATCTTAAAAAGGATGAAGAGATGTTTTTTCTATCTATTTTCTTAAACAATTTACAAGTTGGAATGGCGATATTAGGCATCGGAGCTTTTACAGGCGGGATCATGTCTGCAGGCATTCTTTTTTACAACGGCTACATAATCGGCAAGCTCGTTCAGTATCTGATTGTCAATCACGAAGCGCAGCAGCTATTCACAGGACTCCTTCCTCATGCTTTTGTAGAAGTTCTTGGATTAATTCTGTTTTCAATCGTCAGCTCTTTTCCTTTTATTTATCTATATCGATTTATAAAAGGAGAAACAATTGAATTAAAAAAACTGATCCTAACTGTGCTTCAATTGATTTTTGCAGCAGCCGTTCTTTTATTCACAGCATCTCTTTTAGAGCAATACGTTAGCCATGTACATCTACCATAGAAGAAAGGAGAATGTGGTTCCATGGAGCTACTTCTACGACCTAAGCAATTTTTCAATCAGAATCAATCAATTAAAACTATTGTAGGCCTTGTCTTACTATCCTTATTTGTGTCGACTGTCTTTTTAACATTTTTTATTATTGATTTGTTAGTAGATGAACCTTTATCCACTGGGAAACAACTTGCCAGCATTGTTTTTATCTTTTTGCTGACAATTCCGCTTTATTTCATTTTAAATTTTCTCAGTACTGTTCTAACTTCTATTTATATGTATTTTTTTCATAAAGCTTTTATTTTACGTAAAATGTATCTTGTTATTTTGGTTTATAATGCATTTCTTTTATTAGTGAATAGTGCAGCGATCTATTGTGTGATGGTGTTACAATTAGATCACTATTTTCTCTTGATTCAAATAGTTTCCTTCTTATTCAACTTATATCTTTTACGCATCCTTTATGATGGAATTATTTACTATGCTGAAGGATCAAAAAAAGCTGCCTTAGCAACTGTGATCTTGTATATGCTGGTGACTACTGCGTTTGTTATTGGAGGATTCATCAATGGCTAATCTTCAAGTGTCTCAGCTATCTTTTCACTATGAAACAACAGAAAAGACTTCTCACCTTCTCGATCATGTGTCATTTGATCTGAAAGAAAGTGATCGAGCTTGTATTATTGGAAAAAACGGCAGCGGTAAATCGACACTTTTAAAGATCATCGCAGGTCTGCTTCCTTCAGCATCCGAAACGATTTTACTTAACGGGCAGCATCACCCTGGAACCGCTCAATATAAAAGTCTGGTAGCGTACATTCCAGATAAACCTTTAGTCTATGATGCGCTCACTGGCTTCGAGCATATGGAGCTTATCCAGTCTTTATGGAATATGAAAAAGTCGGAAAAGGTTTTATACAAAGAAACCTTTCTATCGCTTTGTGATGCATTTGATTTAACTCATGCCCTAAAAATGCCTGTCAAACAGTATTCATTGGGCATGAGATATAAACTTTTTTTTAATAGTATGGTGGCAAGATCACCAGAGCTGATTATTCTTGATGAGCCTTTTACCTCTCTTGATGAAGCCTCTCAAATTCAATCGATTTCTTTATTAAAAAAAGAATTCTCACATCGATGCGTTTTATTTACAAGCCATCAGCGCTACCTTTATTCAGAATTAGGAAATCGTTTCTTCCAGCTGGACCAAGGAAAATTAAATGAAATGGAACGTTAACCATACAAAAGGCATCCCATAAAAGGATGCCCCTTCACTACCACTTACAGCGCTTCACCGGACGGCAGCAAGGGTTTTTGATATTACTGCCGCAATCGTATTCTTCTACAATATACTCGTTGTGAGTCGATTCAGTGACCGGATAGTAGTTTTCTATTCTTTTAATGTTTTTATTGACGTTTGTGATATGCGTTGGATGAATTTTTCTGATCGTTTGTTCATTCGTTCTTGTGTTGACAATTTGACGTGTGGGGAAAACAACCGTTTCTTCTCGGCGAGGTCCAAAGAAGAAATCATCTAATCGATTTCGGCTCATCTTAACACCCCTTCAAGTTGTCTTTCACTTACACTCTATCGTATGTTAGAGTTACCTTTCGTGATTAGATGCATGTCTATTTTTAAAGAAATCCACTTTCTATCTAGTTTTCTCTTTATTTACAAAAGGACAATTTTAACATATTATACAAATGAAATCTTGTGAAGATAGGACATCCATAAAAACAACACATAAGCTCTTTTTATTCACTGCATTTTTTCTACTCATCATCAAATAAGAGGTGAACGATATGATCAACACGACACAGCCATTCGAACGAAACAAGCTAGACATTGCACTAGAACTAACTCAATTACATCTGAATCAATATCAAACCAATCATCCTGATCAGCTGAGTGAAATTTACGCGAAATATTACGCGCTGCTTGAAGTGCTGGATTTGTCATCCTATGATCAATTAATTGATTTACTGCCAAATGAGCTCAAACAGACGCTTGAGTAAAAAAACCATCTATCCCGTGTGGGTAGATGGTTTTCTTAAATTTATACACGTGCAGCCATATCGGTTTCGATTTGCTCTAAGCTTCTTCCCTTTGTCTCGACTAGCACAAATCGGGTGAATAATAATCCGATTAAGCAGATGACGCCAAATGAGGAGAAAATAACCCCAAAGCTGAATTGATCTGCCAGGATAGGGAAAACGAGTCCAACTGCTAACGATCCGGTCCAGTTAAAGGCAGAAGAGATACCTGCTCCGATGCCTCTGACAGATAGCGGGAAGATTTCGCCAATGATGATCCAAGTGATCGGTGCCCACGAGAAGGCATAACACAAAATAAAGCAGCAAAGTGAAATCAATGTCACCCAGTTTAAAATTCCTTCACTGACGCCAAGTACACCTAATGCGGCTGGAGCAAAGAAAGAAAGGGCCATGCCCGATCCCCCTACAGTGAGAATCGTTCGGCGGTCAAAGCGGTCAACAAATTGTAAAAAGATCACGGTCGTGACGACAAAAATGACACCGACAATGACTGTAAAACCTGCGGCGACCTGCGGCGCAAGGCCTACATTCCGAGCGATACTCGTTGCATAATAGACAATGGAGTTCGCGCCTTGAATTTGTTGAAGGGTCGCCATTCCAACCCCAATGAAAAGAGCCATTCTGAATTTCTTTTGAAACAATTCACGAATACCCGAGCGTTCCTCTTTGGCGACTTCTAAAATTTCCTGCATTTCTGATTCGATTTCTTCACGGGAAGAACGCAGTGATCCTAATACCTCTCGTGCTTTATGAGCCATTCCGTGTTTAATCAAATATCTCGGAGATTCAGGAAGCTTCAGCATGCCAATATAAAGCACGATCGCAAATAAAGCAGCACTTCCCAGCATCCAGCGCCAGCTGTCTGGGATGGGTTCAAACACAAACGCGACAATATAGCTGAGCAATAGTCCAGTTACAATCATGAGCTGATTGAGTCCAGATAATTTCCCGCGGATTTTAGCAGGAGCGATTTCAGACATGTAAGCCGGAACCAATGATGAGGCTGTTCCTACTGCTGTCCCTAAAAAGATCCGAGCGATGGTGAGTGAAATCTCTTCTGGTGCGACAGCTGATCCGATAGCCCCGACAAAAAAGATAACGGATGAGACCAAAATGAGTTTTCTGCGGCCAAATTTATCCCCTAAGAGACCGCTTAAGATCGAGCCAATGATGGCCCCGCCCATTAATGAAGAGACAACAATTCCAAGCCATAATGGGCTGAGCTGAAATTCTTCCTGAATATGTCCTTCTGCCCCTGCAATAATACCAATATCATACCCAAATAAGATGCCTGCAAAGGACCCGAAAAAGAAGATAAATTTGCTTGACACTTTTTTCTCCAAGTGGATGACCCCCTCACTTAATTAACCGCTTTCATTTCTCCCTGTGCTTCCACTGTAAACAGTAGAAGACCTTTCATCCTTCTTCTATAAAACCACATATTCTGCATTGACAAGCTTTGTAAACTGAACAATTTGATCGACCGTTAAATTGAGAGACACGACTGTATGATGGCCTCCCCCTTGCTTAATCCATGCTTTGACGCCATCCTGAAAATTCGGTTTGATTTTCCACAATACACGCGCAACTGGTAAATGAGGTGCCGCTTCCTCCGGCTCAAAGGCTTCGACTTCTTGTATCAGCCATTTGAAATGTGTTCCAAAATCCGCTATGGAAACAACAACACCTTCGCCTGCTTTTCCATCAAATACAAGACGTGCTGGATCTTCCCGGTTTCCAATGCCAAGTGGAGACACGACTATGACGGGTTTTGTATGTGCGAGCGCTGGATCTACTTCCAGCATATGAGATTGCAGCACCGCTTCATGTCCAGACGTCATTTCATATGTGTAGTCCTCCATAAAACCAGTGGATTGATGATGGCTCATCACCTTTAATAAGCGGGATAGTGCAGCCGTTTTCCAATCGCCTTCCCCAGCAAAGCCGTATCCCTTTGCCATCAGCCGCTGTACCGCAAGTCCAGGCAGCTGCTTCATCCCATGTAAATCTTCAAAGTTTGTTGTAAAAGCATGATAGCCGCCTTCATCTAAGAAACGTTTGATGGCGATTTCATATCGCGCCTGCACCTTGACACTTTTTTCCCATTCGTCAACTGAATACGTTCCATAATTCACATCATATTGCGTTAAATACTCAGCAAATAATGCATCTACCTCTTCTTCCTCTACTGCATTTACATATTCGACGAGATCGCCTATTCCAAAGTAATCAACGGTCCATCCTAATTGAATCTGCGCTTCGATTTTATCGCCTTCTGTCACGGCCACATGCCGCATGTTGTCACCAAACCGGGCTACTTTGATGTGAAAGCTCTCATGATAGGCAGCCGCAACGTCCATCCAATCAGCAATTTGCTGCTGCACATCCGGCTTAGACCAATGACCGGTCACAATTTGGTTTTGTTTATTTAAACGTGCATTGATATAGCCATATTCTCTATCTCCATGTGCGGATTGATGAAGATTCATATAGTCCATGTCGATCGTGTCCCACGGAATCTTTTCATAATATTGTGTGACAAGATGCAAAAGAGGCTTTTGCAAAAGATTGGTCCCGCGTATCCACATTTTCGCTGGTGAAAATGTATGCATCCACGTCATCACACCAATGACTTCATCGCGATAATTGACCTCTTTCATAAGTTTTGTGATTTGATCGGCGCTGACAGCCAGCTCCTGCAAAATCACTGGATAAGGAAGTAAACCGCTTTCATTTAAGGCATCTGTCATCTTTTGTGCATTTGCTTTTACTTTCTGCAGTGCTTCATCACCATATAAATGCTGTGACCCAACGATAAACCAAAATTCTTTTTTCTGACTTGTTAACATAGATATCCCTCTTTTCTTTATCTTGAAGGTTTTTGTCCGTAATACGCATGCTTTCCATGTTTTCTTAAGTAATGTTTATCTAAAATTCGCTGCGGCAATGGCTCCGCAAATTCGTTCAATTGCTTGGCAAAAAGGTTCATTTTGGCAACTTCATCTAAAATCACACTGTTTGTGACCGCACTTTTTGCATCCTTCCCCCATGTAAACGGACCATGCCCTTGAAGCAATACACCCGGCACCGCCATGACATCTAGGTTTCTTTTCTCAAACGTTTCGATGATCAGCCGGCCGGTCGCTACCTCATAACCGCGATTGACTTCTTCTTCTGTCAGAAAACGAGCGCACGGAACAGCGCCGTAAAATGTATCGGCATGTGTTGTGCCCATTGCTGGTAAATCAAGACCTGCCTGCGCCCAAACGGTTGCCCACATAGAATGGCTATGTGAAATACCCCCAATTTCCTCAAAGTGTTTGTAAAGAACTGCATGTGTAGCTGTATCTGACGAAGGACTGAATTCTCCTTCCACCACTTCACCGTCAAAGTTCACCACGACCATATCTTTTGCTGATAGTTTGTCATATGCTATGCCGCTCGGCTTAATCACAAACAAACCACTGTCACGATCACATGCACTGACATTGCCCCATGTAAATTTCACAAGTCCGTATTTTGGCAAATCTAAATTTGCTTGATACACTTCTTCTTTTAAGCGATCTAGCATACCGTCGTCACTCCTTTCTTTGGCATCAGATGCGCTACTGCCGCTTCTTCAATCGGAAGCCCCTTTTGATAGCGCTTTAAAAATTCGTCAAAGCCTTTGACATCGAGTGGATCGGGCTCCATGAGTTCTTCTGATGTATGGGCAAATACTCGTTGGGTAAGAAATTCAGCCAATGTTTGCTGCTGATGATGGACCATATATGAAGCAAGGGCCGCCATCCCAAACGCACCACCTTCTCCCGCTGTTGAAACGACTGATACAGGTGTATTTAGCGCTGCGGCAACCATTTTTTGTCCAACGAGCGGTGTTTTAAATAATCCCCCGTGTCCTAGTAAGCGGTCAATCACTACATGCTCCTGTTCCTTTAACCGGTCCATGCCTATTTTCATAGCGCCAAAAGCGGAGAACAAATGGGTGCGCATGAAATTAGCGAGGTTAAAGCGGCTTTCAGGAGACCTGACAAAAAGAGGTCTTCCTTCTGGCAGTCTCGTAATATTTTCACCAGAGTAATAGCCATAGCTTAAGAGTCCGCCGCCATCTCGATCTGCTTCTAAAGCTTGCTGCAATAGGGACTCGTATAACCTTTCTGACTCCACTTGCATGCCTAGTGCTTCAAATGCCTCTCTGAATATATTCATCCAAGCGTTTAGGTCACTTGTACAGTTATTCGCATGAACCATGGCAACTGGCAGTCCATCCGGCGTCGTGACAAGATCCACTTCTGGATAGACACCTTTTAGATCCTGCTCTAGCACAATCATGGCAAAAACAGATGTCCCAACAGAAATATTCCCAGTCCGTCTTTCTACACTGTTTGTCGCCACCATTCCCGTTCCAGCGTCACCTTCCGGCGGGCAAAATGGAATGCCTGGCTGCAAATGTTTTCCTTGATCCAAAATGGCTGCCCCTGCTGCCGTTAACACGCCTGCCTCTTCACCTGCTAAATAGACACGCGGCAGAAGGTGACGAAGCTTCCACGGATAGCCTTTTTCTGCAATCAATGCTTCAAATTGCTGGAGCATTTCTTCATTGTAGTCCTTCGTTTGTTCATCAATTGGAAACATCCCTGACGCATCACCAATACCAATGGCCTGCTTTCCGGTTAACAGCCAGTGAATATATCCAGACAAAGTGGTCATATATTCTAATCGGGATAGATGTTTTTCCTCTTCTAATACCGCTTGATACAAATGGGCAATACTCCATCTTTCTGGAATATGAAATTGAAATACATCTGTCAGCTTTTGACTCGCCTCGATGGTCGTTGCATTTCGCCATGTTCGGAACGGAACAAGAACCTCTCCTGTATGATCACATGCCACATAACCATGCATCATCGCTGATACCCCGATTGAGCCAATGGTTTGAATGGTCACACCATACTTTTGCTCGGCCTGTTCTTTCATCTCTCGATAGGCCACTTGCAGACCTGTAATGATATCAATTAAGTTGTACGTCCAAATTCCATCCTGGAGAAAACTTTCCCATTCATATGCACCTTGTGCAATTGGCTGAAATTCCTCATCTATTAAAATCGCTTTAATTCGTGTTGAACCAAATTCAATGCCTAAAGATGTCCGTCCTTCTTTCAAGGCTTTGGCCGTCTCTTTATGATTCAATCTACGTTCACCCCCATTTTGATAGCGGTTTCAATTTTGTTTTTCTAGATTCATTGATTATCTGGTACAATCACAATATAATATTTGTACGTACATATGTCAATAATAAATATAGTTGTACATACACAATGTGACAAAAACCTGCATTTTTTCTGGAGGGGTCATGACAGAAAAGGAATGCGCCTGTTTTTGATTCGACAACCATGTTAAAATATGTCCATACAATTTCTTCTCAATCCGAGTAGATGATCAACTGAGAAAGAAGTGAAACGATGAAAAAGAAGTACCAGATCATTATTGATGATATAAAAAGCAAAATACTCACAGGGGATTATCGGATCGGGGAGCGCATTCCAACCGAATCAAGCCTGCAAGACATGTATCAAGTAAGCAGACATACAGTTCGAAAAGCCATTTTGGAATTGTCCAGCGAAGGATTTTTGCGCAGCGAAAAAGGTTCAGGCACATTTGTGACCAATCAATATCAAACAAAACCTGCGGGACATGCACATATGAAAACGATTGGGGTCATTACAACATACATATCCGATTACATTTTCCCTTCCATCATTCGAGGCATTGAAAGCCGATTAAACGAAGAGAACTATTCCTTGTTACTGGCAAGCACAAATAACGATGTTGAGCAGGAGAAAAAAGCGCTGGAAATGATGCTGTCTTTTGGGGTGGACGGACTTATTGTCGAGCCGACGAAAAGCAATTTATATAATCCAAACATTTCGTACTACTTATCCTTTAAAGAACAGGATGTACCGCTCATTATGATCAATGCTTATTATGAGCAGCTAGAGGTTCCTTTTCTCTGTTTAGATGATGTGAAGTCCAGCTATTTAGCCACAAAAGAGCTGATCACCTCGGGCCATCAGCAAATTGGACTTATTTCAAAAACAGATGATTTACAGGGGAAATATCGGATGAAGGGCTATATTCAAGCGCTAGGTGAAGCGAAGCTTAATTTCCTGCCTGAGCATGTGCTCTTTTTCGATACAGAATCGAAGCAGCATTTGGGGGAGCAAATTCACACATTTCTGATGGCGCACAGACATGAATTGACCGCCCTTGTTTGCTATAACGATGAGGTGGGTTTAGAAGTAGCCAATGTATGCAGCGAAATCGGGCTGTCCATTCCAGATGATCTCTCGATTATTGGACAGGATAATTCGTATATTGCCCAGAAAAATGCCCATGTGAAGCTGACAACACTGACCCATCCACAGGAGCAAATGGGCCGTGATGCAGCAGACTGGATGATTAAAAAAGTACAAGGGAAAAAGAATCTCCCTGATCAAACGTTTTACGAGCCTGAATTGGTTCCAGGTGAAACGATCAAACGAATAAAATGAGCCCTTACTCCAAGTGGCTCATTTTATTTTAGATTCCAGCATAAAGCGTGAATGGTTGGGATCTCTGAAATGAAAGACATGTGTTTCCCCTCATCCATCATGAATCAATAAAAAATCCCCATCTTATAAAAAGATAGGGAACATATCTATTATGCCTCTTCTTTATGGGAAGGCACCGCACATACGCCATCTGCACATGCCGCTTCAAACGCATTGTCAGCAGCTTTCTCTGCTTGAGCTGCTTCCTCTGTCCAAGCTGTTTCAAGTGCGCGCAGGAACGTATCTGCTGGCTGTGCACCTGCCACTGAATATTTGTTATTGATTAAGAAAAATGGTACGGCATTAATACCAAGCTGTCTCGCTTCTTTTTCATCTTCTCGTACATGATCTGCAAATTCCTCGCTGTCAAGAGCTTGCTCTACTTCCTTTAAGTCAAGACCTGCTTTTTCTGCAATGTCTAAAAGAGTTTGACGGTCACCAACATGCTTTCCGTCTGTAAAATACGCTTGAAACAGCTCTCCCATGACGAAATCACCTTTCCCCTTTTGACCAGCATATTGCGCCAATCGGTGGGCATCAAAGGTGTTTGTCAACACGAGCGGATCGAATTGAAAATCGATTCCTTTCTCTTTACCGGCCTGCTTCACCTGCTCATTCATCGCCATGGCCTGGCTGCGGCTCATGCCATATTTTTTGACGAGCATATCGTGAACGTCATGATCGACATCAACAGGTGCGTGCGGATCAAGCTCAAAGCTTTTAAACTCTATCTCTACCTGTTCCTTCTCTGGAAATTGTTCTAGCGCTGTTTCCAGCTGTTTTTTTCCTATATAACAAAAAGGACAGGCGATATCTGACCAAATTTGTACTTTCATGTTCATCTTCCTTCCGTGCTGCACTTTTAATTTAACGATGTAACAATTATAGTTACATCAATTAGATGATGTCAAGATTCTTATCTTGTTTTAAATGAAAAAGCCTCTCCTTTTAAGAAAGGAAAGGCTTTGAAAATATCTATTCTAAATTTGCATGGTGACCGTACATTGTATGTGTGTCGAGCTCTTTTATTTCCATTAACCTTAAAATGACCGCATCGTATGTCAGAAGAAGCGACTGCTCAAATAGTGAGCCCATTGGCTGAATGGTATGATGGTTTCCTTCCTGTTGATCCTTCGGTGCACCTGACAATAAGATGACTTCATCCGATAGATCAGCTAAAGGTGACTCAGCAGAAAGCGTGAATGCTGCCACTTTTCCGCCAATTGCTTTTGCCTTTTTTGCAAGGACGAGTAAAGACTCTGTACGGCCAGAGCCGCTCCCGACAATCAAAAGATCCTCTTCTGTAAAAGAAGGCGTATTCGTTTCACCAATTACATATGCCTTGACGCCAATATGAGTAAGTCTCATCGCAAACGATTTTCCCATCAAGCCAGATCTGCCCGCACCTGTCACAAAGACTTTTTGTGCAGATAAAATACTTGTGACCAGACGCTCTGCTTGTTCGTCTTGAATGGCAGACGAATGATCAGAAAGCTCATTTAAAATGGCTTTCACATAGTCGCTGGTCTTCATGATTGTGCGATCAGCTGTTTCATTTGTGCAGCCACTTCTGCTTTATTGTCCTGGCTTGCAATACCGCCGCCGACAATGATTAAATCAGGGTTTAATTTCACGACTTCAGGTAACGTATCAAGCTTAATTCCACCTGCAATCGCTGTTTTCGCTTGCTTGACAACTTCTTTAATCGTCATAAGATCAGCAAATGAATTTTGACCAACCGCTTGCAGGTCATAGCCTGTATGCACACAAATATAATCGACTCCAAGCGCATCCAGCTCTTTTGCACGGCCTGCGATATCTTTGATGCCAATCATATCAACTAAAATTTGTTTTCCTCTTGCTTTCGCTTCTTTCACCGCTCCTTGAATAGACATATCTTCTGCCGCTGCAAGAATGGTGACGATATCTGCTCCAGCTTCAGATGCCTGCTGCACTTCATAGCCGGCAGCATCCATAATTTTCAAATCAGCGAGTACACGTAAATTCGGAAAAGCCTGCTTGACTTCTTTTACAGCACGAAGCCCTTCGTTAATCACAACAGGTGTCCCAATTTCGACCACATCAATGGATGCTTCTACTTCTTTGATCAGCTCAATTGCCTCTGGTATATTCACTAAATCTAATGCTAATTGTAATTTCATCAACTTTCACTCCCGTTTTTCATCTCATCTTCAAGAGCTCCGCGGATGATGCATCTTGAACGATGAAATGAGTATAACAACAGGAATGACGCAATGTAAGTACGCACTTTTTTTTTACATACTATACTTTTCCGCATATGGTTACAAAAAAGATACTGTCTTTTGGGCAGTATCTCAGGGTAAAGACAAAGGGCTAAAATAAAGTAATTTTAGCCCTTTGTCTACAATCGGTAATATGACTATTTATCGTCCTTTAAGAAATTGCTGTCGAGATACTGTTTTCCCCAATCATACATCGCCTCTAAAATCGGCATTAAGCTTTCTCCAAGTTCTGTGAGAGAATACTCAACCTTTGGCGGGACGACAGGATAAACCTCCCGGTGCACAATGTGATCTTCCTCTAATTCTCTTAGCTGATTGACAAGCATTCTTTGCGTAATCCCAGGCATTAACGACTTTAACTCACCAAAACGTTTTGTCCCTTCTCTGCCCAGATGCCATAAAATCAGCATTTTCCACTTACCGCCGATAATATTCAGCGTCAGCTCCTTTTCGCAGTTGAACACTTTATTTTCCATTCGTGATGACAACGACATACACTCCTTTAATAACAAACCACTTAGGTTTTATCATAACTGCAACAAAATGGATTGCCTAGCATATGGTCTTCGTTATTGATTTTGTTTTTTGACAAAAGCCATCACAGCCTCCGTCATTTTTTGTGCTTCTTTTGGCGCCCTGTCTGATCCAAACCATTTGTTCAAGTCACTGTGGCTCAGCGTATGCACCCGAAAAACAAACCGAGAGCCTTTATCATGGTTCAGTTTTTCAGCAAATCTGTACACCTCAGGATTTTCCCAGCCCGTCACCAAATAGACAGGCGGTAAATTCTTTTGATTCATATAAGTAACAGGTGATGCCTTTGTCCAATTCTCCTTTTGTTTGCCAAAGACTTTTTTATACGATGGGATGGCTTGTATAAATTGATTAAGGTTTAACGGCCCGTCTAGAACCACAATGGAATTGATCGTTGTTGGCGACAGCCCCACACGTTTTAAGTAAGTCGAATCTGTAGCAACGAGCGCCGTCAAATGACCGCCCGCTGAGTGACCCATGACATTGATTTTTGATGAATCAATTTGATATTCATCCGCATGATTCTTCACCCATTTAATGGCGTTTGCCGTATCATCTGCCATCTGCTCATAGTTGGCATTAGGGTGAAGCCTGTAATTCATTGAAACAAATACATACCCTTGATCTGTAAAATAATCAGCTTTAGAAGCGACCCTATTCTTATCGCCGCCTGTCCAGCCGCCGCCATGGAGATAGATCATCACTGGATGCTTCTTCTTTTTATCTTCATCTTTGCCCTTCGGCATATACATATCGAGGGTTTGCTGTTTATTTTGTGTGTCTGCATAATGGATGTTTGTCGTCGGTTTAGGCTGGTTGAAACGGAACACAAAGAATGCGCAAACCAATAAGCCTGCGATGACCGCCGCAAATAAGAGCCATTTCAAGATTCGATTCAATGTCATTGCACCTTTCTATGTTGGGATGGGGAAACATGAGTAGCAGATATGTAGATAAACTAGCACCATTCAATTCGATACTAGATTCATATGGGATGTGCAAGAGCAAAACAATTGATCAAGTCGTCATATTCATTATACTCTTTAAAGTAGTGGAATTCATTGATTTGCTTCTGGATTTTTCCATCTAAAAACCATGTCATTGTTTGTCCTCCAAGACGTTATTGTATAAATGCAATAATTTGTTTTCTTGTTTCTTCATGGTATTGAACGTAGGAATGCAATAAAGGATACGATTCAAGGATATGTTGAAACGATTTGATTTGAGGGGATTGCTCTCCAAATGACTGACGTAACACGTTTAACTGTTTTTTCGGTATTCGTTTATGATCAACCACATAACTCAAACTGCCTGCAACAAGTGAAAAAAATAAATAAAAATCATCTGAGGGCATACCAGTTTCTTCTTCAAAAGAGACGATATCATCTGGATAAGCGGAATCTAACAAGTATTGATAGCGCTGCTTCAAATCATTGATTAAGCCTTTCTTTATCTTGGCTGAACTTCATGGACCTTTCCCCTTTCTCTCATTGTTTGTAAATTCTCATTTAGACTTTTATGTTAAATAGAAAATTTGCATTTGCATCAGATTCTTCAAGTATTTCATTGTTCAAGTGCCATATCCCATGAGGATGGTAGCTACATTAGATTCATCTTTCTAAACTACTAAACATTTCATTTACTCTCCTAACAAATCATGTCACGGAGTTTGTATATATTCTTCAAATGATATAAAGTCCGCTTTTTCTCGAAATTCGCTTAAGATTTTCTGATCTCCTGTAAAAATAACATCTGTCGAATCAAAAAAACCGATTTCAAACACAGCTTGAGGAATAACGGGTGTATAATTCACGTTCCAATATCGTTCATTATCTTCAATTTGAGGTATTGAACTGATATTCAAATGATCTACATGTCGAGGCAATGCGGTCAAAACAGCGAAAATAAAAGAATAACAATAATCATTTAAGAATTTTTTGAAATGTTCACCCTTTAGAAATAAAAAATCCGTATAATCCGGCATTACTTCTGAATGGAATTCATTTTGCCGATCATGAAGCATTGTGAGTGTCACATCGCTTATGACCCAGTTATACTCTTCTACGTTTAAATTGATTTTCTTTATTAATTCATTTGCTTCGAATAAATCTTCGGCTAATACGATTCTCATATACTTTCTCCATCTCATGATAATGATAAATTTTAAAAATAGTGTAAATCCATATAAATATGTGTTACCTTCTTCAGTAAAAATCTCACTCTAAGTCGGAATAATTAGATTGAAATCGAGAGAAATATCCATTGGATAATTTCTCTTGATTAAATAACAGTTCTAACCAATTTGCTAAAACAGGGTGATCCAGTGGCTTCCATCCTTCTTCTAATAACATATCTTTTGCAGAATCTTTTGTTGATACCATCCCTATGATACAAATTTCCATATCTCTATCTGCCCAAATCGCCCACTGCAAAGAATGAGATAACCAGACAACTATATTCGAATTCGTGATTATATTATCCGCTATGGAACCTTTTGGGTGCATCCATAGTGCATTTACATAATCCTCACCTGAAATGTTCACACTCGCTTTCAGCCAATTGTAATAACCAAACTCCTTCAAATAGTAATCAACTGGATCTGGCTTAAGGACTGCGGTCAAAAATTCTCCATCATGTGTTAAATTGGATAACTCCTTGATTGTAGGTAAAATATTATCACTTAATGCCCAATCAAACTCTTGAAATAAAAAACAATCAAAATTCTTACGGAAGACATGTTGTGGAAGACCTTTATTTTGATCAAATACATGATCTACTAAATTCTGATAGAACTTGAATTCTTTTTCTGAACGAATAAATAAGTGCTCAGGCTGGTTCAAGGAAAAGCCCCCTTCTCATGTGATGTCACTATTATTTTCTAAAAATAACCCATATATCATCATCTTATCAAAATATCCCCTTTTATATATAAAAAAGCATCCTAAACGGATGCTTCAATCAAATGATATTTTTTCAAAATACGATAGGTGATTTCTTTTGCTTCTAGTCCTGTGCCTTCGATATTTGTGGCGAAGATGTAGGTTTTGTTTTTATGTTTGATGAAGCCTACGTACCATCCAATGCCAGAGCCGGAGCCTGTTTTTCCGTATAGGGTGGCATGTTTCTCTTCTTTTTGGATCATCATTCGTTTGACCGTTCTCATGACAGATAGGTCAAATGGGAGACTTTCTTCATATAGCTGTTTGAGGAAATGGACTTGTTCTATTGGAGAAATGCGCAACGAACTGCTTAACCAAAATTGATCGATTCCGCCAGATATGTCTTCATTCCCATAGTGAATGGCTTTCACCCAATGGCTCATGCGTTCTTCCCCGATGTCACGCGCCATGGCTTGATAGTACCAGACGACTGAATCTCTCATGCCAGAGCCCAGTGTATGATCCTTATTCCAGTTATCAATTTCTCTTTTTACTCCGTCCCAATATTTGATGTCATATTCATCTCTCACCACGCCGGTTTGGAGGCCGATGAGGGCATTTGCCACTTTAAATGTTGATTGTGGGGCAAAGCGCTGATTCGCTCTTTTTTTGTTATACACCCATGGCGATTTTTCTTTTACTTCTTGGATCACAAATGTACCTTCCCTGTCTTTCAAGAATTCATCTACTGACCATGCTGGTGATGTTCCCTCACTTGATGACGGCTGACTGATACAAAGTGCCATCAGCATAATGGATGAAACCAACCATTTCATATGCTTTTTCTTCAAAAAAATCGCTCCTTTTCCCATGATTTGTATCGATTGTAGCATGTCAGAGCGATGAGACATAAGGTACGCTTGTCCTCTTTTCTGCCAAATAAAAAAAGCCGGTTTCATCCGGCTTTCTGATCATATTAGCTTTCTTTTTTCTCTTCAATGGCCTGCTTCGCGATTTTTGAAATCGTCATATCATCCATTGGCGGGTTATGGAGCCCAGCCCGAATATCTCGATAGTAACGCTGCAGCGGACAGCCAAGACTCAAGCTTTTTGCACCGACTAAACGCATGGCTTTATCAACCACCTGCAGACTATGATTGACGACTGTATGCTTCACTGCACCGAATTCATTGATTAACAGCTCTCTTTTCTCAGGCTGCTCATACAATGTTGTCGTTGAATAGATGACGTGGCGTGCTTGCTTTAGTAGTAAATCAATTTCGCCAATCAGTGTTTGGACATTTGGCAGGTCACTAATCGTTCCGCTAATACTGTTCGGTGAATGGGTAATGGCATATTGAACAGCATAATCTCTTGCGGCTTGCGCAATCCCTAAATAGCAGGAAGGAATATGTGCGATCCAAGGGTTTAATGTACCGCCTCGAGGTCTTTTTTGCACTTCAACAAGCATGTCATCTGGGACTTCCACTTGGTCTAGGATTAAATCATGGCTTTCTGTTCCTCTCATGCCGACAACATCCCATGTTTCTTCTATAGAAACACCTTTCGTATCACGGTGAATTAAGAAGAATCCCATCGCTTCTTTTTCTTCAATCCATACGCCGACTAAAAAGTATGTGAGAGCTGGTGACATCGTTGTGAAAATTTTACGTCCATTGATCACCCAGCGATCACCTGATTTAATCGCTGTTGTTCCAGGCTTGCCGCCTCTTGTTGGGCTGCCTGTCTGCGCCTCACTCACAGCGCGGTTGACAAGGGCGCCCTTCTTCACTTCTTCCGCAAAGAATTGCAGCTGTTTCTCATTCCATAGTTTCTTTTCATAAATTTCACCTACAACTCCTTGGTGCCAGCCGATCGATAAGGCAGTTGCTCCGTCCATGCTCCCAAGCGTTTCTTGAAATAGAACCATATCTGTTACAGATTGACCTCCGCCTCCATATTCAGCGGGGAGAGACAGGGTTGTATATCCCATGTTTACTAATGATTCGATATTCTTTTTAGGAAAATAAGCGCCTTCATCATGTTTTTTTGCGTTTTGTTCGATCGTTTCACGAAGAGATTCCAGCTGATTGAGCCATGTTTTTTGAAAATCGGTATCGACAAATAATGCTTTAGACAAAATGTATCCAACTCCTCTGTTTCTCACAATCTATGATATCTCATTTTTCCAATTGGAATGAATAAAACACACTTTACTTATAGGATTTAATGTGTTAAATTTTATCAATATTAAGTACATCTGTCAAAGGAACGTGATGCTTTTATGATCTCAGCTACTAATCTACATAAATCTTATGGGCAGACCCATGTGTTAAAAGGCATTGATTTTTCCGTACAAGAAGGTGAAGTGGTCGCAATTATTGGACCGAGCGGATCAGGAAAAACAACACTTCTCCGCAGTTTAAACAGCCTCGACATTCCAGACAAAGGAAAGCTGACTGTTGGAGAAGCCACGATTCAATTTGAACGATATCATAAAAAAGATCTTTTAAAACTAAGGCAGCAATCTTCCATGGTATTTCAGCATTATCACTTGTTTCAAAATAAACGGGCACTTGAAAATATTACAGAGGGATTGATTGTGTCTCAAAACATGTCTAAGAAAGAAGCAGAAAAGGTTGGAGAGCAATTTTTAACGCGGATTGGACTGCTTCATAAAAAAGATGCATTTCCGAGTGAACTATCCGGCGGTCAGCAGCAGCGGATTGGAATTGCCCGTGCTCTTGCGATGAATCCTGCGGTGCTTTTGTTTGATGAACCAACGTCCGCACTGGACCCAGAGATGGTTGGAGAAATCCTTGAAATGATCAAAGATATTGCAAGCCAAGGGATGACGATGGTCATTGTGACGCATGAAATTTCGTTTGCAAAGAACGTAGCGGATACGGTGATCTTTATGGCAGATGGGGAAATTGTTGAAAAAGGCTCACCAGAAGATGTTCTGATGAAGCCTCAGCATGAACGTACGAAACAATTTTTATCCAGAATTCATCGCGGAATGTGGCAAGGATCGGAGGAAGACATATGAAGCAAAAGACAGCATTCATGACATCTGGTGTCCTTCTGTTTCTCCTCTCTCTGATTGGCTGCAGCAGTGTAAAAACAACAACAGATGATGGAAAACAAATTGTGAAAGTCGCACTGAGTGCAGAGGTCAATCCACCCTTTTTAGCGACAAATGACCGAAACGAACCGATTGGCTATAACATTGATTATTTAAATGAAGTGGAAAAAAGACTTCCGCACATCCATTTTGATTACATATTTGGCGAGGAAGAATCCAATTTAATTGGTGTTGGCGCGGGGAAGTTTGAAATGGCAGCTAATTGGTTTTTCAGTAACCCTGAACGCGAAAAGCGGTTTCTTTATCCTAAGGTTCCGTACGGCTATTCGATGACAGGTTTAATTGTGAATGAATCAAACCAGGATATTCAATCGCTTGACGATATGACATCTAAAAAGCTGGCTCCTGTAAGTCCTAGCGGCGGATTGCGTTCCATATTAAATCAATATAATGAAGAACATGATCCAGATATTCCGCTGACAACCATTGAGAGCCCTTCAAATGAACTCAACTTAAAGCGCGTTGAAAGCGGAAGGTCCGATGCGGCCTTTATGAATATTTCGACCTTTGATACCATTCAAAAGCATCTGAACCTGAAGGTCAAAGTGGGCGGGATCGTGTCAAAGGAGCCGATCTATCTTGTCTTACAGCCAAGTCAAAAACAGCTTGCAGCAGATTTGGACCGGGTTACACAAGAGATGATTGATGATGGAACATTGCCTAAGCTTGCGAAAAAGTGGTTTGGAGTTGATTTCTTTCAAGATATTGACTACATCTCAGAGCAAGGCTATCAATATGAAGAAAGGAAGGAAGCGTCATGACGTTTACAGCTGGAGATTGGCTGCGGATCTTTTTACAGGTGCTTGAACGCCTGCCACTCACTTTTCTCATTATTGTAGTGTCATTGTTTTTTGCCATCTTGATAGGGCTTTTATTTGCATGCATTCGTATTAAGCAAATCCCAGTGCTGAAGCAATTGGCTGTTGTCTATTTATCTTTTACACGAAGTACGCCATTAATTGTTCAGTTATTCTTAATTTATTTTGGACTGCCTCAGCTTTTACTTGTGGCAGGAATTCAAATCAACCATTGGGATCGTGTGTTATTTGTGATGATGACGTTCTCTTTACATACGGGCGCTTATTTATCTGAAGTTTTTCGCAGTGCGTATTCATCAGTTGGAAAAGATCAACTGGAAGCCGCCTACATTGTTGGGATGACAGATACACAGGCCTTGATCAGGATCATTATCCCGCAGGCCTTTCTCATTGCCCTACCAAACCTCGGAAATTACACCATTGATCTTGTGAAAGACACGGCGATTGCCTTTACGATCGGGCTCATCGATATTATGGGACAGGTGAAGATCATCTTAGGAAATAACTATGGAATCGGCATGTTTGAAGTGTATGTAATCATTGCGATTGTGTACTGGCTCATTTGTATGAGCATTGAACTAGTCACCATGCTGCTTGAAAAGAAATTTGTAAAAGGCCGCACCAGCCTGTCACGTTAAGGAGGCGATTTAGATGCAAACCATTGATATTCCATTTGCGATTGACCAAGTACCTCATATTCTAAAAGGCGTTCCTTTCACCTTATTAATTGCACTAGTTTCTATGGCTGTGAGTCTTGTGATCGGATCTGTTTTTGCTTTTATTCGTCTCTTTCGCATCCCTGTACTCAGGCAGCTGGTCACACTCTACGTCTCCTTTTTTAGAGGTACGCCTCTAATTGTTCAACTGTTTGCTTTCTTTTATGGGCTTCCTTTTGTTCTAACTAGCATGAGCGGCACATTCGGGCTGACCTTTCACCCGGACATGGTCTCCCCATTAGCTGTTGCCCTCATTACCTTCAGCCTGCATTCAGCCGCCCATTTAACAGAGGTGGTCCGAAGTGCACTTCTGGCAGTAGACAAAGGGCAGCTGGAAGCGGCAAAAATTGTAGGCATGACCACAAGGCAGGCGATGCTTCGCATTATTTTGCCGCAGGCATTTGTTGTGGCCTTACCGAACCTAGGCAATCAGCTCGTTCAGCTATTAAAAGCGACATCTCTTTCGTTTACAATTGGGGTACTCGAAATCATGGGTATTTCCCGGATCATTGCAAATGACGGCTATCAGTTTTTAGAAACTTATCTCGTCTCTGCTTTGATCTATTGGCTGCTGAGCATTGTCTTTGAATTAGCTTTTGCATTATTAGAGAAACGTGTCAGCGTGTACGGCAGAACTCTCGGACGTTAAAAAGTCGATCAGGCACAAAAACCTGATCGACTTTTTTATTCACCCTTTTTTGGTGTGTTAAACAGTTCTTTTGGTGCGGGATTGAGCTTTGGTGCTGAGCCGAATACGACAGGTGCAGAAATATATCTGAACTCTCCTTTTCCATCCATGCTGCGGCCATGTGCCCATCTGCCTTCCTTGCTTTCTTCCCCTCTTGAGAAGTTAAACAAATCATAGGAAACCTGCTGTTTTTCTAGTGAACGAGGGAAAGTGGTTGGTACGACGACATCCCCTTCCCGCTCTTCTAATTCCTTAATTGCCGCAAGCCACATATTTTGATGATATGTATCACGAGCAATGAGGAAGGAAAGCATATCTTTGACGCCGCGGTCATCTGTCATCTCGTAAAGCCTTGTGACCTGAAGTCTCCCCTGTGATTCTGCATTTAAATTGGCTCTGAAATCCGCCATTAAATTACCGCTTGCAATGATATACTTGGCATTCCACGGATACCCTTGACTATCCGCTGCCATCGCCCCTAAACCGGCAACAATTGCATGCTGCGGATTCATTCCGCCCATAACAGCCGCAAGTGCTGGATCACTTTGATACGCCTGTTCCTGTTCTTTTACCGGTGCTTTATCAAGTAGACGAGCGATCATTGTCGCCAGCATTTCGACATGACCAATTTCCTCTGTCCCAACATCAAATAATAAATCCCTATATTTTTGGTCTGCCCGGCAATTAAAGCCTTGAAATAAATATTGCATCATCACACTAATTTCACCATATTGACCGCCTAATACTTCTTGCAGCTTTTTCGCGTAAAGCGGATCAGGCTTTGAGGGCTTTGCTTCATATTGCAATTCTTTGATGTGATAAAACATGATGTCATCTCCCTTATCATGAAACATCTTTTCAATTATCACTATTCAACCGCAGCTCTCATTATGAAAATGACCTGATCACATAAAAAAAGAGAATGGCTTATGCCATTCCCTTTGTTATCTTACTTATTCAGCACTGACTAAAATTTTCACTTGATCTTTTTCATTGATTAAAGCATGGAAGCCATCCTCGATCACATCGTCCAGCTTGATTTTTTTCGTGACGAGTGTGTCTGCAGAGAAATAGCCTTTTCTCATTAAGTTTAATACAGATGGGAATACGTCTCTGTAGCCGATAATTCCTTTCACTGTACGTTCTTTAATGACAATATCGTTCGGCATAATTTCTGCGCCTTTTTCCCAAATGCTTACAATGACAGTTTCACCTGAAATTCTAGTTGATTGGATTGCTTGCTTCAATACAACAGGTACACCTGTCACTTCAAAAGAAACATCGACGCCACCGTTTGTACGGCGTGCGATTTCTTGAACAACATCTTTATATTGAGAAGGATCTACAATGATCGCTCCAAGCTCTTTTGCTTTCTCTTGGCGTTCTTTTGATAGTTCAACTGCATAAATATCAGTAGCACCAGCTGCTTTTAATGCTTCAATGACAAGTAAACCAATTGGTCCGCAGCCAAACACAGCCGCTGTATCTCCAGCTTGTACTTTACTAGAACGTACCGCATATAAAGCAACTGCAGAAGGCTCAACAAGCGCGCCTTGCTCATATGAGATTTCGTCTGGTAATAAATGAAGTAATTCTTCATCAACTGATACATATTCAGAGAATCCACCGCCGCCTCCGGCAAGTCCTAAAAAGCCCATGTTTTCATCTAAGTTATAAGCACCTTGATGCCCGTGAGTTGCAAAAATAGGTTCAACAACCACTCGATCGCCTACTTTGTAATTGCTCACGCCTTCTCCTACTTCAACAACTTCCCCAGAGAACTCGTGTCCCAATGTAATTGGTGCTTTTTCTTTTGTAAGTGGATGAGGTTCATTCACAGGAATGAAGATCGGTCCGCCTAAATATTCATGTAAATCACTACCACAAATGCCGCACCATTTTACTTTCAGTTTCACTTTACCTGGAGCAACTGTTGGTTCGTCAATTTCCTCTAGTCGAATGTCCTTTTGATCGTGCCAGCGTAGTGCTTTCATTTGTAAGACTCCTTTTCTCATCAATTTAATTAACTTACTTAAATAATGATAACATAATTTTTTTAATTTTCTAAGTAGGATGCACTATTTTTTTGACAGTCAATGGACGAAAGATGACAAAACATAGCAATAGACAGATAAGAAGCATACATATACACCCAATGATGACAGACATTCTGATCGATAAAACATGAGCGAGCCCGCCGAATATTCCTGTCATAGCTATTGTCAAAATGGCTTCAATGAGAGCATAAAAGCTGGCTATCCTTCCCATCACCTCTACTGGGATATTTGTTTGATAGAACGTCATAAAACCTGTATTTGCAAAAGCTAAAAAGAAGGCTAAAACAAAAAATCCACCAGCTGCTACAAATAGTGTGCTGGAAAATGCATAAATAAGATAGCCAAACGCCACAAACAAACTGCCGACTCCAAGCATCAGCGAAACTGACAGCCTTTCGACAATGACCGAATTAAGACTTGCCCCTGCGATGATGCCTGCTCCAGCCACACTAACAAGAAGGCCATATTGTGTATCAGTCAGCATCAATACTTCTTTTGCAAAGGCTGTTTCAAGTGAGTCAATGGCCGTAGGAAGGACCGATATCGCCGCACTAAATAATAAATATACCGCCATGATCTGGCGTGACGTCAGACTAAATCGCAGAACAAGCTTGGCATCCTCTTTTAACATTGAAAGGGAAAACCCCTTTTGGCCAGCATCTGTTTTGAGCAAATTCGGTAAACACATCGTTAACAGAGCAGATATCAAAAGGCAGAACGCATTTACATAAATTGAAAGAACAGGCGTCCCGATGAGAAAAAGTAGACCTGCTGCTGCGGGTCCAAGTAAAAATCCACCGGATTGTAATAAAGAGCGAATGGCATTAAACCGTTTTCGGTTATCGGCCGGGATGAGTCCTGTCATATACACCATCGACGCTGGATGAAACATCGCTTGTGCCATCTGTATGAAAAACACCATGACATACAGGATGAGCAGATGTCCTGAAAATAAGGCAAAAGGGATGCATGCAATGAGCAAAGCACGGGTAATATCTAAACTGATCATCACATTCCGCTGATTCAGCCTGTCAATCAAACTGCCAGACCAGCTATTGGTCAAAAGAGAAGCTGCCGCTCTTAGCAAATAAACTGCTGTTACAGCAAGTACAGAGCCCGTTTCTTGAAAAATAAGCAGATGGAGGGCAATCATATAAATCCATTCTCCTATGTTTGCGATCCCGATGGCTCCAAGCAAAATACTCATATCCCGCCAATGTTTTTTCATCATTGTCCCCCCCTATTTGTCATAAAAAAAATCCCGCCCCCAAGACATTTCTGTCTTGAGGACGGGATTTACTCCGCGTTGCCACCTCAGTTCATTCATCTGTTGCCAGATGAACCTTAGCGGGTGATCATTCACCCTTCTCTGTAACGGGAGAAATTCGCTGCACCACCATCCGAGAGAATCCGGTGCAGAGCTAAGAGGCTTGGTTCCATCATGCTCCCCAGCTCCTTCTCAGCTTCACGGAGTTCTCTGTGTGGGGCAGCTATGATGTACTCTTCTCTATTGGCGCTGTGTCTTTTTTTCATCACGATCTTCAGCTGAATTGTTACATATTGTACTGCCGCTTGATCAAAGCGTCAATGTTTTTTTCATGTTAATCCGCATAAATCATTTTTCTAGTCATGCCACCATCAACAACCAAATCTGTGCCGGTCACAAATTGATTGTCTTCATCTGTTAAATAAAAACAAGCTTTCACAATATCCTTTGGCGTGCCGACTCGATTGGAAAGATGCTGATGATGGTCAATTTCTCGAAGACTTTTCTCATCCTTCGTTTCAATCCACCCAGGGGAAATGCTATTCACCGTAATGTGATCCTGACTAAAAGAAACCGCCAAGGCATGAGTAAGCGCTGAAATCCCGCCTTTTGATGCAGCATAAGCTTCCGTATGAGGCTCTGACATGGTCGCACGGGTAGATGAAATGTTCACAATGGAACCGCCTTTTGGATTCTCTTTCATATAACGCGCTGCTTCTCTAGCACATAAGAAAGTCCCTCTTACGTTTGTATGCAGGACATGATCCCACTCATCGACTGTTAACTCATAAGGCGATGCTGTGTACATGACGCCTGCATTATTGATGAGAATATCAATCGTTTTGCAGCGCTCCGCTGCAAACGACATTAAGCGCTGGATATCCTTCTCTTGTTTCACATCCGTTTTGATGAAATAAACTTCATAGGACTCTTTTCTCAGCTGCTCCTCCAAACGCTCCCCCTTCTCTTCATCTATATCCGCAAACACCACACGCGCCCCTTCTTTTGCATAGCCGCAGGCGATCGCTTCACCAATTCCATTGGCTGCGCCTGTGATGATGACGGTTTTTCCTTTAAAATTCAGCATTTGATTGATTCCTTTCTATAACTGGTTTGAATGATTTACTTTTACCCTTTCCTGAAAAGAGCAATCCAGTCATCTACCTCTATTGATTCTATTTGATCCTCTGTCATTTTCAATCTATAATATTGCTTTATTTTCTCGTTAGCATCTAACAAGTATTCTGTAACAATCTCTTCTTCCTTTAAATTTTTCGTTGTTCGCTTGACCCATTCTTGAAAAGGGTAACGTTTTTTTCGTTCCATTGATTTTACTTCTTTTATTCCTTCTGTTAAAAACAATTCCCGCCATTGTTCTGTCGATAGACAGGAGACATGACTTGGGTCTCTCAATCGTTCTAGCTCATTGATAAATAGTGCAAGCTCTTCATCATTTGGCGAAACATTATCAATAAAGAAAAACAGACCATTTGACTTTAATACACGAGATGCCTCTTTGGCAAACTGTTCAGGGTGCGGGAAATGGTGTGCTGCAATTCGGCATGTGACCATATCAAATGTGCCATCTAAAAAAGGAAGGCTTTCTGCATCCGCTACTACATAAAAAATTTGTGGATACGCTTTTAAATGAAGTGATGTATGAGAAAGCATTTCTTTCGTTAAATCCGTCGCAAACACTTGTTTCACATATGGAGCCAGTGTTTTTGCGGTATGCCCGCCACCAGTTGCTATATCAAGAACGACCCAGCTTTCTTCTGGAGCTGCCCATTCAACAATGAGATCTAGGTCTGCTCCCTTTGCATGAGTTTGACTCGTCACATACTTTTCTGCATTTCTCCCAAATTGTTCTATAACTCTTCTTTTGGCTTGATCTGTATTCATCTGATTCCTCCCCTTTGAAATAGATTGGGTTTTCCACAATAAAGAGCCGTCCCATTTTATTGAGCGGCTCCTTTCATGTTAAAAATTATCGAGAAAGCATCCCGTGCGGATCAATGACAAATTTCTTCGCCACACCCGAATCAAAGTCACTATATCCTTTAGGAGCTTGATCAAGGTCAATGACGGTCGCATTGACGGCTTTGGCGATCTGTGCTCTTCCGCTTAAAATGGATTTCATTAGACTGCGATGATATTGCATAACAGGGGTTTGACCTGTCACAAAGGTATGAGCTTTCGCCCAGCCAAGTCCAATTCGCACTTTCAGAGAACCGACTTTTGCATCGGCATCCACTGCTCCTGGATCTTCTGTGACGTAAAGCCCTGGAATTCCAAGCTTGCCGCCAACTTTGGTAATATCCATAATTGTATTTAAAACGGTCGCTGGTGCTTCTCCCTGATCTCCATGACCCGAAGCTTCAAAGCCGACACAATCGACAGCACAATCGACTTCTGGCTCCCCTAAAATATTCGTAATTTGTTCGCCGATTCGATCATGTTTTCGTAAATTGATCGTCTCGCAGCCGAAGCTTCTTGCCTGCTCCAGTCTTTGCTCATTCAGATCTCCAACAATCACAGCAGATGCGCCAAGAAGCTGAGCCGAATGGGCTGCTGCAAGACCTACTGGGCCAGCACCCGCAATATATACGGTCGAACCAGGCTTTACTCCTGCCGTATAAGCACCATGAAAACCTGTCGGGAAAATATCGGAAAGCATCGTGAGATCAAGGATTTTTTCCATCGCTTGATCTTTGTCTGGAAATTTGAGCAGCTGAAAATCTGCATATGGAACCATGACATACTCGGATTGACCGCCAACCCATCCGCCCATATCTACATATCCATAGGCAGAGCCTGGACGGTCCGGGTTTACATTTAAGCACACATGGGTTTTTTGTTCCTTACACATGACGCAGCGTCCGCATGCAATATTAAATGGAACGGACACGAGATCTCCTTTTTGAATAAATTCCACATCTCGCCCAACTTCAACGACTTCACCTGTAATTTCATGACCAAGGACAAGCCCTTCAGGTGCAGTCGTACGCCCTCTTACCATGTGCTGATCACTTCCGCAAATATTCGTCGTCACTACTTTTAAAATGACGCCATGCTCACATTTGCGCCCCACATTGGCTTTAGGTACACCCGGGCCATCTTTTAAGACCAAATCAGGGTATCCAATATCCTCAACTGCTACTTTTCCTGCTCCTTTATAAACGACACCTTTGTTTCCCGACATGATTTCATTCCTCCCTTTTGTTTAAAAATGAAGTCTCTACAATTTTCTCTATTTCTTAAGCAATTTCCTTCTTCAAACCGCACATTATGTGAAAAAGAAGGGGGTACATGTCTACGTGAGAAAGAAAAATGTGTCTTCCAGTGAAATAAAAAAGAAAATATTGAAAAAAAAGCTAAACTTTTGCAGAATGGTGTCGATATAAGAAATAAGCCAGACAGGTATCCTTAATCGACAAACAAATTCCTTATATATACTATCATTCCTTACACACCTGGCTGGCGCCTACCTTACATACAAAAGGCTCTTCTGATGAAGAGCCTTTTTTTATTTTTACATTCGATTGCAGGCAAAGAGGCTCCTCTGACGAAGAGCCTCTTTTTGAGTGCTTGTTCATTACCTGGGAAATATTTTCATCATTTTAAAGCTTTGATACAGATGTATGTATCATAGTGATAAACCGAGACTTCTCTAAAATGATATGCTGAAAACAGACGGCTGATCTCTTGTTCACTGTACGATGAAAAAGATGTTGACCGTTTTTGTTCCTTTATCAGCTCCTGCTTTTGGAAAGATAAAAATACTTCACCATCCACTTGAAGGACGCGGTACACTTCCTTCATAACTTGCTCAATATCCTTCAAGTAATAGATCGTCTGCACCGTAAATAATTTATTGAATGATCTGTCTTCAAAAGGTAATTGCTCAGCCTTGCCAAGCGTAATAACGGCTTTGTCTTGTTCCGCAAGCTTCTTATGTTTTCTTTTTGCATATTTAATCATATGACGAGAGGCATCCACTCCATATACTTTTCCGCGGTCAAGTTTTTCTGCTACCTTTGATAAGGTGATGCCTCTTCCAGTCCCAATTTCTAAAATTCGGTCATTTTCTTGTATATTTAAGAGTTGAAGCGTCCATTCATTGATATTATGATGATTTTTTTCCATATAGCGGGCAACCCATTTTGAGAACAAGCCTTTTGGTTCCCTCATTTGTTTTCCAATCCAGCTTTGAATCAATGTTAACACCTGCTTTTCACCAGTAAATATAACTATTTACAAATTTTCTTACTTTTCATATCGGCTCTCACCTAACAAAAATTAAGACCTAGTCCTAATTTATTTGTCCTTTATAAGACGCTCCTTTTCAGAAAATGTTTCGCAGAAAGTGAAAATTTTTTGACCTGAATAGGCGTTTTCATTATTTGTGCTCAGATTGATTTCGTTTTCTGCATGAGCTGCATAATTTATAAATGTATCTTGATAAGATAAAGGTGGTGCTAGATTATGGGCTTTGGCGGTTATTCTGGAGGCTACTGCGGTGGCTACGGTGGCGGTTTTGCAGGCGGATTCGCATTGCTTGTTGTACTGTTCATTTTGTTGATCATCATTGGTGCAAGCTGGATTTGCTAATGTAAAAGGAGCAGGAAACCATGACGTTTCCTGCTCCTTTTCTTTAATACCAATAAGTCCGGTACTGATACATATAACGTCTGAGCATTTCCTCTTGCTCTCTTTGCATGCGGTATGGATTGCCGTACCCGTGCTTTAAGGAATGCGGAATAGATGCATATCCGTGCCCCACAGACGGAAATCTCATATATGGTGACATCGACATTTATTGATCACCTCACAATCTCCTTTTACGGTTATCATATGTGTAGGTGATCAATGTGGAGCGTGTCTAAACCTGGTCCTTCTCCCTCGTATAACAATCAAGCATGGCAAGCATCATAAACATGTCAATCTCCTCCTTTTCACTTTTTTCATTTCCTGTTTTAGTTCATATACTTTAGTTGTTTCTGTTTCATTTCTTCATAAAATGTTTCGACTTCTTGTTCGTAAAGAACAGTCTCAATATCCTTGTATTTACGCTTGATCGTCAATGTAATAAAAAATAAATGGATTGTCATATACGCTCACCTCCCTTCAGTTCGCAGCACGCGAAATAGCCCGCAGATCTTCTTTATCAGTTGACCTGCGGGCACACAAAAATACAGCTCAAAAGACAGTGTCTTCCAACCTGCAATGGATGATACGTGTGAAATCCTCGTTTACTACTTAAACAGTTTTGAAGCGTGCACCGTATAAGGCAAAGGAAGAACACGAACTCTTCCACAGGCTGATGACATGATGAAATTGTTGGTTGAATTGATCACAAGTAGATACGAATAACATATTCTTCAGCCTCCTTTACGTTTTTTTAATTACTCTGTAAGTATATCCAGCAAGCACCATTTTGTAAACCTGTTTTTAGTAATATAGATGATTTTTGTGTTTTTGACTAAATTTCTACAGTTATTCTTGTCCGATTGTCCAATACAATGAAAAAAGCCTCCTCAGGCATATGAGGAGACTTTCGAATTAATCTTCATCTAATTCTTGCAGTTTCTTTTGAAAGAAAATCGCACGTTTAACACAAACAAAAGCTGCTAATAAGAAAACACAATCTATTCCCATCATCAGCATTTTTGGAGATGCTTCGATGTGCTGGTTCGGTAAGATCGTACCAATATATATAAAGGTGCTGACAGCAAGCAAAATAAAAGCGTACTGCTTGTAATCTGTCACTAAATCACTCCACTTTTTCTTCACTTGTTTCACCTTCCAGTTATCAATGTCTATTCATAGCTTAACATAGTGAGAGAAAGCGAGGAGCATGTAAATCTATCCATTCGCCAGCGCGCTTAGTCCTTGTTTGATATCATGTAGTAAATCATCAACATCTTCAATCCCAACGGAAATACGAATTAAACCATCTGTGATGCCAAGCTCCTCCCTGCGGTCTTTTGGAATGGACGCATGGGTCATCCGGGCAGGGACAGAAATTAAGCTTTCTACTGCTCCAAGGCTTTCTGCGATCGTAAACAGCTTTAGCTGGCTCAAAAATACATCAACATGTTCTTCTTTTCCAATATCAAAAGAGATCATTCCGCCGAAGCCAGATGCTTGTGTTTTCGCAAGTTCATGGCCAGGATGAGTACCGAGACCTGGATAATAAACACGTGTGACAGCTGGATGTTGCTTTAAAAACTCAGCAATTTTCTGTGCATTTTGTTGATGTGCTTCCATTCTTAGCCCAAGCGTTTTCATCCCTCTCATGAGAAGCCATGAATCCTGCGGTCCAAGAATTCCGCCTGTCGAGTTTTGAACAAAGTGCAGTTCTTCTCCAAGCTCTTTCGTCGCTGTGACAACAAGTCCGCCTACAACATCACTATGACCGCCTAAATATTTAGTCGCACTGTGCAGAACAATGTCCGCACCATATTCAATCGGCTTTTGGAAATACGGTGTGAAAAATGTATTGTCGACAATCATCAAGATGTTGGCTTCCTTTGTCAATTCGCCGATCGCTTTTAGATCCGTCATTTTGAGTAAAGGATTGGTTGGTGATTCAATGTAAACGGCTTTTGTTTCAGGTAAAATGGCTTTTTTCACCGCTTCAGGATCACTTGTGTCAACAAAGGTTGCAGTAATGCCAATTCGGTTTAGCACCTTTGTGATGACGCGGTAGGTTCCGCCATATACGTCATCTGTCAGGACAATATGATCCCCGCTGTTAAACAGCATCATCACCGCCGTAATGGCTGCCATCCCTGAACCAAATGCGTAGCCGTTTGCTCCTCCTTCAAGATCACGAATGACTGATTCCAGTGCGGTTCTTGTTGGATTTGCTGTTCTGGAGTATTCATATCCCGTATGTTCGCCTGCTTTCGGCTGCTTATACGTGCTCACTTGGTAAATAGGTACAGACACGGCGCCTGTTCTTTCATCACCTGTTGTTCCGCTGTGAATCATCATTGTTTTTGGTTTCATTCTATTTTCCTCCCTCATAAATTCCTTTACTTAAATATCGCTCACTGCTGTCAGGAAAAATGGTGACAATGACTGTCCCAGGTGCTGCTTTCTTTGCTTCCTCTAAAGCGGCAAATAAGGCGGCACCAGAAGAGCTGCCGATGAGAACACCTTCTTTTTCAGCTGCTTCTTTCACCATTCGAAACGCATCATCATCACTGACAGTGTAAATCTCATCGAATAAAGCCTGCTCCATATAATCTGGGATAAATTCAAGACCAATTCCTTCCGTTCTATGCGGGCCTGGATCCCCACCGTTTAAAATGGACCCTTCAGGCTCCACAACAACCGTTTTTAACGACGGATGCTGCTCTTTTAAATAGGCGGCACACCCTTGAAAAGTCCCGCCAGATCCTGCTCCTGCGACGAATACATCGATATTCCCTTTTAAGTCAGACCATAATTCTGGACCGAGCGTTCTGTAGTAAGTCAATGGATTTACTTGGTTTTTAAATTGTAAAACACAATAGGCATTGTCAAGGCTTGCCTCTAGTTCAAGGGCTCGATCAATCGCACCCTTCATGCCTTCTTTTCTCGGCGTATGAATAATCTCTGCACCGAGCGCCTTCATCAGCTGTTGTTTTTCTTGACTAAAATGTTCTGGTACACAAAAAATGGTCTGCAATTGATGCTTTCTTGCACTTAGGGCAAGCCCAATTCCTGTGTTTCCAGCAGTTGCTTCAATAATGGTTCCGCCTGGACGCAGTTTGCCAGATGCTAATGCTTCTCTGATGAGCATATCACCTAAACGATCTTTAATACTTCCACCTGGATTCATCATCTCAAGCTTTGCATACACCTCAACGCCTTCTGGGACGCCAATCCCTGACAGCTTTAAAAGCGGTGTGCGGCCAATTAATTCAGTAATATCCTTTATGACAGCCATATAATTCCCTTCCTTTGCATGGAAAAGAAGGGGGAAACCCCTTCTTTTATTGTGTTTGCTTTATCATACGCAAGACAAGGTCGGTTGAGTGAATCGCTGCTTGCTCAAGGAATTGATCAAAGGAGATATTGGATTCTTTCCCTGCAATATCTGATAGCGCACGAACGACAACAAATGGCGTACCAAAGAGCTGGCAGACCTGTGCAACAGCTGCAGCTTCCATTTCCACCGCATATAGCTCTGGAAACTTCTCTCTTACAAACGCTACACGATCCGGATCATTCATAAATGAATCTCCTGTTGCAATCGTTCCTTTTGCCACTTGAATATGATCGATCTCTAAAGCAGATTCCTCTGCAAGCTTCACAAGCTTTTCATCCGCAATGAAAGCAGCTGGAAGTCCCGGCACTTGTCCATATTCGTAATCAAAGATGGTCACATCTACATCATGATGTCTCACATCAGTAGAGATGACAATATCACCTACATTTAATGAGTGATGGAAACCGCCAGCAGATCCTGTATTGATCACATAATCTGGCTGAAAGCGGTCAAGCAGTAATGTTGTGCTGACCGCTGCATTTACTTTTCCAATCCCTGATTTTAATAAAATCACTTCTTTATCTTCATAAACACCTGTTGTAAATTCACACCCAGCGATGTTTTCTTGTGTAGCATTCTTTAGTTGATCTCTTAAGATCGTCACTTCTTCTTCCATTGCACCTATAACTGCGATTTTCAAAACAAAAACATCCTTTCATTCCCTTTTCTTCGCTTCTACGATCCAAACAAAATCATTCATTTGATGAAAGGATGTGCTAAAACCTTCTTCTTCAAAGATTTGCTTTAACACATCAATGGATGGATAATATTCCGTTTCTAAATCCTCTGCAAGCTGATCGAACCCTGCAGCTCTCGCTTTGTCGATTTCAGCTTGATGTGCTGCTTGATTTTGAAACATTGTATCAGCAAAGACTATTTTACCATCTGAGTGAAGGATGTTGCTATAGGTGTGAATGGCTTGTTTTTTTTCTTCATCCGTTAAATGGTGGAATGCATATGAGCTGACGATCGTATCCGGCTCAAAAGGCGGCGCTGGAAATGATAAAAAATCTCCATCATGAAATATATTTGGTATTCCTTTTTGAAGAGCTGCTTTCTTCATGGCATCTGATGGTTCAACACCAAACACGTTTTTATCAGCTGCAAGCAGGAGCGCTGTTAGATTCCCCGTACCGCTTCCAAACTCAAGAACATATTGGCCTGAACGGCGGGCAATTTCTTTTAGAATAGCCGGATACCGGCGAAACACTTCTTTATACTGCTCGTCATGACCACTTACCGTGTCGTCATAAGAGTCAGCCCAATGATCAAATAAAGAAAGAAATTCACGTCCCATTTTCTTTCCCTCCACTTTATCTATTTATTCCTATGCGTATAGTATGTTTTAATCCGTCGAACAGTTCCTATCCTACCACAACTTCTGTTTCTTTCCTACTAAAAAATACTGGGAGTGAGCAGAAAAACATTTGCCCTTCTGAGGGAGAGAGATTAAGATGAATGAAGAGTATAGAGAGGTGAATCAAATGGATTTTCAGCTGGATTTTTTAAAGGATAAAATTGAATTTTTTGAAGCAACATCTTTAAAAGAACTTGAACAAAAGATCCAAAAACAAATTGAACATAATCAGGCGATTCTGCTGACCGTTCATTCTGTCAGCCATCAAACGACCGTGATCGATGAGCGGATTTTGTATACAGCAGTTGTTCATTTTAAAGCGAATGTTTAAACAAAAAAGATAGCATATCTGCTATCTTTTTTTCATGTTTATCTTAATTTTTCAACCTTCACAGGTTTCCAGCCTTTTTCATCTACCCACGTAATTTCCACGCGGTAGCGTTCACCTGTTGATTTATCACGGATGGTTCCTTTTGCATCTTGAGGACCTCCGTTATTTCCTAACCAAAGAACGGTCATTTGATCTTCTGAAATCCCTGTCGCATAGGACATGGCTTTGATCATTTCTTTCCAGTCTGTTGAGCTCGAATCATAGGTTGCTGTATGTGAACCGGATTGCTCTGTTCCTACAGGCTCCCAGTCATCGTTTTCGTATGTTTTGTCGACGTCACTTGTTTTGCCGCCGTCTGTTTCTTTGGCGTCTTTTAACGCATCTTTATTAGGTTTTTCTTCATCATCTGTCTTCTTCGTATCGTCGTCTTGATCAGATGAATCATCTTTTTTTGCATCTGAATCATCGGATGTGTCTTTCTTTGGATCTTTCACATCTTCTTCTGAGTTTTGTTTATTTTCACTTGTTGCAGGTGCCGTTTTTGATGGTGCATCCGCTACATCTGTATCTTTCGGCTTATTAAAAATTAACAAACTCGATGCGACAACCAAAATAAGCACCACAACGATACCAATTAATATGTTAAGCACCATATTTGCCTTTCTGCGCTTATCACGATGTTCAAATCGAGAATTTCTACTCAAAATCTCTGCACTCCTTTGCCTCTGTTCCCTAAGTCGTTTCTATTCTAACATGTCATGAAGGGATGTTCTATGTCTGTTTCTTTTCAATTTCATTGACCTTTTTTACAATATCATAAAACGCATCATTTGTCTTAGCCCGGCCACTTGTCTCGTCAAGGTGAACAACGACAAGGGCGTATTTTGGTTTTTCTACCGGAAAGTATCCAGCAAACCACTTATGATAAAGCGGATTCCCCTTTTTGTCTTGACCGCCGGTTTGGGCAGTACCTGATTTCCCCGCTACTTTGTATGGCAAATCTTGAAACCTTCTTCCGGTTCCCTTGTCAGAGGTCACCACCTGTCTTAAGAATTTTTGCAGCTTTTGAGCTGTATAGCGGTCTATGCTGCTCCCTTCAGGCCGTTTGTTTTGAAAGGACAGCATCGTTGTTCCGTTTTGATACAGCACTTTTTCTGCGATTTTCACTTCTTTTCGTTCTCCTCCTCTTGCGATCGTAGCCATCATATTCGCGATTTGCAGAGGAGTCGTTTTGACATTTTTTTGTCCTATTGCGGTTTGTGCAATGGCTTTTTTGACATGCTTGTCTCTTTTATCTCCCCACACACTGCCTGTTTCTTCACGATCAAACTGTTTGAAGTGCTGCTTATGATAGACATCCCCTTCCCAGCCAGCTCGATCTAAGAGTCCAAGCTTTGCAGCCGTCTTTTCGATGATTTGTTCATCTGTTTGAATGAGCCTTTCAGCAAGTGTCGCAAAGGTATAATTGCAGCTCTCTGAGAAACTGTCCGTCAGATTTAGCACTTCCTGTTTTCCTTCAGGCTCTCCATATAAATTCTTTCGACAGTCATACATGGTTTGTGGCTGGTCAAGGTTTTTTTCGATTGCTGCGGCAAGCACAGCCGTTTTAAAGACAGAGCCTGGTGCAATCGCTGTCAGCATGTAATTTCTTGCCTCGTGCCGGTTTTTGCTTGTGACATTTGGGGTACTCGCCATCGCCAGCACACTGCTTTTTTCAATGTCAAGCAGAACGGCACCGCCTTTTTCAACGCCTTGTTCTTTGAGCACCTTTTCCATTTCAGCCTGCATGTCTTCATCTATTGTTGTCTGTACCTGAAGTGGATAAAAGGAATGAGCTTCTGCTGTATATTTGACGTCCATACCGAACAAAGGGTTTCCCCTTCCGTCCACATGATATAACAATTTTGTGTCTTGCTCGGGTAATAGAAATTCGTCAAAGGTGCTTTCCAGCCCAAATGTGCCGATTTCAGTACGAATGGAAAGCTCTTTTTTGTCAGGATAACGCTTTCTCAATAGTTCTGGATTCTCGCTTGTGAAACCTAATGTGTGGAGGGCAAGTCTTTTTTTGTCCTTCTCTTTCATATATACGCCGTACACACCTGAATATTTCATATCATTGATGTCTTTCAGCTTTTTTTTCGAAATGTCATCTTTTAAAATGAGCGGTTTTTTCGTTTCTGTTAACTGTTTTTTGAGTTCATTCTCTTCCATCTCAAGAATTGAGGCAGTTTGCTGCAAGCGCGGAAGATCATATTGCAGGAAAGGAAATAAGATAACCGCGGGCTGTTCTTTTGTAAGAAGTGCTTGGCCGTTTCGATCTAAAAACTCACCGCGTCCGTCTGAAATGACGACTTCTTCTGTTCGCTGTTTGACACTTTCTTGTATTAAATTGATATCAAGCTTTGAAAACGATTCTGTGAAGAACAGCTGAATTTCTGCCAGTCTCATCAGAAGACCGAGAAATAGCATAAAAATAATCGCACCTGTCCATTGAATTCTTCTTTTTTTGCGCATAAAAACACCTCGTCCCTATTGTGGACGAGGTGTTTACGTGATAAACGTGATTATGAAATTTTTACAATTTGGACGAACATTTCTCCGCCAGGTGTTTGAACGGTTACTTTGTCGTCTACTTGTTTACCTAAAAGGCTTTTTGCAATCGGTGAATCGTTTGAAATCTTGCCTTCAAACGGATCAGCTTCTGCACTTCCCACAATGGTGTAAGACTCTTCTTCGCCGTCTGGTAATTCAACGAATGTCACCGTTTTACCAAGTGAAACAACATTTGAATTTCCTTCATCTTCGATAATTTTGGCATTACGAATCATATTATCAAGCGTTGTAATACGGCCTTCTACAAACGCCTGCTCTTCTTTAGCAGAATCATATTCCGAGTTTTCAGAGAGGTCTCCAAAGCTTCTAGCGATTTTAATACGCTCTACAACCTCTTTACGTTTAACCGTTTTCAAATGTTCAAGTTCTTCTTCTAATTTACGCTTTCCTTCTTCTGTCATTGGAAATACTTTCTCTTGTGCCATGAATCATTCACTCCTTCTATTAATCCTCATCATACAAATTTCTGCACGTGAGTGACGACTGAAATATACAAGAATGAGGACATGTTCAGGCCCTCATTCCTTCTGTCCCATATTCGTAAAAGTCCATCTTACATGGCGTCCCTTTTAGATGCAACTATTATGCCTTTTATTAGACAGGACCACTCCGCAGCGGTCTAAAATCGCACAAACTGTGGAAAGGCACAGGAAGCTCCTGTACCTCGTTCGGCCATTTCGATCATATGTAGAAGAATAGCTTACCCATTCTCCATCTTCCAATACATAATATGGTCAGTGTACGATATGTCTATGCTATATTATTACAAAATTGCGTTTTGATCAAGAATTGTTTGAAAATTTGTGATGATTTGTTTGTCGTTTTTTTAATATACTTTTTCAACTTCATTCTTTCGCTATATGGTAGTGATTTCTCCAACTCTTCTTTTCTTCATTGTTTTCTTATCATATCAAACCCTCAAGATTTTTTCCGATAATGCTGCTTTCATAAATGTTCACATATAATTAACAAATATTAACAAGGAAATATTTGGTTTTTGTTGAATTCTATCAATGCAAGACCAAATACATGCTAGGGAGTGTTTTAAATGAACATGAAGAAAACAATTGTTTCTGTTCTATCCATCTCTACCTTATCTTTTTCACTAATGGGCATGGCTTCAGCCAAAGAAACAGCAGATTTCACAGTCAATAGCAGCTCGTCTGGATTTCAAACATTAGATGTGATTTCGATTCAAGATTACAGTTTACCTTTAAGAGTTGGTGAGCAATACTCAGTCTATAATTCTGCAGCTACACGTTATTGGACAGATAAACAGAGTGTAGCTTCTGTTAGCTCTAATGGAATAGTGACCGCAAATTCACCTGGCAAAGCCACGATCACTCTTTATAAAGGGACGTCTGTCTTAGGACAAGTTTTCGTGACTGTTTATTAATATGATGCTGAAAAGACCTTTACACTGTAAAGGTCTTTTTCTTCTCTACCTATTACTCTGCACGGTTTTGAAGAATGGTTTGAATTTTTGTGACCATTAAGTCTATCGCCACATGGTTTTGGCCGCCTTCTGGGATGATGATATCGGCGTATCGCTTTGTTGGTTCAATGAATTGATTATGCATCGGTCTGACAACAGATACATATTGTTCAATCACAGAATCGATCGACCGGCCTCTTTCCTTCGTATCGCGTAAAATGCGGCGGATGATGCGAAGGTCTGCATCTGTATCGACATACAGTTTAATATCCATTAAGTCTCTCAAACGTTCGTCTTCTAGTGCAAAAATGCCTTCAACGATGATGACATCCTTCGGCTCAACATGAACAGTCTCTTCTGAACGTGTGTTCAGTTTAAAATCATATATTGGTTTTTCAATGGATTCGTACCTTAAGAGCTGTTCCAAATGCTCAAACATCAGGTCATTGTCGAATGCAAGCGGATGATCATAGTTCGTGAGCAGGCGCTCTTCAAATGGCATATGACTTTGATTTTTGTAATATAAATCTTGCTGAAGCATGAGGATGGAATGTCCTTTAAATTTTTCATAAATCGAATTGGTGACGCTCGTTTTACCTGAACCCGAGCCGCCAGCAATACCAATGACAACTGGTTTACTCCTCATGTGGCTGTTATTTCCCCTTTCTCATCATGTTGCTAGGGTATACTTTTTGATCAAGCTTGAATTTGACGATTTGCAGCGGATGACGAGCGGCATCTAGTTCATTTCCTTTTTCATCCCAAATCGTCTCAATTTTGCATGTGAAATTCTCAATTTCTGGTCCGAAGAATTCGACTTCGTCGCCTTGCTTAAAGAAGTTACGCTGCTGCAATGTCACGATTTGTTCTTTTTCATCATAATGAAGAACAAGACCTGCGAAATCAAAGGTCGTTTTCTTTCCATGAATGCCAAACATTTGTTCATCTGTTCCTGGTACGCCTTCGAAAAAGGCTGGCGCTGTGTCACGGTTTGCGCATTTATCTAATTCATCTAACCATTCCTGCTGAATGACAAAATTGTCTGGATCAGCACAATACGCATCGATGACTTTACGATACACACTGACAACAGTGGCAACATAATGAATGGATTTCATCCGTCCTTCGATTTTTAAGCTGTCAATTCCCATTTCGATCATTTGAGGAATGGATTCAACAAGCTTCAAATCTTTTGGACTCATCGCAAATGGTGCATCTTCTTCACCAAATAAGGGCGCTTCCTCAGAACCTTCTAGTTTATAAAGATCATAATCCCAGCGGCAGGACTGGCAGCAGCCTCCACGGTTAGAATCTCTTGCCGTCATATGGTTACTGAGCACGCAGCGGCCAGAGTATGCGATACACATCGCACCGTGAATGAATGTTTCGATTTCAATATCGACTTTTTCTTTCATTTCTCTAATTTCTAGCGCACTTGTTTCACGTGCAAGCACCACACGCTCAAGCCCTTCTTCCTTCCAAAATTGAACAGCTTTCCAATTTGAAAGAGATTGCTGTGTGCTTAAGTGGACTTCAAGCTTCGGTGCAACACGTTTACATGTTTCAATGATCAGTGGATCAGCTACGATAATGCCTGCTACTCCAGCGCCTTCAATCCCTTGAAGGTATTCCTCCAGCCCGTCCATGTTTTCATTGTGGGCGAAGATATTCGTTGTCACATAAATGCGTGCGCCATATTTGTTTGCAAATGCGACGCCTTCTGCCATTTCTTCAATTGAAAAGTTATCTGCATTTGAGCGAAGCCCGAATTCTTTCCCGCCAATAAAAACAGCGTCTGCTCCGTAATGTACAGCAATTTTCAGCTTTTCCAAGTTTCCTGCGGGTGCAAGCAGTTCTGGTTTTTTTGTAATGACACGTTTCCCATCAATCATTTCAGAAATACCATCTTTCAATAATGCCATTTCCTCTGCCTCCTCTTATATTAATAAACCGTTTCTTTAAAGAAGAATCCTGTATCAATCGAACGATTCACTGGCTGAATCTCTTCAATCCGCTTCACCCAGTCCTCTTTCTGATCTTCATACGCGTCTTTGTCAGTCGTTAGTAAATCAATTGCTTTTCTATAAAGTGATGTTACCTCTGTCATATAAGAAAGTGACTTTAAAATTCCGTCAATTTTAAATGAGTCAATGCCTGCGTCAACAAACTCTTCTAATTCGTCAATCATACACACATCATTTGGACTCATAATATGTGTCCCGTTGGCATCCTCGAAAATAGGGTATTTGTTTTGACGCTCTTGGTCATGCAGGAATAGCCCTTCCTCCATATGTCTGCCTACGACATCCATTTGTTTGCCTTGGTATTCAAAGTAGTTGCCGATGAGCGTACGTTTTGATTGAAACATACATGTCATGCCATGGACCTGAATTTCAATCTCCACTTCAGCATTTTCTTTGATGTCGATCACACTGTCCATATTCAGCTCTTTTGCAAGAACAGCACGCGATGCACCTTTTCTACCCCAGTAGTTACAAGTGTAATAGTTTGTCCCAGTCGTTTCTGTACTCCAGTGAAGATTCAGGTTCACTCCTGTTTCCTTTGCAGCCATGATCACGGCTGGGTCTCCAAAGACGACACCGTCCACGTTTAATGAATCGAGAAAAGTTAAATAATCTCCAAGCAGCTGGACGCGGTCATTATGAAAAATTGCATTCATCGCCACATACACTTTTTTGTGATGGGCATGTGCAAGCTCAACCGTTTGTTTCACATCTTCTCTTGAAAACTCACCCGCAAGACGAATACCGTATGTTTGTTCGCCTATTAAGAATGCATCAGCTCCTGCCTCAATTAATGGCATGACGTCTGACACGCTGCTTGGCGTTACAAGCAATTCTGGTTTCTTCATGATTGGTCACCTCTTTTTGTACTAATGGCGATCCCGTCTCCAACTGGAATAATGCACGTTTGGAAATCAGGGTTTGACATGAGCCATTGATTGTATCGATCAATTTTTCCAATTAATTGTTTTTTTCGTTTATCTTCAATTTCTTCTTCATAATTCGTTGCCACTAAGCCTTTGAATAATACATTGTCTGTAATAATCATTCCGTCATGAGCAAGCATCGGTTCAAACAATTCAAAAAAACGCTTGTACTGCCCTTTTGCAGCATCAATAAAAATCACATCATAGGGCGCCATCGTTTGGACCGTTTTAGCCGATTCCATCGCATCACCAAAAAACACGTGTATTCTTTCTTTTAACTTTAATTCCTCAATGTTCCGTGTCGCTTCTTCATAGCGCTTTGCATTTCGCTCAATCGTATAAATCTCAGCATCTGGCAGAGCTGTTGCCATTCGAATGGCGGAATAGCCAATCGCTGTCCCAACCTCAAGAATTTTCTTCGGCTTTTTCATCGAAAGAAGCTGCAGTAAAAGCTCGATGCTCACCTTTTCCATAATTGGCACATGATGCTCTTTTGCATATATCTCTAATTGAGCGATTGCATCAGGACTTGGGTGAATTAAATGTTCAATATAATCATTTATTCGATCATCTTCGATAGTCATTATCTGTCAAGCTCCTTCATGACCTGAAAAAGAAGAGTCCTGCCTATTGCAGCTCTCTTTCTCGTCAATCTTTCGTTCATCTAAGTAAAAACAACCCGATATATTTTACCACAAAGAAGTGGTAATTGCGAACCTATAAAATGGATATTCCAACGAAAAAAACTGCAGGCAATTTCGTATTGTCTACAGTCTTTTTCGATTCACTTGTACGTTAATTGCTGCCTGTGATGTATTTCGCTTTTGCTTTATTATGCTCATTTAACGTTTTCGTAAATACGACTTCTCCATTTTTCTTCGCAAGGAAGTAAACGTAATCCGTTTTCTCTGGATGCAGTGCTGCTTTCCAAGAGGATTCACCAGCATTTGCAATAGGTCCAGGCGGCAGCCCTTTGTTGTTATACGTGTTATAAGGAGATTTCACTTTTAGGTCTTTGTAATAAACGCGGGATTTATGCTCACCAAGTGCATAAAGAACGGTTGGGTCAGTTTGAAGCGGCATGTCCTTTTTCAACCGGTTATAAAATACACTTGAGATTTTTGCCCGATCTGTCTTTTGTGTTGCTTCCATTTCAATGAGTGATGCCATCGTTAACACATCATGTATGGACATGTTTCTCTTTTTCATGTCTTTTTCATACGTTTTCACGTATTGATCTGTTTGTTTAATCATCGTTTCAATGATCGTCTCGAGTGATTCATCCTCACGATAAAATGGATACGTAGCAGGGAATAAGTAACCCTCTAACGGATGTTTCACCTGTTTCCCATTCACCTGTGATGTCACGGTTTTCGGATATTTTTTCATTAGTGTTTGAATAAAAGCAGGATCATCCAGCTTTGCTTCAACTTCCTTCGCTGAAAAATTCGTCTGATTTGCAATAATCGCTGCAATATCAGATAGCTGTCTTCCCTCTGGAATCACAAGCTGAAAGGCGTAATCTGTTCCGCCAGATGTCAGCTTTTTGATCAGCGTGTCTGCGTCCATTGTTTGTTTCAAATGAAAATAACCCGCTTTAAAGCCGGACGCATTTTTGTATTTCGCATAATAAGTGAAAATCGTGTCATTCGAAATGAGCCCATTTTCTTTTAAAATGCCCGCAATTTCGCGCACAGATGTCCCATTTGGAATATGAATATTAATCGTTTGTTTACTTTTTTGATCGACCGGTCCGAGTGCTGATTTAACATATAAAAAGCCTGATAATGCTGCAATGATGATGACAGCAAGGACAGATAACAGGACGATCCCCATTTTTCTTTTGAAGAATGGTCGTTTCTTTTGTTCTGAAAACATGCATGGCCCTCCTCACATCTAGCTTTTATAGTACATGATTCGACGGAGTTCGGCAATTCCTTGCTCATGCATGTCATGACAAAACTTGCCACAAAACGGCTAAACCAACACCGCCACCGCTTCCAATAGCAGCCATGACATAGCTTCCATTCGGTAAGGTGTGCGCTTCATAAAATAATCTCACCATCATAGCAGCTCCTGACGCGCTGTATGGATGCCCAAGGCATAGTGCACCGCCTCTTCTATTGATCCGGTCATATGGTATCCCCAGCGTGCGGGCAATAAGTGCTGCTTTCAGCGCAAATGCTTCATTGATTTCAAAAAGCGCCACTTCCTTTGCCTTGATGTTCTCTTGATGTAAAAGTTTCTTGATCGCATCAATCGGTGAAGCAGCTGGAAAATGAGGATGTATCGCTGTCACAGCACTTCCGGCATACCGCAGCATCGCCTTACATCCACTTGCTTCCGCTAACGATCTTTCCATCACAGCGACAGCAGCTGCTCCGTCTGCTTCCTTACAGCTATTGGCGGCAGTCACAGTTCCTTTCCCCGGCAAAAATACAGGTTTTGCCCGCTTGATCAGCTTTGTCATTGGTCTTATTTTAGCAGCTGCTTGATCTATACTCAGCCCGTCTACCGAAACGATTTCTTCTGCATATGTACCATGTTTAAATGCGGCTAAACTCCTTTCCCAGCTTAAAAGGGCATAGTCATCTTGTTCTTTTCTTGTAACAGAAAATGCCGACGCGGTCAGCTCTGCTGCTTCTCCCATATGTGGATCTCCTATCCACTCCGGTGAAAAGCGGGCTCTTTCTTTCATTGGTGATCTGGAAATGCTCTCAGTCCCGCCAGCGATATACATCGAGCCCTCCCCCGATTGAACCATGATGCAAGCTGTTCGGATCGCTTCAAGACCAGAGGCACATTGCCTGTCAATCGTCATACCGGGAACGTGTAAAGGAAGCCCTGCTTCTAATGAGGACAGACGGGCCATATTTCCACCGCCTCCGACGACATTGCCTAATATGACGTCATCCGGTGTCATGTCCTGAGACAAATGCCGAATAAGGGGAGCGGCTAATTGCTCTGGGCGATAATTTTTCAGCATCCCATTTTTGTCACCGAAGGGTGTTCGTTTTGCTTGTACGATCACCGCTTGCATGACAATTGCTCCTCCGCCCACCTTTTCAAGCTCACGCGGGCAATTTTTCCGCCGGATGTTTCCATCATTTGATCAATCATAAGCCATTTTTTTGGTACCTTGTAGGCCGCAAGCTTTTCTTTAACAGCTTGTCGAACCACCTTTATTTGCTGCACTTGCTCCAGTATGGCAACAGGGATTTCACCCCAATATGGGTCAGGAACGCCCACCACAATCGACCGCTTCACCTCTGGCTGTTCATTTAGCACACGCTCAATTTCCTCTGGGAAAATATTCAGACCTCCATAGACGATCATGCCATTCTCACGACCGCTCATATACAGATAACCGTCTTCATCCAGCCATCCCATATCGTAAACTGTCAGCCACTCCTGCGGCGGTTTCTCCTCATGTAAGTAACCTGAAAAAGTCATTGGGCTCTTTACATAAATCCTCCCTGTTTCATTTGGCTGACAGACAGATTGATCGGGCCGCCTTACTTCTACTTGAATGGAGGAGAAAGGCCGTCCAACAGAAGAAGGTTTTTGCAGAAAGTCATTTGAAGACAAATAAGAGACAAAACTTAACTCTGATGTGCCATAAAAATCAAAAAAAGTGATATGTGGATAGTTGGAGACGAGCTGTTCTTTTGACGATATGCTCCAATCTGCTCCCGATGACATGACAAGAAGCGGATTGTCTTCTTTAAAAGCATCGATTTGCAGTAACGTTTCTGTCATTGTTGGGACAGTATACATCACGGTGATATCACCTGTATCTAAGGCTTGCTTCGCTTTTCCCGGCACAAATTTTTCTAAAAGTGTCACTGTGCCGCCAAAGTATAATGTACTGATGGCACCATATAAAAAGTGAGAGGATAAGAGTGTACCTAATATAAGAGCATGATCTTGATGAGTGATTCCAAATGAAGCAGCTGTCATTCGAAAGCTCTCGATCCATGATTGCTGACGTCTAATAAAGGCTTTCGGTGAGCCTGTTGAACCTGACGTAAATCCCATATAAAAGACAGGATCCTTCTCGGTATCGCAGTTGTTATAAGGACTGTTGTCTGTAAGAAGGCTTATTCTTTCCTTCCATTCAGATAAAGAAAGAAGCGGCATGTCCACGCTTCTCTGTTCAAATTTTTTCATAAATCGGTCCTCTATAATGGCGAGATCCGCCTTACTTAACAAGAGCTTTTCTACACATTCTTCATGACTCCATCTCGGATCAAGCGGAACGGCTGTCCACCCTGCACAAGCAGCGCCCGCAAATATTTGAAGAAAAGAAGCACCATTTGATAATAAAAAAGCGATTCTTTTTTGCTGATGAGCCGTTCCTTGTAACCACTGTGCCGATCTCTGCACACGTTCATACCAATCTTCATATGTAATGCTTTCTTGCTCATCTATGATGGCAATCTGATCTCGTTTCATTTCTGCATGAACTGCATAGCTTTCCGTTATTCTGTTCAAACTGCACGCCTCCCTTTATGCAGATCCCTTTTTCGATATGACAAGGGCTGTATGATTTTGACCGTAAAGACAGCACACATTCCCGCTTTGATGAAATCACCTGGAAGATAAATCAGACTAAGAAAAGCGGCCTGTGACACCTTAATATGCATCATCATGGCTTGAAAAGGAATACCGCACATATACAAAATCACAATACTGCAAACCGCATAGATCACAAAAAGACGCAGTGCGGTTACTTTTTTCAGCCGGTTCACCCATAAGCTGATCATGAAGGCAGCAACAGGATAAGCAAGAAGAAAACCACCGCTTGGACCAAAAAAGACCCCTATCCCGCCTCTCCCACCTGACAAAAGAGGTGCGCCTGCTGCCACAATCAAAAGAAAAAGACATAAACTAATCAATGCTTGTTTTGGCTTTAACAGCCCCCCAGCAAGCAAAAGACCTGCGGTTTGCAATGTAATCGGTACAGGTGTAAATGTCAGTAAAATCGGCGGGATCAAGCCTAACATCCCGATAACCGCTGTCATTAACGCTATTTGCATCATATCTTGAATTCTCAATATTCATGCCCCTCACTCAATTTATTGTTAAAAATAGAGTAAAAGGTACAGTTCATTATGTCAACATGAAATAACTTTAAGTTAACATAATGATCGTAAAAAAAGACCTGTGAAGAAAGATCAAGAAGATCTGTTCACAGGCCTTTTATTCGTTCTATTCTTCGTCTTCTTGATCTAAGAACGTGTTTAACGTTTCTTCAATCATGTCCCACTCTTCATCCGTTTCAATCGGCTCTAGCTCGCCATCTTCACCGTCTTCGTTCGGTGTGAAGCTTGATGCATGAATTTCAATTTCCTCATTGTCTTGCTCAGAAATTGGGTAGTAAAGAACATAAGATTTGTTAAAATGGTCGCTTTCAAAAGTAAATAGTACTTCGCAAAGCTGTTCATTTCCATTATCATCAACGATTGTAATTTGCTTTTCTCCGTGTTCCATTTGATTCACCTCATTTTAATTTAAGCTGTCTAAATATCCTTGCAGGATCATGACAGCCGCCATTTTATCAATGACTTTTTTACGCTTTTGTCTGCTCACATCTGCAGAGATGAGCATTTTTTCCGCTGCCATTGTTGACAGACGCTCGTCCCAAAGCACAACAGGAACATTGTACGTGTTTTCTAGCACTTTCGCAAATGATTGGCTGGCTTCGCCTCTAGGGCCGACCGTACCGTTCATATTTTTTGGAAAGCCAAGTACAATTTTATCCGCTCCATATTCTGCAACAATCTCAGACAGGCGGCTGAGACCAAAGTCTCCGCCTGCTTCATCAATTTTAATTGTTTCAATCCCTTGCGCTGTCCATCCCATTTCATCACTGATCGCAACACCAAGGGTTTTCGTGCCTAAATCTAAGCCTAAAATTCTCATGTTTTACGCCTCTTTATGTGTCTCTAAGTACGATTTAACCAATTCCTCAATTAATTCGTCTCGTTCTAGTTTACGAATTAGGTTGCGTGCATCCTGATGTCTTGGAATATAAGCAGGGTCGCCTGACAGCAAGTATCCGACAATTTGATTGATCGGGTTGTATCCTTTTTCTTGGAGTGCGTCATGAACTGTAATGAGCACTTCATTCACATTGGTTTCAGCTGAATCATCAGAGAAGTTAAACTTCATTGTCTTATCAAATGAACTCACTGCTTCTTGCACCTCTCTTCCAACATTCTACTAGCAAGCTTTTTTCTAACCGCTCATCTAATACCATTATTCTACACTACATCGCCTGATTATAAAACGGATTTGACAGATTCTTCGACAGATGCCAATGCTTCTTCAAGTTTTTCTGGTTGTTTTCCGCCTGCTTGTGCCATATCTGGACGTCCGCCTCCGCCTCCGCCGCAGATTTCAGCTGCCTGCTTCACAAGCTTCCCTGCATGCAGACCTTTTTCGATCACGTCTTTTGTCACTCCTGCTGAAATGTTTACTTTTCCGTTTTGAACGGCTCCCAGGACGATGACAGCTGATCCTAATTTAGCTTTCAAGTCATCAACCATTGTTCTTAAATGATTCATGTCTTTGGCGTTTACTTTTTGTGTTAAGACGTTCACTCCGCCAATTTCAGTCACTTTCTCTAAAATAGAGCCTGCTTCTGCTTGGCTTAATTTCGCAAGAAGTGATTCGTTTTCTCTTTGAACCTCTTTTAAATCCGCCTGTAATGAAGCGATTCGTTTTGGTACGTCCTTCGTATTTGACTTCAGCTCACTTGCTGCCTGCTCTAAAATCGCCAGCTGGTCATTTAATTCTTCATAGGCACCTTGACCAGTCACAGCTTCAATACGGCGTGTTCCAGCACCAATACCCGACTCAGACGCAATTTTAAACAAACCGATTTCCGCAGTGTTTTGAACGTGACAGCCGCCACATAGCTCGATGCTGTAATCGCCGACTTGGACAACACGGACAATATCGCCATACTTCTCGCCAAAGAGCGCCATTGCGCCCATTTCTTTTGCTTCAGCAATTGGCTTCAGGTCAATCGCAACCGAAATGCCTTCCCAAATCTTTTCGTTCACAATTTTTTCAATTTGAGACAATTCTTCTTTCGTCACTTGTCCAAAGTGAGAGAAATCAAAGCGAAGTCTGTTTTCATTCACCAATGACCCTGCTTGGTTCACGTGACTGCCTAATACATCTTTTAGCGCCTGATGTAGAAGGTGTGTCGCTGTATGGTTTTTCACAATGCCTTTTCGAAGAGCTGATTCCACTTCTGCAGTGACTTCGAGACCTTTTTGAGCCGTACCGCTTACGACGACTCCTTCATGGACATGCTGACCGTTTGGCGCTTTTTTCACATCTTTGATCTCAATGATGGCTTGTGCACTTTTTAGTGTCCCTTTATCCGCTACTTGTCCGCCGCTTTCCGCATAGAATGGAGTTTCATCTAACAAGATTTGCACCGTGTCTCCTTCATGTGCTTCCGAGACAATTTCACCATTTTGAAGCAATTCAATGATATGCGCATCTGCTGTTAGATTTTCATAGCCAACGAAGGTGCTTTCTACTTTAATATCGCCTAGAGCGCCCCCTTGAACCTGCATACTGCCGACATCTTGTCTCGCATTTCTTGCTCGTTCACGCTGCTTCTCCATTTCCGCTTGGAAGCCTTCTCGATCAACTGTCATGTTCTCATCTTCTGCGTATTCTTCTGTCAGCTCGACAGGGAATCCATACGTATCATACAGCTTAAATACATCTTCACCTGAAATTTGTGAGCTGCCTTTGTCTCTTTCTTTCTTGATCACTTCTGACAAAATGGCTAACCCTTCGTTCAGTGTTTCGTGGAAACGTTCTTCTTCGTTTTTGATGACTTTCGCAATAAATTCTTCTTTTGCTTGTACATCTGGGTAGAAATCCTTCATGATTTCAGCAACAACTGGCACTAAATCATACATAAACGGACGGTGGATATGGATCGTTTTTGCATAACGCACAGCGCGGCGCAGCAAACGTCTTAATACATATCCGCGGCCTTCATTGGAAGGAAGCGCTCCGTCACTTACAGCAAAGGCAACTGTCCGGATGTGGTCAGCAATCACTTTGAATGCTGTATCCTTTTCCTTTGTTTCGCCATAGCTTTCTCCAGAGATCGTTTCGACTGCGCGAATAATTGGCATGAATAGGTCTGTATCGAAGTTCGTCGGCACATTTTGAATGACAGATACCATTCGTTCAAGTCCCATCCCTGTATCAATGTTTTTCTTCGGCAGTGGTGTATATGACCCATCTGGATTATGGTTGAATTCAGAGAACACAAGGTTCCATACTTCTAAATAACGCTCGTTTTCCCCGCCTGGATATAATTCTGGATCGTTCATGTCGTGACCGTATGATTCACCGCGGTCATAGAAAATTTCTGTATTCGGTCCGCTTGGGCCCTCGCCAATATCCCAGAAGTTGCCTTCCAGACGGATAATACGTTCTTCAGGCACACCAATTTTATCTCTCCAAAGGATATACGCTTCTTCGTCCTCTGGGTGGACTGTCACAGATAACAAATTCGGATCAAAGCCAATCCACTCGTCACTTGTGAGGAATTCCCACGCCCATTCAATGGCCTCTTCTTTAAAATAGTCACCAATAGAGAAGTTGCCAAGCATTTCAAAGAACGTATGATGGCGTGCTGTCTTCCCTACATTTTCAATATCATTTGTACGAATCGATTTTTGCGCGTTGCAAATACGCGGATTTTCAGGTACGACGCGGCCATCAAAGTATTTTTTTAATGTTGCCACACCACTGTTGATCCATAAAAGTGTCGGATCGTCATGCGGTACAAGAGACGCACTCGGTTCTACAGCATGTCCTTTTTCTTTAAAGAAGTCTAAAAACATTTGACGTACTTGAGCTGAAGTTAAAGTTTTCATTCAAAAATCCTCCCTTATCATTCATCAATCTCCACACAAACGAAAAAACATCCCGCCCTATGCAAGCACAAAACGACTTACACAGGGACGAGATGTTCTCGCGGTACCACCCTGATTATAGACAAATTCGTCTATCACCTTCACATCCGATAACGCCGGAAGAGAGCGGCAGTGTTTATCTGCACTCGGGACTAGCTTCCGTTAAAGGTCTGATAAGGCTTTTCTCAGCAAATAAAGCCTCTCTCTGCAACAGCTTTTTAACGTACTCGGGTCCGTCATTGAATTTCAATATGTATGAATCGAAATTATTATAGACAACTCGGCTCGTCTTGTCAATGAACGCTTCGTCTCATCAGGATATATTGCACAATGATCACCCTGATAATTGCAGCTGCTGGTACGGCTAAAATCATCCCAATTAAGCCAAACAGCTCCCCTCCTGCAAGCAAGACAAGCATAATGACGACTGGATGCATATGAAGACTCCGCCCTACAATGATTGGGCTGAGGACATTGCTCTCTAAAAATTGCAGCACCGCTACTGTGATCAGTACAATGATGACCGATTTCACCGAGATGGTAAACGCAATAAAGATGGCAGGAACTGCGCCAATAATCGGTCCAAAATAAGGAATCACGTTCGTTGCCCCTATCAGCATCCCAAGAACAAGCGGATACGGGATATGAAAAAGCCAGAGCACAATGGCTGCTGCACCCCCGATTAAAGAACAGACAAGCAGCTGCCCTCGAATATAATCACCAAGCGATTCATCCACTGCTTTGACAAAAGCTTTTCCCCTCTTTCTAAATGATGGCGGCGTTAAATACCATGCCGCCCGCTTCATCGTGTTCATGTCCTTCACCATATAAAAAACAAGAAAAGGAATGAGTGCTGCGACTAATGCGTAATCAAATAAAACCTTACAACTAAGAATCATCCGCTCAGCACTATTGGCTGCATATGTCTCCGATTGAACAATGAAGCGGTCCAAGCGGTCGTGAAGTCCGTCAGGCCAGTGGCTCGTATGACGATGAATATGTGATAAAGCACCATTATAAGTTTCGGCCAGGACAGGAATTTGTTCTGACAGCTCATTTAACTGTGCGATCATCACAGGCGCTCCTTTATAAACCGCAAACCCAATCCCGCCAAAAAACAGGACATAGATGAGTAAGAGACTGACTGTTCTCGGCAGCCCTCGTGCATGCAGTCTTTCCACAATCGGATAAAGCAGATAAGAAATAAAAATGGCGATGAGAAGCGGAATGAGAACCGCCTTCAGCAATAAAAAAACAGGCATCCATAACTCGTCGAGCTGAAGTAAAATGAGCAAGGATGCAAGGACAAGCAAGATCCCTGCAGCATATATCAGAAATTGGATCGGACGTTTCTTCACCTTTTTCACCTCTTTTCTTATTGTTTAACCATCTTCTGCAATTATCCACGTAAATAAAATTTGTCCTAACTTTGTTAAAAATGAATACACATGAAACATACAGCTCCATCCAAAGTCACTATTTGCTGTAAAATCTCGTCAGAAAATATTCCATCATTTACTTCTTTTTACACAAGTTGTGCTAGAATCCACTTTAGCTTTAGCCAATGAAACACAAGAGGAGGTTCTTCATGATCACATTCGAAGAAGTCAACAAGCATTATGGCCAGTTCCATGTACTTAAGGACATTAACCTACATATTCAAAAAGGGGAGGTTGTTGTGATCATCGGTCCTTCAGGATCTGGTAAAAGCACGATGCTCAGGTGTATCAATCGTCTTGAAAGCATTGATGCGGGAAAAGTTCTCGTCAACCAAGTGTCTGTTCAGCATCCGAAGACCAACATCAATCTTGTCAGGCAAAATATCGGAATGGTCTTTCAGCATTTTCACCTCTATCCGCATAAGACGGTGCTTGAAAACATTATGCTTGCGCCGATGAAGGTCAAAAAAGTGAGCAAAGAAGAAGCAAAGGAAACAGCTGAATTTTATTTAAATAAAGTCGGCATTCCTGAAAAAGCAGACACCTACCCTTCACGACTCTCAGGCGGACAGCAGCAGCGCGTTGCCATTGCAAGAGGGCTTGCGATGAAACCAGAGGTGATGCTTTTTGACGAACCGACATCTGCACTTGATCCAGAGATGATCGGCGAGGTATTAGATGTGATGAAGCAGCTGGCCCGTGAAGGCATGACCATGGTTGTTGTCACGCATGAGATGGGCTTTGCCCGTGAAGTGGCCGACCGCATTGTCTTTATTGATGAGGGCAGAATTCTTGAAGAATCAACACCGGCTGCATTTTATGAAAAACCGCAAGAGAAACGTGCTCAATTATTTTTAAGCCGTATTTTAAATCACTAGGGGGAATGGTTTAATGAAAAAAATGAAACGTTTTGGCATGCTGCTCTTTATGACTTGCTGCATCGCCGCTTTAGCTGCTTGTGGATCTACAGAAAAAGGCTCAACTGATGCAAAACAAGGAAGCTCATTAGAAGCCATTAAGAAAGACAAAAAAATCATTTTCGGTGTAAAAAATGACACACGGCTATTCGGTCTAAAAAATCCGAGCAGCGGGGATATTGAAGGATTTGATATTGATATTGCAAAAGCCATCACAAAGGAAATACTCGGCGATGAAGGAAAAGCAGAATTTAAGGAAGTGACATCTAAAACAAGAATTCCTTTGCTTCAAAAAGGGGATATCCATGCGATTGTTGCGACCATGACAATTACAGAAGAGCGTAAAAAAGAAGTCAATTTCTCAGATGTTTACTTTGAAGCAGGACAATCACTGCTTGTGAAAAAAGGAAGCGACATTCAATCCATTGATGATCTTAAAAAAGGAACGAAGGTGCTGGCCGTGAAAGGATCTACTTCTTCTCAAAATATCCGTGAGAAAGCACCTGAAGTATCCGTATTAGAATTTGAGAACTATCAAGAGGCTTTTACAGCATTAAAATCAAATCAAGGGCAAGTGCTGACAACTGATAATGCGATCTTATTTGGTATGGCAGATGAAGATTCAAATTATGAAGTGGTCGGCGGCACCTTTACAGATGAGCCTTATGGCATTGCTGTGAAAAAAGGGGATCAAGAATTAACTGATGCGATCAATAAAGCCTTAAAAACGTTAAAAGACAATGGTGAGTATGACAAAATTCTTAAAAAATGGATCAAAGAATAACATTTGATTGGTTAACATCAATGCCTCAGGTGAGCCGCTCAATGGCTCCCCTGTTGATCAGGAAGGAAGTGAACTGATTGCTGCGGTTTTCCATTCTCACTGAAAATTTTCATCTTTATTTAGAAGGCTTTAAATATACCATTGGTGCAAGTGTCATTGCTCTGATTGGAAGCTTTTTGATCGGTACACTCATTGCCATTATGAGAATTGCGCCATTTAGGCCGCTCAACTGGTTCGGAACGGCTTATGTGGAATTTATTCGGAATATTCCGTTATTATTGATCACCTTTGTTTTCTTCTTTGGTTTACCCGTGCTAGGTATTGTAGCAGATGGGTTTACTGCTGGGACGATTGCTCTTGCCATTTATACGTCTGCCTTTATTGCTGAAGCCATTCGTGCAGGGATACAAGCTGTACCGCTTGGACAAATGGAAGCAGCCCGTGCTTCAGGTCTGTCATATGGCGGGACGATGCGGTATATCATTTTGCCTCAGGCGATTAAAATCGTCATTCCCCCTCTTGGGAATCAATTTATTAACCTTGTCAAAAACTCCTCGATTTTAGGTGTCATTGCAGGGTTTGATCTCATGTATCAAGGTGACCTTATTGCATCTAGAACATTTGTGACGTTTGATGTCTACATCTTTGTTGCCATGTTCTATCTGCTATTAACCATTCCGCTTAGTCTAGGCGTTGGTTATTTAGAAAGAAGATTAGCAAGAAGCCACTAGAGAGGAGGAAATATCTTGGATTTTATAGGTGCCTACCAGCCTGATCATCTCGCCTTTTTACTTGAAGGATTTGCTGTCACCTTAAAAGTGGCTTTTATCTCCATCATTTTGAGCTTTATCATTGGATTAGTCGTCGGCACATTGCGGTTCGCTCAAATCCCGGTTTTATCAAAAGTGCTTGCGGTTGTTGTAGAAACTATTCGGAATCTGCCACTTTTACTGATCATCTTTTTCACGTATTTTGCATTGCCTGAAATCGGCATCAAGCTAAGCATTACAGCCTCTGCCATTGCGGCTTTAACTGTGTTTGAATCCGCGATGCTGTCAGAAATTATTCGAAGCGGCCTTAAATCAATTGATAAGGGCCAGATCGAAGCAGCCAGGTCTTCTGGTTTAACCTATATTCAAACATTGAAAATGATTATTATGCCGCAGGCACTGCGCAGAATGGTGCCGCCAATTGTCAGTCAATTCATATCTCTTTTAAAAGATACGTCGCTTGCCGTCGTCATTGCGCTTCCAGAATTATTACATCACGCACAAATATTAAACGGTCAAAGCCAATCCTATTTACTGCCGATTTTCCTATTGGCGGCTATGATGTATTTTGTCGTCAATTTCAGCTTATCCATTCTTGCAAGACGATTAGAATACAGGCAAGCGTAACACCTCAGCTTATAGACAAACACTGCGTCCTGGTCTGAAAAAAAACAAAGGGCTAAAATGAAGATCATTTTAGCCCTTTTGTGTTTACATCATTCTCATAACACGTTTTTTTAGCTTTTTCATATCCCGCTTTGATGGCATATCATATCGGCTTGCAAAGTGATATGCAAGTGCACCTGCACCAAGCGTTAATAGTGAAGAAGTCATTTTGCCCATTCGAAATTCCCCCTTAACACTTATAGTTGAATTGAACGTTCATCGTCACTAAACAGATCATCTAAGCTGCTTAGTGTCCCGTCTTCCTCCACTTGGTGTGTCGATATTTTGCCTTTTGACAGCGTCAATTCAATAAAACAGCCCCAGCAATAATATTGATTGACCCCAATTTTTCCGATGTCTTTACATTTGCAATTTGGGCAAATGAGCATAATCAGCACCTCTTTACGTTCGGTTTAGAACCAGTGCTTCCTTTTGAACGTTCATCAAGGTTCCGGCAGCCTGCAGCTGTTTCCGAATCCCTGATAGCTCTGTAAAGAAGCCGTTCGAGAGTTCATATGCTACGATTGTGCCCGAATTTGTACAGAAGTATACATCTTCCAAAATGCCTAAATTTTCACCATCAGGCGACTGCATCATTTTCTTTTTTAATTTCGAAAATAACAAGAATGGAGCAGAGGAATCCATGCCTACTCCCTCCTGGCAGCTCACATATAAACCTTTGTCTGTCAGCTGATCAAATCCAGAGAATGGAATGAGTGCACAGTCTTTCTTTTTCCCCTCTAACACATATCCTCCGCAGCTGCCTCCGGCTAAAAAGCAAATATCTTTTATGGAACCAAGCGATTGGGACAGCTCATCTGAATAGATCGTCATTCCTTCAAGTTCTCGGCATGTTCTCAAAATGTGCTCAACCACCTTTTGCGGAACAGTCTTATCGTGTGCGTTTGCTTCATGACTCATACGAAGAAATGGCTTCCATGAACGGAATGGAAGAAGTTCTTTCCACGCTAAAAGGCTTCCGTATGGAAGCCTCAGATTGTTGACAAAGGGCTAAAATGATCTTGATTTTAGCCCTTTGTCTTCTTTTCAGCGCGATAGAAAACCTTTGCAGTCTAGGAAAGACGAGCATCGGAGCGGAGCGAATTTGACATTCGTGAGCACCGGAGCGCAGGATCGATAACGAATGCAAGGGTTTGTCTACACGCTAAGGCTTCCGTATGGAAGCCTTCTACTCATGCATAAAATCAAACGGAGTGATTCCCTCCATGCCAATATTTGCGTCATGTACGCTAAACGGAAGCTCTTTTTGGAGCGCTTCAAGTTCTGCATCCATAATTTGTTCGGTTTGCACAAGCCGCATCGTTAAGGACGTTTGTCTGAGGGAATCCTCATTGTTTTTCACGCCCCACTCCAGCGCTGATTCCTCGCCGCACAGTATTAAAAACTTTTTACTTCGTGTAATCGCTGTGTACAGCAAATTACGCCGAAGCATTCGGTAATAGCTCCTCACAACTGGCAGCACAACAATGGGGAATTCACTGCCTTGTGATTTGTGGATGGAGCAGCAATAGGCATGAGTAAATTGATGAAAATCCTTTTTCGTAAAGGTGATTTCATTTCCATCAAAGGAGATCACGGCCATGTCTTCTTTTTCTGTATTTTCTTTTGCATAAAAAATCGAGACAATTTCGCCGATATCGCCGTTAAAAATATTGTTCTCCGGCTGATTCACAAGCTGAAGCACCTTATCACCTGTTCGGTACACCACATCACCAAACGGGATTTCTCTGCCTTTTGGTTTTTTAGGATTCAAAATGTGCTGCAGCATTTTGTTGAGCTCATTGATGCCTGCTTTTCCTTTATACATTGGTGCGAGTACTTGAATGTCCTTTGCCGAAAACCCTTTTTGAGCAGCATTGCTGACGACTTTCTCAATGACTTCTTTCATTTGATCAGCTGAACATTGAATGAAGGACCGATCCTTTGAGCGTGCAGTAATATCCTTTGGCAGCACACCATTTTTCATATCATGGGCAAGTTCAACAATAGTTGAGCCGTCTGCCTGCCGGTAAATATCTGTCAGAGTAACAGCCGGCACAGCTTTTGAGGCAAGCAAATCCCTTAAAACTTGACCGGGTCCTACAGACGGAAGCTGATGTTCATCCCCTACCATAATCACTTGGATATGATCAGGAATGGCTTTAAACAAATGATTCGCCAGCCAAATATCAAGCATACTTGATTCATCAATGATGACAAGCTTTCCTTCAATCGGCTGTTCTTCATCATGCGAGAAGCCCTCCGATCCGTTCCAGCCTAGCAGCCGGTGAATGGTGACAGCTGGAAGCCCTGTTGATTCTGTCATCCGTTTAGCCGCCCGGCCAGTTGGTGCCGCAAGTACAAATGGGAAGGATTCATCCTTTTTATAATCACTCGGATCAAGAGATACACCGTGAAGATCACTGTAAAGCTCAACAATTCCTTTAATGACCGTCGTCTTCCCTGTACCAGGTCCACCTGTTAAAAGCAGCATCGGGGACATGAGTGCCTTTTGAATCGCTTCCTTTTGAGTCGGTGCATACTGGACGCCTAACCGCTCCTCCAGCTCACCAAGTGCAAGCAGGAATTCTGATTCAGGAAATTGATCCGCGTATTCTGTTTGGGAGACGATTTTTTGAATGCGTTTGGCAACACTTTGCTCCGCATAAAATAAGGATGGATGATAGCAGCGGTCATCTTCAATGATCATTTCTTTTCCTTCGCCAAGTGCAATGATCTGATTGGCAACATCCATTTCAGTCACTTTGTAATCATTGCCTGTTTGGTTGAGCAGCTTGCGGGTTTCGACGATCAAATCTTTTGTTTGTATGTACGTATGACCGTCCTGTAGACTAGCTGTCTCCACTGTATATAGCAAGGCTGCGCGAATCCGCTCTGGATCATTACCTGAGATGCCTGTTCTAGCGCCGAGCTCATCCGCCTTAATAAATCCGATCCCCTCAACATCCTTAACAAGCTGATACGGATTTTCCTCAATCTTTTGCAACGTTTCACTCTCGTACACTTGGTAAATCTTCATGCTGAGCTGCGGACCAAAGCCATATTGATTCAGGCTGATCATGATTTGTTCCAGTCCTTGATGTTCCTGAAGCGCTGCGGCTAGCTTATCCGCCTTCTTTTTGGATAAGCGCGGTACATCGTACAAAACAGCTGGGTCACGCATAATTTTATGAAGCGTCTGATTGCCAAGCTGTCCCACAATTTCTTCCGCCGTCTTTTTTCCTATCCCCTCAAATAAATCACTTGAGAGATAATGTATGATTCCTTGCTTCGTTGTCGGTACTTCCTTTTGAAAATGAGTGGCCTGAAACTGTTCACCAAATTTCGGATGGCTTGTGACTTTGCCATAAAAGGTGTAGGTTTCCTCCTCATGAAGTGCGGGGAAGTAGCCTGTGACAGATGCTGTTTTTTCCTCTAAGTTTTCCGATGTTTCAATGACTTTCACCTTTAACACCGAGTATAAATTACTTTCATTATGGAAAATAACGGCTTGAATGGTCCCCTTTAAAAACGGTTCGTCCTCAAGCTTCATTTGATCTGGATGTTCCTGCACAGGTCTTCCCTCCTTCCATCTATTCTGCTTCTTGAATCAGCTTTTGCGCATGTAGTGCAAGCATATGGTCAGGCTGCACGTCAATGGCTTTACCCAGCATCTCAAGCGCTTCGTCTTTTTTCTCTAAGTACGCATACGCAACCCCTAAATTATAAAAGGCGTCTGCATGCTGCGGATCACGCGTGATGACTTCAGTAAAAGTTGTCACCGCTTCTTCCAGCATGTGTTCATTGGCTAAGCACATGCCAAATTGGAATCTAGCTTCATTATCTTCTTCGTTTAGTTCAACGGCACGCTGAAGATACGGCATCGCAAGCTTTGGCTGCTCTAATTTGATGAGCGTCTGCCCAAGCATATAAAACAAATCACTATTTTCCATGCCCGCTTTTAGTGCTTGTTCAAAATAATCTTTCGCTTTCATAAAGTCTTCTTTTAATGTATACACATTTCCTGCCCCGTAATAGGCTGCGGCAGCAGTGTGATCAAGTTCAATTGCTTTTTGAAAAAAGTTTAAAGCACGTTCAAATTCATTGATACTTGAAAGTAAGTTCGCAAAGTTAATATATGGAACCGGATCCTTCGGGCTTTCTTCGATCGCTTTTGTAAAAGCTTCAGCTGCTTTTTCGATATTCCCTTGATTCAAGGCTTCTATGCCGATTTCGTTATGATTCATTCGCCCTCTCATCCTTTCATTAAAAAACCTCAACAGCGACGTTGAGGTTTTGAAAACATGCTACACATACGACAGCTTTTGACCATCTTTGAAGACATCGTCAATTGTACCGCCGCCAAGACATTCGTCACCATCATAAAAAACAACCGCTTGTCCCGGAGTAACAGCACGAACAGGCTCATCAAAAATAACCATCGCTTCTTGCTCACCTGTCATTTTGACCTTCACATGGTGATCTTCTTGACGGTATCTGAATTTTGCTGTGCACGTTAATTCACCGTTTTCCCCGACAATATGAGGACGAGTCCAGCTGATATTAACAGCTGAAATGCTTTCAGAGTATAAAAGTGGATTGTGGAAGCCTTGTTCAACAAACAAGATGTTTTTCTCCAAGTCTTTCCCAACGACAAACCAAGGATCACCACTGCCGCCAATGCCAAGTCCTTGGCGCTGACCGATCGTGTAATACATCAGTCCATCGTGTTCCCCTTTTACTTCTCCGTCCATTGTCTGCATCACACCAGGCTGTGCAGGCAAATATTGACTGAGGAATGTTTTAAAGTTTCTTTCTCCAATAAAGCAGATACCTGTTGAATCTTTTTTCGTTGCTGTTGCGAGCTCTGCTTCTTTTGCCAATTCACGAACCCTTTTTTTCTCTAAATCACCGATTGGGAACATGACTTTATCAAGTTGTTCCTGTGTCAGCTGATTTAAGAAATACGTTTGGTCTTTGTTTGCATCAAGACCTCGCAGCATTTTGACTTCATCACCAGTTCTATCAACACGGGCATAGTGTCCTGTTGCCAAATAATCCGCACCAAGTGACAATGCATGTTCAAGGAATGCCTTGAACTTAATTTCTTTGTTACACATGACATCTGGGTTTGGCGTTCTGCCCGCTTTATATTCATCAAGGAAATATTGAAACACTTTGTCCCAATATTGCTTCTCGAAATTTACTGCATAATATGGGATTCCAATTTGGTTACACACGCGGATGACATCCTCATAGTCTTCCGTTGCTGTGCAAACACCATTTTCATCAGTGTCATCCCAGTTTTTCATAAATATGCCGATGACATCATAGCCTTGCTCCTTTAGCATAAGAGCGGCAACTGATGAATCGACTCCTCCGGACATACCGACCACAACTCTTGTATCTTCTGGTCTTTTTGTCATCTTCATCAACTCCAATTTCAATGAAACAACATACGCGTTTCGTTCTTCAGGTGCTTCGCTGTTTCATTTTTCACACACGAACAAAAGGAAGCATTTATTTGGCTAGGCGTTTGACAACAGCTGCTATCTTACGTGCCGCCTGCTTCACATGATCCTCTTCATTCCCAAGACCGAAGCTTATTCTGACTGAGGATGTCAGCTCTTTTGCTTCTTCGCCATACATGGCGCTTAACACGTGCGAAGGAAGGACAGATCCAGCCGTACATGCCGATCCGCTTGAAACAGCAATTCCTTCCATATCTAAATTCACAAGCAGCGATTCAATGGAGACGCCAGGGAAATGAACATTTAAAATGTGCGGCAATGTCTCTTTCGGATGTCCATTGATAGAGAAATTAAGAGATTCCTCTTCGAATACTTGCAGCATAGTTTCTTTGAGCTTACCATAATGCATCGCTTTTTCTCTTCTATTTTGCTTCGTTAATTGAACAGCTTCTGCAAGCCCAACAATTCCTGCCACATTTTCAGTGCCAGCACGGCGCTTTCTTTCTTGTTCCCCTCCGAATATTTGCGGAGAAAGTTTCACGCCTTCGTTTACATATAAAAAGCCTGTTCCCATCGGACCGTTCAGCTTATGGCCAGAAGCAGATAAAAGATCAATATGGAGATCTGCTGCATCAATAGGCACTGTGCCAAACGCCTGCACTGCGTCTGTATGAAAATGAGCAGTGTGATCACGCAGAAGTTCGCCAATGGCTTTGATTGGCTGAATCACACCTGTTTCATTATTGCCGTACATGACGGTCACAAGAATCGTATCATCTCTCAATGCTTGTTTTAATTGATCAAGATGAATCAATCCCGTTTCGTCCACATCTAAATACGTCACTTCAAATCCTAGCTTCTCTAGGCGTTCACATGTATGCAGCACCGCATGATGCTCTGTTTTCACTGTGATGATATGTTTTCCTTCATGCTGTCTTGCCATGGCAACACCTGTGATCGCCAGGTTGTCCGCCTCAGTTCCACCGCTTGTGAGGATGATCTCCTGTGGTTTACAGTGTAATTCTCTTGCAATGACTTCTCTTGCTTCATCGAGCCACTTTCTTGCCTCGCGCCCATATGAATGAATACTAGAGGGATTGCCAAATATCTCTGTAAAGTACGGCATCATCTTGTCCACAATACGCTGATCCATCGGCGTTGTGGCTGCATGATCTAAATAGATTCGTTCCATTTCCGGTACACCTCTGATCTAAATATAGAACATATACGAGTCTTGATCCCCGTCATCTGTGTAGCTTGCCAAGTCTTCAAGAGTTGTATTGTCTAGTACGTCTTTTACTGCATCACGAATACGAATCCATAGTTCACGCTTTGCTGGTTCTTCGTTTTCGATGACTTCAACAGGACTAATTGGTCCTTCTAATACACGAATAATATCACCTGCTGTGATCTCGTTTGGTTCATGTGCAAGAACATAGCCGCCATACGCACCGCGGATACTTTTTACAAGACGGGCATTGCGGAGTGGTGATACAAGCTGCTCTAAATAATGCTCAGACAAATCATTGTTTTGAGCGATTGATTTTAATGATGTAGGGCCTTCGCCATGTTTTTTGGCTAATTCGATCATGATCGTCAGACCATATCTGCCTTTAGTTGATATTTTCAAGTTAAACACCTCTGCGTTTTCTATTCTATGTCATCAATTATTTTTCTGATTTCATATACGCTGATATATAGACCAAAAGCAATTATATCATACTTTCAGCCAACTTTCATTTACGGGTATTGAGCATAATAGGAGGACGCATCCCTTTTCTATTTGAAGAAATTTCGGTACTCTATACAAACAAGACATTGCTTTAGGAGAGATAATTATGAAACCTTTAGCGTACCGGATGCGCCCAAGTCATATTGAAGACATTATTGGGCAGGAGCATCTTGTTGGAGAAGGTCAAATTATTAGACGAATGGTCGAGGCAAAGCATTTATCCTCGATGATTTTATACGGACCGCCGGGCATCGGCAAAACATCGATTGCGACCGCAATTGCTGGCAGTACAAGCATTGCTTTTCGTACATTAAATGCGGTCATTCATAACAAAAAGGATATGGAGGCTGTCGCCGCTGAAGCGAAAATGAGCGGACAGGTGATCCTTATTTTAGACGAAGTCCACCGGCTTGATAAAGGAAAGCAGGATTTTCTCCTTCCTTATTTAGAAAATGGCATGATCATTTTAATTGGCGCAACGACGGCTAATCCCTATCATGCGATCAATCCCGCCATCCGAAGCCGGACACAAATATTCGAGCTGAAGCCGCTTGAAACAGAGCAAATCAAAGCTGCGTTAACAAGAGCCTTACAGGATGAGCATCGCGGGCTTGGCGGTTATGAGGTGACCGTGGACGATGAATCGATGAATCATTTTGCCAATGGATGCGGAGGAGACGTGCGTTCTGCTTTAAATGCACTAGAACTCGCTGTCTTATCGACAAAACCTGATGAGACCGGGCATATCAAAATTACTCTTGCCGCAGCAGAAGAATGCTTACAAAAAAAGAGCTTCTCACATGACAAGAATGGTGATGCTCATTATGATGTCCTCTCGGCTTTTCAAAAATCCATTAGGGGATCTGATACAGATGCGGCGCTGCATTACCTTGCCAGACTGATCGAAGCAGGAGACCTTGAAAGCATTTCAAGGAGATTACTCGTGATGGCTTACGAGGACATTGGCTTAGCCAGTCCGCAGGCAGGCCCCCGCGTGTTAAGCGCAGTACAAACAGCAGAAAGAATCGGTTTCCCAGAAGCACGGATTCCGCTGGCGAACGCAGTGATTGAACTGTGTCTTTCTCCTAAGTCCAATTCGGCATATAAGGCGATTGATGCGGCACTTGGTGACATTCGTACAGGGAAAATTGGTGAGGTTCCAGTTCATTTAAAGGATGCACACTACAAAGGCGCCACAGCACTCGGAAGAGGTGTCGATTACTTATACCCACATGATTACGAGAACGGCTGGGTGAAGCAGCAATATTTACCTGATCCGCTGAAAAACAAGCAATACTATGTACCGAAGCAAACCGGAAAATTTGAAGGTGCATTGAAACAGGTCTATGAAAATTTAAAACGCCAAAAATAAAAAAAGCCCCCTGCATATTAGCAGGCGGGCTGTTTATTTATCCTTCACACGTGTAATCGGAATATCCTTTAAAAGCTTCATAATGACATGACCACCCATGATCAGTCCGGCAACTGACGGAACGAACGCATTGGATGATGGCGGCATTTGCGCCTTGCGAATCTTCGCTTCATCATTTCCAACTTCTTTTCTGACATCTTCGCGAATGACAATCGGACTTTCATCAGAGAAAATAACTTCAATTCCTTTACGAATCCCTTCCTTACGCAGACGTGTTCTCACGACTTTTGCAATAGGATCGGTATGTGTTTTTGAAATATCATCAATTTTGAAGCGTGTCGGATCTGTTTTGTTCGCAGCTCCCATACTTGAAATGATGTTCACACCGCGGTTCAGACACTCTTTCATTAAATGAATTTTATAGTGAATGGTATCTGAGGCATCAATGACATAATCAAGCGGATACTCAAAAAATTGCTCGTATGTTTCCTCTGTATAAAACATTTTAAGCGCAACAACTTCACATTCTGGATTAATATCAGCGATTCTCGCCTGCATTAAGTCAACCTTTGGCTGGCCAACTGTTGATAGCAATGCTGGAAGCTGACGGTTTACATTTGTAATATCAATATCATCTTTATCAACAAGAACAATACGGCCAACGCCTGAACGAGCGAGTGCCTCTACTGCGAATGAACCAACGCCGCCTACACCAAGCACTGCAACTGTACTGTTTTTTAGTATATTTAAGCCTTCCTTGCCAATGGCAAGCTCGTTTCTTGAAAACTGATGTAACAAGTGCCTCACTCCACCTTTATTTAAAATGAATCGAAAGAATCATATCATATTCAGACTTCTCCGTCATCCTTCTCTAAAAGAAAAAAACACAAAAAAGTCCCGATGACGCCGCCAGCATTTCCTTCGTTTTGAACCCCGCACCATGCAGGTGGGTGCTTTCTTCCTGACTTTATAAGTCCTCTAATGAGGCATTTATGCAGAAAGGAAAGGCAAGCTCCCGTATAAAAAAATGTTCGGTCAAAACTAGGTAACCACCGTACGTATCAGGACTTTATTTATTGATTGATGAAAGCATATCATAGGCATATTTCTTTTTCAAGCGTTTACATACCTATAAACATGCACCTATTTTACTGTTTTACTTTTGTTTTAATCGCTAAACTCAGCTCATCAAGCTGCGCCTCGCTCACATGGCCAGGGGCATCTGTGAGAACGCAGCTCGCACTTGCCGTTTTCGGGAATGCAATCGTATCTCTTAAGTTAGAGCGGCCTGCAAGCAGCATCACTAAACGATCAAGCCCAAGCGCGATTCCGCCATGCGGAGGAACACCATGCTCGAACGCATCCAGAAGGAAGCCGAATTGTTCGTAGGCCTCTTCTTTTGAAAAACCAAGTAAGCCAAACATTTTTTCTTGAATGTCCTTTTCAAAAATACGAATAGAACCTCCGCCAAGCTCGTAGCCATTTAGCACAAGATCGTAAGCCTGTGCCTTCATATCTTCTGGGCTTGTTTCAATTAATTCAAGATCATCGCGAACTGGCATTGTGAATGGATGATGGGCAGCATAGAAGCGGCCTTCTTCTTCATCCTTTTCAAGCAGCGGCCAATCGACAACCCATAAGAAATTGAATACAGACTCATCGATCATTTCAAGCTCTTTACCAAGTTTTAAACGAAGTGCACCAAGTGCATCATGAACAACAGACGTCTTATCTGCGACAAAGAGTAACAGGTCGCCTTCTTCAACTTGCAGCTGTTCTTTTAATTCAGCTTGCTTTGCATCATCAAAGAATTTAGCGATCGGACCTTTTAATTCAGTCCCTTCTGCTTTTAGCCAAGCTAGACCTTTTGCACCGTAGTTCGCTGCAAATGCACCAAGTGCATCAATGTCTTTTCTTGAGTAGTTCGCTGCAGCCCCTTTGACATTGATGGCTTTCACAGCTCCACCATTTTTCACAGCTCCACTAAACACTTTGAAATCGGAGTCTTTTACCGTATCTGAAATGTTAACCAGCTTCATCTCAAAACGTGTATCCGGTTTATCAGATCCATAGGAATTCATGGCTTCATCGTATGTCATACGAGGTAATGGCAATGTAAGGTCTACACCTTTGACATCTTTCATTACCTTCGCCATCATCTCTTCAGCAAGCGTCATGATGTCCTCTTGACTCATAAAGGACATTTCAATATCGACTTGTGTGAATTCCGGCTGACGGTCAGCACGCAAATCTTCATCTCTAAAGCAGCGGGCAATTTGATAATAACGGTCCATCCCAGAAACCATCAGCAATTGTTTAAATAATTGCGGAGACTGAGGCAGTGCATAAAATTCTCCCTCGTGTACACGGCTTGGAACAAGATAGTCACGCGCACCTTCTGGGGTACTTTTCGTTAAAATTGGTGTTTCAATGTCTAGAAAGCCGTTGTCGTCTAAGAAATGGCGGAATGCTTTTGTGACTTCATGTCGCATTTTCATTGTTTCAAACATTGCAGGGCGGCGAAGATCCAGGTAACGATATTTTAAACGAACATCTTCTGATACCTCGTCTGCTTGATCTGAAATCACAAATGGAGGAGTCTTCGCTTCATTTAAAACGGTGACCGTTTCGACTTGAATTTCAATTTTGCCCGTTTTTAAATTTGGGTTGATCGTTGCTTCTTCTCTTGCGACAACCGTTCCTTTAATATCAAGGACATATTCGTTACGAATTGATTCTGCTGTCTCAAGCGCCTCTTTTGATAAGTCTGGATTGAAAACAACTTGTACAATCCCTGAACGGTCGCGCAAATCAATAAAGATTAAACCGCCTAGGTCACGCCTTTTTTGAACCCATCCTTTTAATACAACTGACTGACCGATTTGGTCTTCTGTTACTTCTCCACAATAAAAAGTTCTACCAAACACGAACATTCCACTCCTTCTTTACGCTTTCTGGTGGGCCTTCAACATTTGAATCAGCTCATCAAGCTTCACTTCAATTTGTTCACCCGTAGTTGTATCTTTCACATTCACAATTTGCTGTGCAAGTTCATCTTCTCCAAGAACTGCAATAAATTTGGCTTTTAAACGATCAGCTGCTTTAAATTGTCCTTTTAGTTTCTTCCCTGTATAGTCCATTTCACTTGAGATACCTTCTTTTCTCAGACGGTTTAATAAAGAAACAGAATAATCCTTCGCTTCATCTCCGAGAGCAGCAATGTATAGATCAATACCATCTTGCAGAGGAAGCTCAATTCCTTCAGCATCGATCGCTGATAGGAAACGCTCAATACTCATTGCAAATCCGATCCCTGGTGATTCAGGACCGCCAATTCCTTCAACGAGTCCGTCATAACGGCCGCCGCCGGCTAATGTTGTAATCGCACCAAAGCCTTCTGCATTGCTCATGATCTCAAATGCTGTGTGATTGTAGTAATCAAGACCGCGCACTAAATTTGGATCGACGACATACTCAATGCCTATATCTGATAAGTATTGTTTGACCTTTTCAAAATACGTCCGTGATTCTTCATTTAAGTAATCTTGAATGGATGGAGCTGTTGTCATCAGTTCATGATCACGATCCTTTTTACAATCAAGAATACGCAGCGGATTTTGGTGTAAACGAGTTTGACAGTCGTGACAGAATTCCTCAATTCTTGGCTCAAAGTGCTTGACCAGTGCTGTGCGGTAGTCTGCACGGCTCTCTTTGTCACCAAGGCTGTTAATGACGAGTTTTAAGTTAGAAAGGCCTGCTTTCTCATACACACTCATCGCAAGTGAAATGACCTCTGCATCAATGGCAGGATCCTTGGAACCAATCGCTTCAATACCAAATTGATAAAATTGACGATATCTTCCTGTTTGCGGACGTTCATAGCGGAACATTGGTCCGATGTAATACAGCTTAGTTGGCTGAGCCGGCTGGGCAAACAATTTATTTTCAACATAAGAACGGACGGTTGAAGCTGTTCCCTCTGGACGGAGTGTGATGCTGCGTCCTTTTTTATCTTCAAATGTGTACATCTCTTTTTGAACGATATCAGTTGATTCGCCTACTCCCCGTGCAAACAGCTCTGTATGCTCAAAAATCGGTGTGCGGATTTCTTTGTATTGAAAGGCTGCACATGTATCTCTCGCAATTTGTTCAACATACTGCCAGCGTTCTGACTCTCCAGGTAAAATATCCTGTGTGCCTCTTGGAATATTAAAACTCATTTTTCGTCCTCCTACGACCATCATTCATTTTTTATGTGGACATATAAAAAACCCCCGCCTCTACTATGTGTATAGTAGGGACGAGAGTTATACCCGTGGTGCCACCCTAGTTGGAACATGATCAAGCATGTTCCCGCTCAAATCCTTAACGCAGATTCACGTTCTCCGCCTATTGACTCATTTTTCGAGCGTTCAGCAGGAAACCTACAGAGTGTTCTTTCGTGATAAATGCCATGCGGATTCGCTTTCAGCCTAAGGCGATTCCTCTCTGCTCACGCAATTTACCCTACTATTCTCTATCATCAGTTCCACATTTTAAATTTTCAAGTGTGTTGATTTATATTATAATAAGGTCGGTGCTGCCACTCTGTCAACCCTTGCCGTGCCTCTTTTTCTTTTCCAGCTCTTCTTTTGACGTACATCCGTATTCAGATGCGGTTTCTTCAAGGAAGCCTGGCTGATCCATTTCGTCATGCTGCCAGCGGTCGATATCACGATGTCCATTATATTGCACTCGTCCTAATTTTCTGCTTAATCTCATGTTTGTACATCCTTTTATCACATTTTTATTTAGTATAAACAGATTGATTCATTTTTATTAGGGAAACTGCAAGGAATTCATCCACTACATAACGAATTAACATTCATCGGTTTTACAAGGGAGGGGAAAACACCGTTTTGAATCTGAAAAAACACAATCAAATGATGATGCTGCTTACTTGTTTTGTTCTCATCGCGAGTTCTTTGCCTATGACACATGCTACAGCACAAACAGATCAAGCTGTGGTCGCAACAGATGAAATCAATGTGAGAACGGGCCCTGGTTTAAGCTATGGAATTGCAGCTGTAGTAAAACGCGGCGAAAGTTATCCTATTCTCACTGAACAAGGAGAATGGGTGCAGATCCAATTATCAAACGGACAAAAAGGCTGGGTCGTCTCATGGCTGATCACCACATCATCCGGCGCTCAAAAAACAGAGAAACCAAAGGCGCAAAGTCAAAGCACGGCAGGAGGCAGTACCATTACATCGACAGCTTCCGACCTTCGCATCCGGACAGGCCCTGGGACTTCCTATCAAGTGATTGGTACTTTCCCGCAAGGCGCTTCCGCTAAAAAGCTCGAGACAAGCGGCGAATGGACGAAAATTTCTTATAAACAAGCAGAAGGCTGGGTTCACTCTGATTATGTTTCAGGGGGGCAGAAAACTTCTCAATCAAGCTCCGGCGGGTCTTCTCGCTCTAACCAGACAGGCACAGTTGGCGTATCGAGCTTGAATGTGAGGCAATCGGCCGCACCAAATGCACAAGTCGTCGCTTCACTTGCCCGCAACACACAGATCACCATTTTGCGAGAGCAGAACGGCTGGTATGAAATTGAGGGGAAAGGCGTAAAAGGCTGGGTTGCAAGCTATTACATTGTCACAGGCAAAGGAGCAGGCTCTGCACCTGAAAAGAGTTCATCCTCTTCGGCTTCTGAGCAAAAAGCGTACATTGTCTATGACGGCACCAACATTCGAAAAAGCGCTTCTACCTCTGCTGGGATTGCAGAAAGAGCAACAAAAGGAGCTGCCTATCACATTGTTCGGACGCAAGGTGACTGGTACGAGGTGACACTATCGAATGGCGGGACTGGCTATGTGGCGAGCTGGGTCGTTCAAACGAAGAAAAATAGCAGCGAAGCGCCAAGACCTCAGCAGGATTCATCGTCTGGGACTGGTTCTTTAAAAGGAAAAACGATTGTTCTTGACCCTGGTCATGGCGGAAAAGACAGCGGCACAATTGGCGCAGACGGTGCTTTTGAAAAGAACATCACCATCAAAACCGCCAATTTACTGGCAGGCAAATTAAGAGCTTCTGGTGCAAATGTGTATTTAACTAGAAGTGACGATACCTTTATCAGCCTTCAATCGAGGGTGGCGACATCTCATTACCGAAATGCAGATGCATTTATTAGTCTTCATTATGATAGTTTTATGGACCAAAGTGTTAGAGGAAGTACAGCGTATTATTATCACGCAGCAAAAGATCAGCAATTAGCGTCAAGCGTTCATTCCGAAGTCGCAAAACGCTCTCAAATCCCTGATAAGGGTGTCAAATTCGGAGATTACTTTGTTTTAAGAGAAAACAAACGCCCTTCCCTTTTATATGAACTCGGGTATTTAAGCAATCCTCAGGAGGAAGCGATCATTTATAGCGCCTCTTACCAAGAACGAGTCACAGAAGGAATGACTGAAGGATTAAAACAATATTTCCGTTAAAAAGAAAGAGGCCTCTGCGCCTCTTTTTTTGTTTGACCACAAAAAAAAGACTCTAAACAAACTCCCGCATGAGTTCATCTACAGTCTAAAGAGAATCTATTCTTTGCTGTCCATTAAGATCGTGACTGGTCCTGAATTGGTCAATGACACGTCCATCATCGCACCAAAACGGCCAGTTTCAACATGGATACCTTTTTCTCTAAGGGTTTTATTGAAACATTCGTAAAGCGAATTGGCTGCATCCGGCTTGGCGGCTTTCATAAAATTCGGCCGTCTGCCCTTTCTCGTATCACCATAAAGGGTAAATTGCGACACAGACAGAACGCTTCCTTTTATGTCCAATAATGAACGATTCATTTTCCCATTTTCATCTTCAAAAATACGTAAATGTGCAAGCTTTTCAGCTAAGTAAAGCACATCTTCTTCTGTATCTTCGTGTGTGACACCAACAAGCACCATATATCCTTCGCTTATGGCACCTGTGATCTCTTCTTCTACCTTCACAGATGCATTTGTCACACGCTGCACAACAAGCCTCATAGACGATATACTTCCTTTCTAATTCATGAATCGGCGAACAGAGTAAATGTCTTTGATTTGTTTAATGCGTTCGACTACTTTGTGCAAATGATTAATATTTTGGATAAAGATCGCCATATGGATCGTCGCCACTTTGTTACGATCAGACTTCCCAGAAACAGAGGAGATGTTCGTTTTGGTTTCGTTAACTGCTTGAAGCACCTCATTGAGTAAGCCGCGTCTATCATATCCTAATATTTCAATTTCCACATTGTATTCTTTACGGTTTTTAGCAGGCTGCTCATGCTCCCACTCGACCGGAATTAACCGCTCCTGCGCTTCTCCTGTCTTCACGTTCGGACAGTCCTCACGGTGAACAGATACGCCTCGGCCCTTCGTAATAAAGCCGACAATGCTATCGCCAGGAACAGGGTTACAGCACTTAGATAAGCGGACAAGCAGGTTATCAATCCCTTTGACCCTTACGCCAGCTTCCCGTTTTTTCCCGTGATACGTCTTTGGTTCCACCGTCACTTCTTGAACGGTTTTCTCTTGCTCTTCTTGATCTCTTTGTTTTCTTTCTTTTTCCGTTAAACGATTGGCAACTTGTAGTGCAGTAATGCCGTTATATCCAACAGCTGCATACATGTCCTCTTCGTTTGAAAAATTAAATTTGTCAGCCACTTTTTGCAGGTTTTCAGCGGTCAGAATGTCTTTGACATCAAACTCAAGGTTTTTGATTTCTTTTTCCACGAGCTCTCGGCCTTTTTCGACATTTTCTTCACGGCGCTGTTTTTTGAAAAACTGCCTGATCTTGTGCTTCGCTTGGGAGGTTTGGGCAAGCTTGACCCAATCCTGACTTGGCCCGTAGCTGTGCTTTGATGTCAGAATTTCAATAATGTCACCTGTTTTTAGTTTGTGATCGAGTGTGACCATTTTGCCATTGACCTTGGCACCGATCGTTTTATTCCCAATTTCCGAGTGAATCCGGTAAGAGAAGTCAATCGGAACTGAGCCTGACGGCAGTTCAATAACGTCTCCTTTTGGTGTAAACACAAACACCATATCAGAGAAGAGATCGATTTTTAACGATTCCATAAATTCTTCTGCATCTGTGGATTCGTTTTGGAATTCAAGAATTTCTCTAAACCAAGAAAGCTTCTTTTGGAAGACCGCTTCTTCCGTTGATTCTGCTGACTCTTTGCCTTCTTTATATGCCCAGTGTGCCGCAATCCCATATTCTGCAATTTCATGCATTTCCACTGTACGGATCTGAACTTCAAGCGGATCACCTTTTGGACCAATCACCGTTGTATGAAGAGACTGGTACATGTTCGGCTTTGGCATCGCAATATAATCCTTAAATCTGCCTGGCATCGGTTTCCAGCATGTATGGATAATACCGAGCACCGCATAACAGTCTTTAATGCTGTCGACCAAAATACGAACGGCAAGCAGATCATAAATTTCATTAAACTGCTTATTTTGCAAGACCATTTTGCGATAAATGCTATAAATATGTTTTGGTCTTCCGGAAAATTCAGCCTTGATGTTCACCTCAGACACGCGGTCTTTCACTTCATTGACAACCTCGTCCAAGTATTCCTCACGTTCCGCTCGTTTACGCTTCATCAGATTCACAATTCGGTAATATTGTTGCGGATTTAAATAGCGGAGTGCTGTATCTTCAAGCTCCCACTTAATCTTTGAAATCCCTAATCTGTGCGCAAGCGGTGCAAAGATTTCAAGCGTTTCATTTGAAATTCTCCGCTGCTTTTCCTGCGGAAGATGTTTGAGCGTTCTCATGTTATGAAGACGGTCTGCCAGCTTAATCAAGATCACGCGGATATCCTGCGCCATTGCAACAAACATTTTTCGATGGTTTTCGGCCTGCTGTTCTTCTTGTGATTTATATTTAATCTTCCCGAGCTTTGTGACACCATCAACAAGCATTGCTACTTCTTCGTTAAAATGCTCTTTTAAATCCTGTAATGTCACATCTGTATCCTCAACTACATCGTGGAGGAAACCACCTGCAATGGTTGATGGATCCATTTCAAGGTCAACAAGAATGCCCGCCACTTGAATTGGATGGATAATATAGGGCTCACCAGATTTCCGGTATTGCTCCTTGTGTGCATTTTCAGCATATTCATATGCTCGCTCTATAAATTGAATATGTTCAGCGGACAGGTATTCTCTTGCCTTGTCAATGACCTGCTGCGCCGTTAAAACTTGTTCGTTCGCCATGGAATCACCTTTTTAAATGAAAACTGTATTGTAGTTTATTATCAAGAAAAATTCGATAGATGTAAAGAGAAGAAGTCCGCTAAAAGATTTTTGATAGGAAAAAAGCACCCTTCTTACTGAGTGCTTTTTACGAAAAACTCCATTAGTATTGCATTAACGTCATGATGTCGTAGCCGTCAAGCTTCTTTCTGCCGTCAAGATACGTCAGCTCAATCAAAAATGCAATCCCTGCCACAACGCCGCCTAATTCCTCTACAAGCTTGATGGACGCTTCAATTGTTCCACCAGTTGCCAGTAAGTCATCTGTAATCAGGACACGCTGACCAGGACGAATCGCATCTTTATGAATCGTTAATACATCTTTACCATATTCCAAGCCGTAATCGACTTTAATGACTTCACGAGGAAGCTTTCCTTCTTTACGAACTGGTGCAAAACCTACACCAAGTGCGTATGCTACAGGGCAGCCAATAATGAATCCACGCGCTTCAGGTCCAACAATGAGATCAATGTCTCTTTCCTTCGCGTATTCAACGATCTGATCCGTTGCATAACGGTACACTTCGCCTTTATCCATTAACGTTGTAATATCTTTAAATTGTACACCTTCCTTTGGGTAGTCAGGTACAACTGTCACATATTGTTTTAAATCCATCTTTTCCTTTTCCTCCTCGTACGTCAAAGCACAGGTGAGACTTCGCTCATCATGCTATTCAGCCATTCCTTCAGCTCTTTAGCTGAGGAATATGTTAGTGTTTGATCGAGTTCCATCAATCGTTGTTTTGCTGTATAGGACGCTGATGCCGTTAAATCTTTTTTAGGGGCATCAAGTACTATTGACAGCACACCATTCTCTATTTTAACAAAACCGAGTTCAAAAAACACCTTTGTCATAAAAATGATTGTATCTTTTGTCCAGCCTCTATGTTTGGCAAGCTCCATTCCTTGTTCTTTGATAGGAAAACTTCCCCGTTTAAACAAGAACCCATAAAACCATTTGAATTGATCACGGCTTGGGAAAGAGGACATAAAATGATCTTCTTCTCTTTGAAAAACCGTATAAATTCTGGCAGGCTTTTGATTTTCTAAAAGCTGCTTCAGCAATTGCTCATCTGCCGGAACATCTGCAAAGACCACATACTTTCCGTGTACATCAAATGTTGATACATTATCTGCATGAACATGATGAATGGGGATATCGACGTTTTGTTTCGTTGCTTCATCAAAACAGACAACCAAAGATTTTTCTGAATCAAGCGTCGAAACTTTCTTCTCCCAATCCTTTTTCCCGCGCAGATCAAACAGCTGCCATTCATCAACTCGTGCATCTTTTAGCATCAGCTGGGGCTTTTTCCGGTTATTCCATTCATTGACGGACATTTCTCCAATCACGGAAATGCGGCTTCCTGGAACAATTTCTTCTTTTAATTTCCCTTGGTGAAAGCCGACACAGTCAAGCAGCTTGTCTTCGTCTTTCAGAGACATTTTAATATGGTTGTGATTTGCCCCAATTGTTCGGATATCTTCAAGCTTCGCATCTTCAATCATAATGAACGGTTTTGGGTTTGACATACCAAATGGTGACAGCATCCCTGCTTCTTCAATCGCTTGAACCGTCAATTCGTCTACCTTACACACAGCATCGACCCGCTGAATGGGAATAAAATCTTCTTCCGTCAATGTTTCATTGGCATATTGATTTAATCTTTCCCTTAGTAAAGCGACATCATCCGCTCGAAGTGTCATCCCTGCTGCCATCGGATGCCCGCCGAAATGCGGCAGGATGTCGCGGCATTTGCTTAGATGGAAGAATAGATCGAAGCCAGGAATGCTCCGGGCTGATCCTTTTGCCATTTGCGTTTCTTCATCTATTCCAAGCACAATCGCCGGACGAGAAAAAGTATCCGTCAATTTAGAGGCAACAATTCCGACAACGCCCGGATTCCAGCCAGCTTTCGCTACAACGATCGCAGACTGGTCATCGCCTGCCTCTTCCACCATTTGAATGGCTTCTTCTGTGATCGTACTGACAATCTTTTGTCGTTCTTTATTCAGTTCCTGTACAAAACGAGCGAGCTCTTCTGCTTCATCCTTATCCTCAGTCATAAGAAGGTGAACAGCTGGATCTGCCTGTTCAATTCGTCCTACAGCATTCAGCCTTGGCGCAATTTGAAAGCCGACCGTTTCCTCGTTCGCTTCTTCTAAAGTGGCTCCCGCTTCTTTCAATAACGCTTTCAGCCCCGGTCTATTCGACTGACGAAGCTGCATAAGCCCTTTTTTGGCGAGCCATCTATTCTCATCATGAAGCGGTACAAGATCCGCGATTGTCCCGATTGCTGCAAGATCTAACAGCTGAACTGGCATCTCCCCAAGAAGTGCATGCGCCACTTTAAACGCTACACCTACACCAGCAAGTTCTTTAAAGGGATACTCACAGCCTGGCTGCTTAGGATGGACAATGGCAAGTGCCTCAGGCAGCTCCTCACTTGGTTCATGGTGATCTGTAATGATCAGGTCTAGCCCTATTTCTTTTGCAATACGTGCTTCATTTACAGCAGCAATGCCTGTATCAACCGTGATGACAAGCGATGCTCCTTGCTCCTTGATATATCGAAAAGCCTGTTCATTAGGCCCATAGCCTTCTTTAAACCGATCTGGAATATAAAAGTCTACTATCGCAGACCGCTCTTTTAATGTATGTAAAAGTACAGACGTACTTGTCACACCATCTGCATCATAGTCTCCGAAGATCACAATCGATTCCTGCTCTTCGATCGCTTTGTTGATGCGCTCTACTGCTTCTTTCATTCCTTTTAATAAGAATGGATCATGAAATTCGGCTTTTTGATCAAATAAAAAAGACCTCGCCTCTTCTACTTCTTCAAGTCCTCTTTTTACGAGAAGCGATGCAGTCAGCGCTGAAATATTCAGATTTTCAGAGAGTGATTTCACTTTTTCTTCGCTTGGATGTTCATATTCCCAGCGCATTTTGGATAATAACATAAATTCACCCCTCAACCACACTATTATACTAGAGTGGCCTGAGGGGTTTCAATTTTTATTTTATGAAATTGTGCTGGAAGATTATTTTTCCTTCCGGTCAAATGATGCTGGTTGTTCTTTTAAAGGCGTAACATGCGATTTTTTTTGAAGATCTTTGTCTGCCTTTTTCGTCGAAGTAGCAGGTGCAGCAGCTGCACGCTCAGCTTTTAATGCCTTTAGTTCACGTTTCAGTTTCACAATTTGGAAGATCCCTGCAAATGCCACAATCAGTCCGCCCATTAAAACAGAACCGATAATGACGAGGATCAGCGGCCATTCAGCCGTTCCAAATAAGTAGTCTACCTCGACAGGCCGTACATTAATCACGGCAAATACTGAGACAATTAATACGAAAATAAATGCGAGTATGATGGTCCATTGTTGTTTGTTCATCTACAAATCCCCCAAGCTTTTTCTTTTATTCTTCCCTTTTCACTGCCTTTTTTAAACACAGAAAAAAAGCAGCGGAAGAAAACCTATCAGCATGGGCATCATCAGCTGCTGAGTTTTTCTTTAATCAGGTTCTTTAATTCTTTTCTTTCTCCAGAAATAACAAGGGTATCCCCTTCTTCGATGATGGTATCTGGTCCTGGATTTAAAATCTTCTCGTGTGATTTTCTCATAATGGCGATGACTGTTACTTGATAGTTTTGGCGGACATTGAGTTCACCGATGCTTCTCTGAACAGCTGGTGCATTCTTTTCAATTTTAAACCATTCAATCACTAGATCATCAATGGCTACCTCTACGGTTTCAAGCGCTTTCGGCTTATAGACCATGCCGCCTAAAATAGCGGCAATTTGTCTTGCTTCTTCATCGTTTAGCAGGATACCAGAAATCGTTTCTTCGTGGTCGTCCTCCTGAAAATGATACATTTCTCTTCTGCCGTCATTATGTGTAATGATGGCAAGCTTCTCATTATTTCTTGTGATCATTTCGGCTTTATGACCGATACCTGGCAGTTCAGTTTCCCGAACCTTCATCACAGCCCCTCCAATGAATAAAGCAAAATGCCTTAAACAGACACCCGCTTTCTATACTGATCTAAACGTAAGTCATTATAGCAAAAGACCATTTTAAGATCAATGAAACCCGAAATATTTTTTCAATAGAAAAAGACTGCCGAGAAGGCAGTCTTTCTAGATTAAATATCTTGATCTGTATCTATCTTAGCTGGTTTTTTCAGCTCACGGCCTTTCCACATCAGCCAAATTTGTGCCGCGATATAAAGGGATGAATACACCCCTGTTAATAAGCCGACAAGTAAGGCGATGGAGAAGTTTGTAATCGACGCCGATCCGAAGATAAGCAGTGCGACAACAACGACAAGTACAGTCAGCACCGTATTGACAGATCGCGTAAAGGTTTGCTGTAAGCTTAAGTTCACAATGTACGATAGATCTTCAATGGTTTTCGGTTTGCGTTTCTTCATTTGCTCACGAACCCTGTCGAAGGTAACGATCGTATCGTTGATCGAGTACCCGATGACCGTGAGGATCGCGGCAATGAAGGTGACATCCACCTCTAGGCGCGTAATACTAAAGAAGGCCACGATAAAGAACGCATCATATAGCAGTGAAATAATTGCCGCAATCGCCATCTTATACTCAAATCGGACAGATACATATAAAATGATCCCGATGGAGGCAATGATGACGGCATATAGCGCATTACGTGCAAGTTCTTTTCCTACAGTCGGAGACACTGTACTTACGTTTGGCTCCGTTCCGTATTTATCTTTGAAGTAATCTTTCACTTCAGCAATCTTTTCTTTGTTCGGCACACCGACAAATCTCGCTGCTGCCTGATTCTCTTTTTGACCCGATAACACGACACTGTCTGTCTCAAGGTCAAGCTTTTTAAAGTCTTGCTCGACTTGTTCAGTTGACAGCTTGTGATCACTTTGAATATCAATTCTAGTTCCACTTGTAAAGTCAATTCCCGCATTCAGCTTGAAGATGGAAAGAACGATGATTCCCGCAATGGTGATAGTAGCTGAGAAAATCATAAATCCTTTACGTTTGCTGACGAAATCCCACTTATCAAATGGTGTTTTTGGCTCGGTGGTTTCTGTTGTCTCATGGATGTTCATAATGTCTTTTTGACGAACACCAAACCAGCCTTTTCTCCGGTCAAGATAGCGGCTTTCAACAAGAAGACCGAGAAGGAATCTTGATAGGAAAACAGCTGTGATAAAGCTTGTTAAAATCGAGAGGATGAGCATTGTTGCAAATCCTTTTACAGAGCTTGTCCCGAAGAAGAACAGCACTCCGCCGGCAATAATACTTGTTAAGTTAGCATCAAAGATCGTCGCAAATGATCTGCGGTTCCCTGATCTGAAAGCAGAACGGACTGATTTGCCGAGCTTCAGCTCTTCCTTGATCCGCTCATAAGTAATAATGTTGGCATCGACAGCCATCCCTACCCCTAAAATGAGTGCGGCAATTCCAGGCAGTGTCATAACCGCGCCCATCCAGTCAAACACTTGCAGCGTAATGTAGATATAAGCTGAAAGTGTGATGACAGCTATAAGACCAGGTAATCGGTAATAAAACAGCATGAATAAGAAGATAAATGCGATTCCTACTATTCCTGCGAACACTGTTTCGTTCAGTGCTTGTTCACCAAACTGTGCACTCACAGATGTGGAATATTTTTCTGTTAATTTCACTGGCAATGCCCCGGCATTTAAAATACTCGCAAGGTCTTTTGCCTCTTGGACAGTAAACTTTCCTTCTATTTGTACGTCACTGCTGTTAATCTCTTGATTCACATTTGGTGCAGATACATACTTGTGGTTTGATTTTGAGACTTCTTTTTTGAAGGAATCTCCTTTGTGGTAATCAAGCCAAATGACAAGCTGATTATTTGGTGCCATCGCTGCTACTTTTCTTGTGACGTCACCAAATTTTTTCGCATCCTTTAGTTTAACCGTCACAATTGGCTCATTCGTTTGACTGAATGTTTGTTTTGCACTGTTTTCGACTAGGTCAGCCCCGTTTAGGAGTTCTTTATCATTCGTATCTCTGAAGGATAGCTGTGCTTCAGTGGAAAGAATCTCCCTTGCTCTGTTTTGATCTTTTACACCCGCAAGCTGCACGCGGATACGGTTGTTGCCTTCAATCGAAATGTTCGGCTCACTTACACCAAGCACGTTTGCTCTTCGGTTAAGAGCCTCCACTGTACTAACGAGAACACTATTTGTGATCTTGTCCTCTTTTTTCACTGGATGTACATCATACAGGACTTCAAATCCACCCTGTAAATCCAGCCCTAGCGTCATATCTTTCGCAACAGGCTTTGTTAGTAAGCCCACGCCAGTTCCGATTAACAGAACCACTAAGAAAAACGCAAGAATGCGCCCTTTTTTCATTATGTATTTCCTCCTTAAACACCTGAATCCATTAAGATGGCTTATTTTAACAGTTCATCAAGCATATTCTTGCCATCTTCACTGTCCAAAAAAGCAGACGTTTTAAACGACTGAACGGTTGCATAGTTCATAAATTCGCCTATTTTCACAGATAAGATATCTGCAACCATTTCATGAATCGGATACTCTTGTTTTTTCTTCCACTTCTTATTCTCTAAGTATGACCATAATTCCTCTAAATCTACATCTTTATAGCCCAAAACGATGAATTCTTCAAGCTTACTGAACAGAAAAGGCTTTAAATGGTCTTTGTAAATAGCAGCTGGATGTTGTGTCATTGCGTAGCTCCCCCTTTTCAGTTTTTTATCGAGAGACTTGTCATGCTTGGACGATATACACGCATATCTTATTGTATATGATTCTATGTCGTTTGAGAAGGCAGGTGATCTGTGATTTGACGAAGCAAACGTTTTTAAAGGGGACCATTATTTTAATTTTAGCAGGTTTTATCACGAGAATATTGGGTTTTGTCAATCGAATTGTTATTGCGAGGTTCATTGGCGAAGAAGGGGTAGGGCTTTATATGATGGCTGCACCTACCTTTTTTCTCGCCGTGACGCTCACGCAATTCGGACTGCCTGTCGCCATTAGTAAGCTTGTCGCAGAAGCAGAAGCCCGGGGTGACAAACAGAAAACAAAACGTATTCTGGTCATGTCTCTTGCGATAACAGGAACACTCAGCCTGATTTTCACGCCGCTCTTCTTATGGTTTGCGCCCATCATGGCAGAAAATATGCTGACAGACCCTAGAACGGTCTATCCACTGCTTGCCATTACACCCGTCGTACCAGTCATCGCCATTTCCAGTGTGTTAAGAGGCTATTTCCAAGGCAGACAGCAAATGAGTCCGCTAGCGATGTCTCAAGTTCTGGAACAGGTCGCAAGAATTTCATTAGTCGCGGTATGTACAACGGCTTTCCTTCCTTACGGGATTGAATTTGCGGCAGCAGGTGCGATGGTGTCATCTGTGATTGGAGAGATGATTTCACTTGCTTACTTACTGATCGCCTTTCGCTATAAAAAGACCATTCGTATTCGAAAACGATTTTTTAAGGCGATTCATGACGGGAAGGACACATTTAAGCAGCTGATGAGCATTGCCCTGCCAACAACAGGCAGCCGTTTTATCGGGAATATTTCGTGGTTTTTAGAGCCGATTGTTGTCGCGCAAAGTCTTGCCATTGCTGGATATGCGGCTGTTGAGGCGACAAGGCAGTACGGGGAGTTGACCGGACTTGCTCTGACCCTTTTGACACTGCCTAGTTTTATTACGTATTCACTCTCCACTGCATTAGTTCCGGCGATCAGTGAAGGCATGGAGCAGAATAAACGTAAAACGGTCGAATACCGGCTGAAGCAGGCGATGCGCCTTTGTTTACTCAGCGGAGGCATTTCATGTATTATTCTTTTCGTTTATGCAGAAGATTTAACGCTCTTTATGTATGGTTCGTCGCATGCAGCCATTTATGTGAAATTCATGGCGCCGTTTTTCCTTCTATATTATTTTCAGGGGCCCCTTCAAGCCGTGCTTCAAGCACTCAATTTAGCTGGTGCGGCGATGACCAACAGCCTGATAGGTGCAATTGTGAAAACAGGGATGATTTTTGTTCTTGCTTCACAGCCTGGCTTTGGCATTATGGGCGCAGCACTTGCGATCTTAATCGGCATCATCCTTGTCACACTGCTCCATGCGGCAACTGTTGGAAAGGTGCTGCCTATTCATTTACCATTAAAGGAATATGGACTATGCGTCCTTGTGATTATCGGTACGGGGGCTGTCAGCCTTTGGCTGAAATCTCAAGTAAACGGACTCTTTTCTGCTCCTATTGAACTTGTAACACTCATCATTGTTACGTGCATGCTGTATGTCATTCTATTAATCTGCCTAGGACTAGTGAAACGAGAAGAGCTGCGACGCATCCCGTTCATTGGGAAGCTGTTTTAGCTCATCTGTTTTAGCTCATCTCTTTTTGATCACTTCATCTTTCAAATCAATATAAAATGTTTTTTGATTAAAGCTGCAGTAAGAGATTTGCTCGATATCATGATAACCTCTTTTAGCAAGCTCATCTTTCAGCCACTGTTCATTTTGATTGATTTGCTTAAGGTGATCATGTTGCACTACACCGTCCGCAACAAGTGGAAGCTCAAGCGCTGCATGTTTGAGCTTGTTTTCTTTTTCGACGACGGCGAGCTTTCCAGACGGCTCTAAAATAGCGTAAGAGACATCCTGAATACTGTCGATGTTATTTTCTCTTAATTGAATGAGCAGGTCATCAAAATTGTATCGCTGTTTTCTCATCGCACCCTCGTCTATTTTGCCATTGATGATGAGCAAGACCGGTTTGCCGTCAAGAAAGCGCCGGACGCCTTGGAATTTCAATGAGAGATAGGCAAGTGTGATTTGAATGAAGGTTAACAGCAGGATTGGCCATACCGTATGTAACATGTGATCCTCTACTTCTTCTATGGCAAGAACCGCAATTTCTGCAATCATCATAAAAATGACTAGATCTAAAATACTCAATTCCCCAATTTCCCTTTTGCCCATTAAGCGAAAGATAAACCAAATTAGAAAATATAAAATGATGGTTCTCATGGAAATGATCAAGATGTCCTGCATGTGATGTAAACCCTCCTTCTCCATCATAGCTTGTGTCAAAACACTTTATTTATGTAGAAAAGAAACGTCTGAAACATGTCTATTTTTTCTCCACTGTGAATACATTTTAGTAAAAGACAAGCTTCGGTCAATTGGAGAGGAGACAAATCACATGCAAGAAACAAAACATATTGGAAAAGGCATTTTATCCGGATTAATTGCCATTTTTGTCGTGATGGTTGTCACAAGTTTACTTGTGTCGCTCATGCTTACATTCACAAGTATGCAGGAATCATCATTTAAATGGATGATTATGATTTTGTCCTTTGTTGCCCTGTTATTAGGAGGCATCATTTCTGGCGGGAAAGCAAAGGAGCGCGGCTGGCTAATTGGTGCGATCACATCTATCATTTTTTCTCTCACTGTATTTTTATTTCAATATTTGGGGTTTGGAAAAACGTTTTCACCAGAGCAGTTCATCTATCATGGGGCATTTTTAGGCATTTGTATGCTGGGGGGAATGATTGGCGTCAATCTTCGAGGCAAATAAAAAAAGAGCGGTTCATATCGCTCTTTTTTTATTGCTATGTATCGGAGGATTAGCCTTTGTCAGCTAATTCTCTAATAGCACGGCGATCGAAAGTTAAACGGTTGTTTTCGCTTGTTTTGATGACCACTTTTGATTCATCAATTGAGTCGATTTCACCGTGTAAACCACCGATTGTGACGATTTTATCGCCTTTTGATAAAGATTGCTGCATCTGACGCACAGCTTTCTGTTGCTTTTGCTGTGGACGGATTAACAAGAAGTAAAGCACAGCAAACATGACAACAATCATAATGATTGAACCCATACCACCATCCATTCTATTTCACCCCTTTCTAAAGCATTGTAAAGCCTTTCGTTTATGCGTTAAAAGTTTTTCGCATTCGGTTTGTTAAAGCCATAACGCTCAAAAAACTCTTCTTTAAAATCACCTAAACGATCCTCACGGATAGCTTCTCTCACTTGCTCCATTAATTTTAACAGAAAATGAAGATTATGATAAGTTGTTAATCGAATTCCGAACGTTTCATTTGTTCGGATGAGATGTCTAATATAGGCGCGTGTATAGTTTTTACATGTATAGCAGTCACAGTTCTCATCGATTGGTCTAAAGTCACGCTCATATTTTGCATTTTTCACAACAAGACGGCCTTCACTAGTCATTAAGGTACCGTTTCTTGCAATTCGCGTAGGCAGTACGCAGTCAAACATATCTACACCGCGAATGGCGCCGTCAATTAAGGAATCTGGCGAGCCGACACCCATTAAGTACCTTGGTTTGTCTGCCGGTAAAAATGGTGTAGTGAACTCAAGTACACGATTCATCACATCTTTTGGTTCCCCTACAGATAAGCCTCCGATGGCGTAGCCTGGGAAATCAAGTGAAACAAGGTCTTTTGCACTTTGTTTTCGAAGCTCTTCGTATTCTCCGCCTTGGACAATTCCAAACAGCCCTTGATCCTCTGGACGCTGGTGCGCTGTTAGACAGCGCTCTGCCCATCTGCTTGTCCGCTCCACAGAACGTTTCATGTAATCGTACTCTGCAGGATATGGCGGGCATTCATCAAATGCCATCATAATATCAGAACCAAGCGCATTTTGGATCTCCATGGCTTTTTCAGGAGATAGGAACAGCTTGTCTCCGTTTAAATGATTACGGAAGTGAACGCCTTCTTCTTCAATTTTTCTAAATTCACTCAATGAGAAAACTTGGAATCCGCCTGAATCAGTTAGAATGGCTCGATCCCAGTTCATAAATTTGTGCAGACCGCCTGCTTCTTTTACGATATCGTGGCCTGGACGGAGCCATAAGTGGTACGTATTGCTTAAGATGATGCCTGCATCCATTGCCTTTAATTCTTCAGGCGCCATTGTTTTGACTGTAGCCAGTGTACCTACTGGCATAAATACAGGTGTTTCAAAAGAGCCGTGCGGTGTATGAACGCGGCCAAGACGTGCACCTGTTTGTTTGCATGATTTAATGAACTCATAACGTATCGGTAATTGCGACAAAAATGAGCCCTCCTGTCTTTGTTGTATGATGTTATTGAATCAGCATGGCATCGCCAAAGCTGAAGAATCGGTATTCCTCTTTCACAGCCTCATTGTACGCTTTTAGTACGTGCTCTCGTCCAGCTAATGCGCTGACAAGCATAATTAACGAGGATTTTGGCAGATGGAAATTTGTGATCATGCCATCAATTGCCTTGAATGTGTAGCCAGGGTAAATAAAGATCGACGTCCAGCCGCTTGAGGCTTTGAACTCACCATCGTGTGCGCTTGCAATGGTTTCAAGCGTTCTTGTTGACGTTGTGCCGACTGAAATAATCCGTCCGCCTTCTTTGCGAACGCGATTGAGCTCATCAGCTGTTTCTTCATTCATTTCATAAAACTCTGCATGCATTTCGTGTTCTTCAATACGTTCTGCACTTACCGGACGAAACGTGCCAAGCCCCACGTGCAGCGTAATAAAAGCAATGTGAACACCTTTCGCTTTCAGCGCATCCAGCAGCTCGGTTGTAAAATGGAGACCGGCCGTTGGGGCAGCAGCGGAACCAACCTCTTTTGAATAAACGGTTTGATAGCGTTCACGGTCGTCAAGCTGCTCTTTAATATATGGAGGCAGCGGCATTTCACCAAGGGATTCAAGCACTTCATAAAAAATGCCTGTATATTGAAACTCGACTTTTCTTCCGCCATGTTCCATTTCCTCTGTACATACCGCTTTGAGCCGTCCATCACCAAAAGTGATAACCGTCCCTTTTTTCACCCGTTTCGCTGGTTTTACAAGTGTTTCCCATTTATCTCCTTCTTCTTGTTTCAATAGAAGCAGCTCAACTTTGGCACCTGTATCCTCTTTCATACCAAACAGACGTGCAGGCAGAACGCGAGTATTGTTTAGAACGAGACAATCACCTTTTTGAAAATAATCGATGATTTGTGAGAATGTATCATGTGTAATCGCACCCGTCTGTTTGTTTAAGACCATCAGTCTTGATGCATCTCTTTTTTCAAGCGGCACTTGTGCAATCAATCTTTCTGGTAAATCAAAATCAAATAGTTCTAGCTTCATTTCCTTCACCTATTCTGTAGTTAACTAGTTAACGTTATTTCATCCGTCCAAAGATATTCAGTAATATGGTTAGTACGATGCTAATGACAATGCATGTAATGACAGGAAAAAAGAACGTTACATTTCCTTTTTTTACAAAAATATCACCTGGAAGCTTACCAACCAATTGAAACACTAATCCTGCGGCAAAAAGGACACCACCTAAAATCATTAATATTTTAGGGAATTCAGTCACGAATCGGAACCTCCATTTGAAAATGTTCATACGCTTCTCTTGTGACGACCCGCCCTCTTGGTGTTCTTTGCAGGAAACCAATTTGCAGCAAGTACGGTTCGTACACATCTTCAATCGTATGTGATTCTTCTCCAATTGTCGCTGAGATCGTATCAAGCCCAACAGGACCGCCTCTAAATTTTTCAATCATACTTAAAAGGAGTTTATGGTCTATATGATCAAGGCCAAGCCTGTCGACTTGAAGACGCTCAAGGGCATCTTCCGCAATGTCCTGCGTAATAGCATGATTCCCAAGCACTTGCGCAAAATCTCTTACTCTTCTGAGCAAACGATTGGCAACCCTCGGTGTTCCACGGGAACGTCTCGCTATCTCTTCGGCAGAGCGAATATCGATCCCAATCTCAAACAGCTCGGCTGTTCTTGCCACAATGTGAGCCAAATCTCTTTGCTCATAGTATTCCAATCTTGCATGTACCCCAAACCTATCACGAAGCGGCGCTGTTAACAGCCCGACACGGGTCGTTGCACCTACAAGCGTAAATGGCGGTAAATCAAGCCGTACAGAGCGTGCTGTATCTCCTTTTCCAATGACAATATCTAAACAAAAATCCTCCATTGCTGGGTACAGCACTTCCTCAATTGAGCGCTGCAATCGGTGAATTTCATCAATAAACAATACATCACCTGGCTCAAGAGATGTTAAGATGGCCGCCAAATCACCAGGACGCTCAATCGCTGGTCCTGACGTTGTACGCAGCTGAACATTCATTTCATTGGCAATGATCGACGCAAGTGTTGTTTTCCCAAGTCCAGGAGGTCCATATAAAAGGACGTGATCAAGCGTTTCCTGCCTCATGCGGGCAGCTTCAATAAATACGCTGAGATTATCCTTTACTTTTTGCTGACCGATATATTGGCTAAGTGTCTGTGGCCGCAGACTTTGCTCAATGGCTGATTCATGGTTGTCTGCTTCAGTTGAGACGAGCCGTTCATCCATGAGACATCACCCTATTTCAACATTTTTTGTAAAGCTTTTTTCACATATTGATTGGTTGTAAGATTCTTTTCTTCTTTTAATAATGGAAGAACCTTTTTAATTTCACGATCACCGTATCCAAGGACACTCAAGGCTTCAAGCGCTTCATCTAATGCAGTTTGCTGCGTTTCAACCTGAATGTGGTCCTCGTGATTAAATAAGTTGCCAATCATTTCTGGCACCACATCTGCAAGTTTTCCTTTTAGATCCAGAATGATTTGACGTGCTGTTTTTTTGCCCACACCAGGGAATTTAATCAGGAACGCTTCATCTTCACGTTCTATCGCTGAAATGACAGCGCCTGGATCACCGGAAGCAAGAATGGCGAGCGCGCCCTTTGGCCCAATTCCTGTGACATTTAACAGTTTTGTGAACAGCGCTTTTTCTTCTCGTGTTTGAAAACCGTATAACGAAAATGCGTCTTCCTTTATGTAATGATACGTATAAATCGTTTCTTGTTTGTTTACTCGATAGATAAACGGGTTTGGGGTATAGACTTGATATCCCACTCCGCCGTTTTCAATGACAACATATTGCGGGCACACATAATCAATGGTCCCTTTTACAAACTCTATCACCGTTTTCACCTCTTTGACTGTTCTTCATTGTAACATAAATCGAGGAGAAAACCGCAATAAAAGTTAACATACGTTCGCTCAGTACATTTTTATCATGAAACCACGAAAAACAGCTTGCGGTCTTCACACCAGCAAGCTGTTACATGCTTTAAAACGATCGTTCATTTCGGTAAGGCTTCATGACTTCAAGCACATGCTCAAATTCATCCTTTGTTCGAAAAGGAATGCCTTGCTCAAGCTGTTTTTCCACATGACTTTCTAAACGGGACGTATCAATTTGAAAAAAGAGATGAATAGGCTCCGCCCAGCCGTCAGGCCTTCCATGAAACGTAGAAATCACACCGTCTTCTGATAATCCGATATATCCATTTGCTTTACTTAATGGAGAGATATCATCAATTTGCTTTCTAAAAAGGGTAAAATCCTCTTTTTGTTCTACCAGCGTCCAGCCTTTATACTGCGCCCAGAATGTGTCTTTGTCTTCTAATGATGCCCGGTGTCTTTCAATACTCACATCGCCGTCTAGATAGACTTTTTCAAGCTGGACGGTGATAGAGTTTGACTGCTTTTGCAAGTGTTCTTTTCCTTCCATATCCGCAGCGAAAAAAAGCACACTTGTCATGATAAGTCCTGTAACGAAACATTTCATCTTCACTTTCACTATTTACACCTCTTTAGAACATGAGATCGATGCATGACATATGTAGTTTGACCCATTTTTCTAAACATTAACCAAATCGATCATTCAAATGTATGGTAAGAGTCTTTCGTTGTATCCTTCATTCGTAAATGTTATGTTTTATACAATCCATTGCTTTATCGAATGACACGGTTTTTTCATCATTCGTTTTTCAGCCGCATAAACTGAAACCAAAGAAGGTGAAGTCAATGTCAGATGTCAAAAGATTAGCCGAATCGATTCAGTATCATGAAGAGAAACGTTTTCATAAGCTTGCCTATAAACCAGCAGAGCTTGAACTGTGCGGCAAAGGAAGAAGTGCCTATGTCTTCTTATACAAAAAAGACGGCAAGAAAATGGCACTAAAAGTCTTTTTCCCTTCTTATCAGCATATCGCCCGCAAAGAGGCTGCCATTTACGAAAAACTTTCTGGTTCGTCTTACTACCCTGAGATTTATGAGTCTGGGGATCAATATATTTTAATGGAATATATTAAAGGCTACACATTCTATGAATGCCTTACAAAAGGAATTCCTATTAAAAAACAAATGATTGAACAAGTCGATGATGCGCTGGAGGAAGCGCGCGAGAAAGGATTGAATCCTTCTGATATCCATCTGCGCAATCTGATCTTAACTAAAGAAGGACGGATCAGAGTCATTGACGTTGCCAGATTCACGCAAACGAAAGCATGTCATCAATGGGATGATTTAAAAGCTGCTTATGCTTATTACCAAAAACCTTTTTTCCCTAAAAAAGCACCGCGTCTGTGGCTAGAAGTGATTGCTTATTTGTATAAAAAGAACTGGCTGTCCCGCGGGCAGCTTAATAATCGGAATGATTTTTCTGCATAATGAAAGCCGCTCTCTTTTGAGCGGCTTTTTGCTGTTATTCTGTTTCTACATGGATACTATTGACGTTTAATAGGTTAATGATTTCATTATTCAGCTTAAACCAATGATTGGCTTCTTCAATTTTTTTATACACATCATAGGTAGCTGGACGTTTGAGCTCGAAATCAAGCACTTCCCCATTGTTCATATGAAATGTTACCTTAAATACTTTCATCATAAGATCACCTTCCACTCTTCTTGTTCGCTGGTCAAATAGATCAGCTCTTTTCATTCATTCTCTATTCAACTCGTTTCCCCTCCTTCTTTCCATTCAAACCCAAGAAGTTTAAATTTTGTTTAAATTCACACAACATATCTATCTCTCATATCTGCAAAGAAGTATATTAGTGAAAAAGGAGGCTGCCCTTGATGAAGCAGAAAAAGAAACGAACATCTCCAGAAAGAAAAACAGTCTTTTTTCATTTAACAGATGCTCTCATTCCGAGTGTGGACATGATGGCATATGCAGCAAAGGCATTTTTTCACCTTTTAAGAAAAGCCTTTTCAGCGGTTTGATAAAACCGCGCACAGCATCGTGCGAGGTTCTTTTTTTATGGCTGATAAATTTGACTTCCTTGACTGACAAACTCCTTCGCCTTCTTTTCCATCTCTCTTTTTACTTCTTCAGATTGATTGCGGATATCATGAGAAATTTTCATACTGCAAAACTTCGGTCCGCACATCGAGCAAAAGTGAGCGGTTTTAGCGCCTTCGGCAGGCAATGTTTCATCATGGAACGCCAAGGCTCTTTCTGGATCAAGTGACAGGTTGAATTGGTCCCGCCATCTAAATTCAAACCTCGCTTTCGATAAAGCATCATCACGCTTTTGAGCCGCAGGATGTCCTTTTGCTAGATCAGCGGCATGTGCTGCAATTTTATAGGCGATCACGCCTTCTCTCACATCTTCTTTGTTCGGCAGACCTAAATGCTCTTTTGGTGTTACATAGCACAGCATTGCTGTTCCGTACCAGCCGATCATGGCCGCACCGATCGCGGATGTAATGTGATCATACCCAGGTGCGATATCTGTTGTAAGAGGCCCTAACGTATAAAATGGTGCTTCTTTGCAAATGTCCATTTGCTTGTCCACATTTTCTTTGATTTTATCCATTGGGACATGTCCGGGCCCTTCAATCATTACCTGCACATCATGTTTCCAAGCAATCTCTGTTAACTCACCTAACGTTTCCAGCTCTGCAAACTGCGCCTCATCATTGGCATCAGCAATCGAGCCTGGTCTAAGTCCATCTCCAAGTGAAAAGGCGATATCATATTTTTTCATAATTTCACAAATGTCTTCGAAGTGAGTGTAGAGGAAATTCTCTTGATGATGAGCAAGACACCATCTTGCCATAATTGCACCGCCTCTTGAAACAATTCCAGTCACCCGATCGACAGTGAGCGGAATATATCTTAACAGCACGCCAGCATGAATCGTGAAATAGTCTACACCTTGCTCCGCTTGTTCAATTAATGTGTCCCTGTACACATCCCACGTCAAATCTTCTGCGACTCCATTCACTTTTTCAAGGGCCTGATAAATAGGAACGGTTCCTACTGGGACTGGGCAATTCCGAATGATCCATTCTCTCGTTGTATGAATATCCTTTCCAGTAGACAGATCCATCATTGTATCAGCCCCCCATCTGATCGCCCATGTCATTTTTTCAACCTCTTCATCAATGGATGACGTGACAGCTGAATTGCCAATATTCGCATTGATTTTGACATGAAAATTCCTTCCGATAATCATTGATTCACTTTCTGGATGGTTAATATTCGAAGGAATGACGGCTCTTCCGCTCGCCACTTCCTCTCTAACGAACTCAGGGCTTAGCTCTTCTCTTATTGCGATAAACTCCATTTCAGGTGTAATGATGCCTTTTTTGGCATAATGCATTTGCGTCACGCGCGCTCCTTGTTTCGCGCGGAGCGGCTTATGATGAAAATTAGTTTGGACAGAATGGATGGACTCCTTCTCCCTTGAACGGTATCCATTATCCTCCGGTCTTACATGACGCCCTTCATAGCTTTCTGTATCTCCTCTTTCTTCAATCCATGCTGCCCTAAGACGCTTTAACCCCTTTGTGACGTCAATATGAACGTTCTCATCCGTGTACGGTCCACTCGTATCGTATACACGGACTGGTTCATTTTTTATGTCGCCCGCCTCTGTCACAGTATGTGAGAGCGTAATCTCTCTTTTTGGCACTAAGATATCGGGTCTTGATCCTTTCTCATACACCTTATGGCTGCCGTCAAAGCTAGATAACAATGATTGGTTGGATGGGACACTTTTCTTTTCTTTCATTTGCTGTTCTCTCCTTTTCTTCTTGTCACCGGACAGGATGGAATCAGCACCAGCAAAAAACCAGGCTCTATTTAAAGAACCTGGTTTCGTCGTCAGAAATAAACATGCATATCATTGATATGATACATGCATCATCTTCAACTTCCCCACGCTGGTACGAGCCAGATCAGGTCCAAAGGGTTAAGAAGCTTATACTTCTCTCTCAGCCCATTTACGGGCACCCCTAGTCACTTTTATTGATTTCCACATCAGTGTAGCATAGAGACATCATGAAGAAAAGAAGATTCAGGAAAATAGTTCCTTTCCCCTACAAGCGTTATAGATCATGTTGATATACAGTCTTCTATACATCATCTATCTCTCTCATTTCAATTAAATCTGAAATAATCATTGATCCTTTTCTCCTATTATGTATAATTAATCTAAACGGAGAATTTTTATACAATTCATTTAAAGGAAGTTCTAGTCGATTGCAAACATTTCTCACATTTATCGTCGTAGGATTCTCAATTGCTCTGCCTGTTGGAGCAATCACGGTTGAAATGACAAAACAGGGACTGAAAAACGGATTTTTTCATGGTTTAACTGTCGGAGCAGGCGGTATGACCATAGACTTATTACTTATCTTGGCTTTATATGCTGGATTTGCTCAGTTTTTATCTTTGCCGTTTGTTCAAATCCCGCTCTGGCTGATCGGAGCTGTATTTTTAATGATTCTCGCATACGATTCCATTAAAAATGCGGATCAAGATATTCATTTAGCAGGAGAAAAGGTCAATAAATCATTCGCGAAAACATATCGAAACGGCTTGCTCGTGGCGGTATCTCCTGGAAATCTTGTGTTCTGGGTTTCTGTTTTTGGTGCTGTACTTGCGGATGCTTATACAAAAACAGATTCATCTGAATTTATGCTGGCTGCCGGCGGTATTTTGGCAGGGATTCTCCTTCATGACATCGGTCTCCTCACACTTGTATCCTTAACAAGAAAAGTGATGAATCGGACGATGATCAAGTGGACATCCATTATTGCTGGTATTTTATTATTAGGGTTTGGCTGTTATTTCTTTTACGAATTTTATATAGGCATCAAGGTTTATTTTTAAGAAAAAGGCTAAAGTTCGTGATGAACTTTAGCCTTTTTGTGTCAAACTATCGGGTCATGCCTGTTTGTCCTGTTTCAAATTGCGTTCTTCTCATATCTCTAAAGCGTGTGAATGCACCTTCATCTTTCATGACTTGGACTGCTCTTCCATCCGCATAACGAGTCGCTGCTTCTTCTATTTGTGATACACCTTCTGACGTCAGGCGGCCATCTGATTTAATGGCAATATACACATTCTCATCCGTCACCATGACTTGAGAGTCTGCCACATGATTCATTTTATTGACGCGGTTGGCAATTTTTCTTGAACGCTGGATGTTCTCTTGTTTATCGTAGCCTGAGAACGACATTTGGTTATGATAGTTCATATCTCCATGACTGTAGCGTCCATCTCCACCTGCAAGAGGCATTCGATCATCAGCTTGAGGACGTGTACGGTAATCAACATTCGTTGTATTCCCACCGTTCATCCCTTCCATGAGTTCAGAAACTGGTCCTTGATGATCTTGGTTATTGTCATCTGCACGGTTATTCGAATGATATCCGACCGGCTGACCTGATTGATTATGCCTTGTATCTACACCTGCATTGTCATTTGTACCACATGCTGTTAACCCAATAGGAAGAAGCACTAATGCGATTGTTTTTTGCCATTTTTGTCTCAAACGAAAAACCCCCTGTACAAATTCAATCTCATGAGCGCGAAACAGGCTCTGTTTTAGCATGTACAGTTAGGAAGAAAATCAAGCTGTCAGTTATAAACAAAAAAAGGAACGATTGAGATCGTTCCTTCTGTCATTAATCCTCTTCTTCCTCCTCCGGCCTTGCAAATACGGATTGGCCTGGATATGGCTGCATATAAGACTGAGCAGGATAAGCACCCATTTGGCCATAAGGAACAGGATTCGGATAATGTCCTGGCCAAGGCTGATGATGCTTCATGCCATCATCACATCCGCAGTCTTCCTTGCCGTATGCTGCATTTGAGACGTTTGGATAAAAGCCTTGATTTACGTTGGCATTTGCATTGGCGTTTGAATGCATATGGTGATGCCAGTGATGTCCGTCGTTTGCATGGTGCTCATGATTTTCCCCGTAGTAAGCAGGCGCTTGATACGCAGGATAATATGGATGAGCCGGGTATGGATATGGCATCATATGATGGTGATAATATGGATGGATAGGATAACATAGTCCTGATCCCGGTAAAATTGGCGATGCCGGCACCATTTGCTGCGGATATGGATACATCCCCGGCATGTAATGACCATGACCATAACCAAAATAAGGATCATATGGTTCATGATGATGGTGCTGGTGATGATGCTCGTTATTTTCAGCCACTTCTCCTACCGCTGCCCCTCCCACATTTGGCATTTGCGGGAAGTTAGGAAGGTTTGGGTAATTGCCATGCTCCATGTCTTTTCCCTCCTCTTTTTGATGCGGAATATGAATAAACGGGTCATATCCCTTTGCCACTTCATCTTTTAGATGACCTTTATTTTCATGGTGAAAATGGTCTTTGTTATCTTTATGGTCCTTATTTTCATGATGGGAATGACCCTTGTTATCTTTATGGTCTTTATTCTCATGATGAAAATGATCCTTGTGATCTTTTTTCTCGTGAACGTGATCTTTTTTCTCATAATGATCTTTTTTGGGAGGAGGCGTGAATGGCTGGTAGAGATTGGTCTGATAATAGTTCACATCGACTTGTGGAAAAACTGGCTGCTCGATCTTTGGCACTGGCGGTACATAAGGTACCGGTTCATTTGGCTTTTCCTTCGGTTTTGTATCTTGCACTTGCACGACATCTTTTGGCTTTTCTTTCACATACGGATGTTCTTTCGTTTTTGGCATTTCTTTTGCTTTGTGATGATCTGTTTTTACAGGAACACCACTAGATGGAATTTTAATCTTCATACCCGGCATGATCAAATCAGGATTACTGAGCTGAGAATTTAGTTTTTTCAATTCTTGAAAGTCGACTCCGTATTTCTTTGAAATTTTCCAAAGGGAGTCTCCTTTTTGCACAATATGAATTTTCAACGTTTTCCCCTCCTATGCAAAACGTGAACGTAACGGTTATGTCAGAAGTACAATATGTTTCAACATAAATTTATGCCTATTTACAAGCCGATATGATAAAAACTTGTTTTCTGATAGGAGGGGCTGAATCATTATTTAATGGCGAGCATTTTCTCGAGTGCAAGCAAAGCGTCTTTCGTGATGTCTTCATTGACCTGTATCAACCCGACCGGCTGACCCTTTTCAATGCTTTCAAGTGACCATAGCAAATGAGGCAGATCAATCCGGTTCATCGTCAAGCATGGACACATATCTGGGTTAAGGGATTCAATTTGTTTATCTGGGTGCTGCGCTATGATCCGTTTGACTAAATTCATCTCTGTTCCAATCGCCCACTTGCTGCCTGCTGGCGCCTGTTTGATCGTATCAATAATAAATTTCGTTGAACCTGCTAGGTCAGAAGCCCTTACGACCTCATGCGTGCATTCAGGATGGACAAGAATTTGAATGTCACGGTCTTTTTTTCTCATTTCTTCTATATTCCGAACGGTAAACTTCTCATGTACGGAGCAATGGCCTTTCCATAAAATCATCTTGATTCGGGAAAGCGGCTGATCGGTGATGAGCTTTTCTTCTATCTGATCCCAGACAGCCATTTCTTCTAGCGGAATACCTAAATCAAAAGCCGTATTACGCCCTAGGTGCTGATCAGGCAGAAATAGAATCCGCTCTTTTTTTGTCAGCGCCCACTCAAGAACTTTTTTAGCATTTGATGAAGTAACAGTCGCCCCGCCATGCTTGCCGACAAATGCTTTAATATCTGCTGTTGAATTGACATACGTAAGCGGAAGTATTGTATCTCCAAACAGATCAGTGAGCTGCTCCCATGCTCTGTCTGTTTGTTGCATGTTTGCCATATCTGCCATGGAACAGCCTGCCCTCATATCTGGCAATACGACGCTTTGATTCTTGTTTGACAGCATATCTGCCGTTTCTGCCATAAAGTGAACACCGCAGAACACAATGTATTCAGCCTCGTGATTGTCGGCCGCTATTTGTGCCAGCTGCAATGAATCTCCTGTTGCATCTGCAAATTCGATGACCTCATCCTTTTGATAATGATGGCCCGGTATAAAAAGCTTTGATCCAAAAGCCCGCTTGATTTCTAACACTCGCTGCTTCATTTCATCATCAGAGCGGTGTTTATATTCATCTGGCATCATGGCTGCATGTTGATTGGCTAATACATTAAGCATGGACATAAGTTGTTCCCCCTTTATGACTAAATTCCATATTCATACTAAAATCAAATGCTGGAGCAGAATGTGTGAGAAAACCAAGTGAAATCAAGTCGACTCCTGTCCCCCTGTAGCTTGGCAATGTCTCTAGCGTAATGCCCCCTGAAGCCTCTGTCAGAATAGACTCTGGCGTCATTTGTTTAAAACGTTTAACCTCGTCCGGAGAGCAGTTATCAAACATGATGACATCCGCTTTTGCATCAATGGCTTCCATTAGCTGCGTTTCTGATTCAATTTCCACTTCAATTTTCACCATATGACCGGCATATGCTCTTGCTTTTTCTACAGCTTCACGAATAGAACCGCATGCGGCAATATGATTATCTTTAATCATCACCCCATCTGATAAGCCAAAGCGATGATTCTTTCCACCGCCTGTCTTCACTGCGTATTTCTCTAACATACGCAAGCCGGGTGTCGTTTTTCTCGTATCACAAATCGTAATAGACGGGTCACCTAATCGCTCCACCGCCTGATGTGTTAAGGTGGCGATACCTGTCATTCGCTGCAATAGATTTAAAATGACCCTCTCTCCCTTTAATAAGTCGTTGACTGGGCCCTTTATTTTCGCCAGTACAGCGCCTGAATGAATCCAATCACCTTCTTGAAAAAACAGCTCAGTTTGAATCTGTTCATTCAACAGGCGGTACCCTATATCAATCAGTTGTGATCCTGCCAATACACCAGATTGTTTCGCAATGATAAGAGCTGTTCCTTTCTTGTCTCCAAAGATGGCATCAGCTGATACATCTCCAAAGCCAATATCCTCTGTAAAAAAATGAGTGAGCATTTGTTTTAACAGTAAACGTTCCATTTGGCACCGATCCTTTCATTTTTCATGATATGAATTTGACCTTTTTCATGAACAATCTGCCTGCCCTGCCACAACGCATCACTTCGCTCTGGATAATCCATTCGATAATGGCCGCCTCTGCTTTCTGTACGGAGTAATGCAGATTTAGCAAGGCAAACCGCTAATGCCCATTGATTGCTTAATTCGATCTGTTCATTTGTGATATCCTTCACATTAATTTGCTGAAAAGTGACATGCTGTAACGTCTGAAGCAAAGTCTGCAAGCCCTTTTCATCTCTCACAATGGCTGCAAATGTAGTCATCCATTGTCTCAGCTGATCCTTTGAAATCATTGGAACCATCCATATTTCTTGAATAGAAAAAGGTGGACTTGTTTCTTTCTGTTTAGGCAGCTGTTCAATTCTTTGTGCCGCTTTGCTGCCTAACACGAGACCTTCCAGAAGAGAATTACTCGCCAATCGATTCGCACCGTGTAAGCCAGTACAGGCCGCTTCTCCAATGGCAAATAGCGCTGGAACAGTCGTTTCTCCATATTCATTGACACTGATACCGCCCATTAAAAAGTGCATACCCGGGGAAATTGGCAGCCTGCCGCTCGCCATATCGACACCTGCACGCTGGCACATCGCATCTATTGCGGGGAAACGAGCTGAAAAATGCGGAATAGCATGGATGTTAAGATACAATTGATGGCCTAATTGCTGCTCATGAAAAATAGCTCTAGCGACCACATCTCTAGGTGCTAAATCAGCTTGTGGGTGAATACCATTCATGATCCGCCTGCCTGTTTCATCTTCTAAATAAGCTCCCTCCCCCCGTACTGCCTCTGAAATGAGACCAACTGCTTTTCCATCGATTGTCAAAAGAGTTGGATGGAATTGAACAAATTCTAGATCCACTAATTGCGCACCTGCTCGATAGGCCATCATCAGTCCGTCTCCTGTGACAGAAGGATCATTTGTGTTTGTCTCATATAGGGAGCCGCAGCCGCCAGTTGATAAAACAACGGCATCTGCGGTCATCGTTTGTACGTGTCCTGTCTCGTCTTTCCATACAACACCCTTGCATGTCCCTTCATGAACCAATAGATCAATGACATGATGATACTCGTATAAATGAATATGTGAGCCGAGCTGACTTTTCAGATACTGTACAAGGGTTTTCCCTGTTTGATCTCCTCCTGCATGCAAGATGCGATGAGTGGTGTGTGCCCCCTCTTTGCCTAATTGCGGCTCTCCCGCTTCATCTTGATCAAATGGACAGCCATCTGCTACGAGCTGCTCCACAAGATGTTTTCCAAGTCTCACGATTTCTTGTACAGTTCTTTCATCATTGTGGTCACAGCCAGCATCTAGTGTATCTTGCACATGCTGCTCAGCTGAATCATGTGCTGAAAAGGCAGCAGCAATTCCACCTTGTGCCAGCATGGAATTACTAGATGAAAATTGTTTTTTTGTCATCATGATGACCTGGCAGTTTTTCGAGATGTTTGTTGCAAAGGAAAGCGCTGCAATGCCTGATCCCACCACAATAACTTTTTTGATTGATGACACCATTGCCCCTCCTGTCATTTACACCTGTCTTGACACATATCATTACACAACACTAAAATAAATACAAGAAAAAATTTTCACACGGGAGATGGATAGGTTGGTTTATTTAGATTACGCAGCTTCTACACCTGTTTCAGAAGAAGCACTGCATGTTTTTGAGCAGCTGAGTAAAAATTTCTACGGAAATGCAAGCAGCCTTCATGATGCTGGGGGAAAAGCAAATGACATATTGACTTACAGCAGACAATCACTCGCTGCCATGATCGAGGGTGAACCAGATGGGATCTACTTTACAAGCGGTGGAACTGAATCCAATCTCCTTGCGATTCAATCGATCATCAATGGACTACCACCACATAAACAGCATGTCATCACAACATCAGTCGAGCACCCTTCTGTTCATCATGCAGTTAGCAGCTTAGAGCGTCTTGGCGTAAAAGTCACCATCATTGAACCGAATCAGGATGGAATCATAACAAAGGACATTCTCAAAAAAGCATTATTGCCTGAAACAGGACTCGTATCTATTCAGCATGCTAATTCAGAAACAGGGATTATCCAGCCGCTTGCTGAATTAGCACCTCTTTTAAAAGAAAGGAACATTCTTTTTCATACAGATGCTGTGCAAACATTTGGAAAGGTACGTGTGTCCATCAAAGACCTTGGAGTCGATGCCGTGTCCATCTCAAGTCATAAAGTGTATGCTCCTAAAGGCGCTGGTGCCGTTTATATGGGCACTCATGTTCCTTGGAAACCTTTATATACAGGAGCAGTTCAGGAAAATGGCTTACGTCCAGGGACAGTGAATGTACCGTGTATCGGTGCTTTTGCTGCTGCAAGTGAACAAGCAATGCTTAGGCTGGATGAACAGCAAAAATTAGATGAACAGCTGCGTGATTATTTTCTTCAACAGTTAAAAATCAGACAGTTGCCAGTTCGTACTCTTCAGGACAATGACAATCGCCGCACGCTGCCTCATATTATTGGTTGTTTTTTTGAAGGGTTTGAAGGACAATATGTAATGTTAGCATGTAACCGGCATGGGATTTGTCTATCAACTGGAAGCGCATGTGCTTCTGGTTATCACCATCCTTCCCCTGCTGTGAAGGCATTGCGTGTATCAGATCGTGATGCCCTTCAATTTATTCGACTATCATTTGGATGGCAGTCATCAAAAGATGACATCGATCAGCTTTTGCATACATTTGAGCATTTGCAAAAGGAGAAGAAGGGAGCTTAGGACGTGGAGCAAGAGAGGAAACTCATTGGCGAAGAAAGAAGAACCGCCATTTTAGAGTGGCTGAAAGAAACAGACACACCGCTTACTGGAAGCTTTTTAGCTAAAAAAGCGGCTGTCTCTCGACAAGTCATTGTACAAGATATTTCATTATTAAAAGCAAAAAATGAACCCATTATTGCCACAAGCCAAGGCTATGTGTATATGGCAGCGCAGCATGCGCCAGAAAGAGAAATTGAACAAATCATCGCCTGTAAGCATGATCCTGCTCGCACAGAAGAGGAACTGACCTTGATTGTAGACTTTGGAGTGACGGTGAAAGATGTGATCATTGAGCATCCTGTTTATGGTGAACTAACGGCCTCCATTCGCGTCAGCACACGGAAACAAGTCGCTGATTTTGTCCATCATATTTCTAACACCGGCGCGTCCTACTTGTCAGAACTAACAGACGGCGTGCATTTGCATACTCTCTCTTCTTACAGCCAAAAGCAGCTTGACCAAGCCATTCAAGCGCTGGATGATGCTGGGTTTTTAATAAAAGACTAAAAAAATAGTGTCCTGGTTGGGACACTATTTTTCATTCGTTAATTCATATGTTTGATAGCTGCCAAGCAGCTTGACCTCACAGCCAATCGCTTCTAATTCTTGAATCGCACCTGGGACTAGGACATCATCCATTTCTTTTTCGATATCAATAATAAATAAATAATGTCCAAGGCCTGTTTTTGTCGGACGAGATTCAATTTTTGACAAGTTAAGATTCCGCCAAGAAAAAGCAGACAGCACGCGGTGCAATGCACCTGATTGGTCATCCTTAGGCAGACTGACCACAATGGTCGTTTTTGGCTTTGATGAGAAACCAGAATTCATTGGGAACGATGCGTTAGGATCTTTATGTAAAATCACAAAGCGTGTATGGTTGTGCGGATAATCATGAATGTCTTTTTTCGCAATCGTCAAACCATACGTTTTTGCGGCAATTTCATTGGCAATAGCCCCGACAGCTTCATCTGGATGCTCACTGATGTATTTTGCTGCATAGCCTGTTGATTCCACTGGCCGGTGAGGAATATGAGGGTACTGTTTTTTCAGAAATTGATGACACTGGGCAATCGCGTGAGGATGTGATTGAATGACATCTAACGTCTCCCAGCTCTCCGCTCTTGATGGGTGGACAAGCAAATGCTGCCGTATCGGTGCTGTCATCTCCCCCACAATGGACAACGCTTCTTCATGAATTAAATAATCAATCGTTAAGTTCACAGATCCTTCGAGTGCATTTTCAAGTGGAACGACCGCCAAATCGACTTCGCCCTTTGACACAGCATCCATACATTGCGGAATCGTTGCATAGGCACGCTGCACTGCATCTTTTGGAAAACAAGAGCATACGGCCAAATGAGTAAATGTTGCCTCTGGTCCAAAATAACCTACAGTTAATTGCTTCATCTGCTATGATCTCTCCTTTTACGCCCCAGAACCTAGAATTTCAACTTTTTCGACAAATTCAAGCTTTCTTAATTGATTCATGACGGTATTAATATCATCTGCCATACCTGCCGTACTAATCGATAGGGTGACATTCGCTCTTCCTTGCAGCGGAATCGTTTGGTGAATGGATAACACATTACAGCCAGAGTCAGCCACAATTTGAAGCAGCCTTGACAGAGCCCCAGACCGGTCTTCAAGGTGGAAAAACAATGTGATGATCTGCTCTTTTACCATTGTATAAAATGGAAAAACAGCATCTCGGTATTTATAAAAAGCACTGCGGCTTAAATCCGCTTTTTGAACAGCATCGGCAACTGAATCCGCTTTTTTGCGATCGAGAAGCTTTTTGACTTCAAGCGTTTTTCGCATCGCATCTGGAAGTACATCCTCTCTTACTAAATAGAACGTTTCTTCTTTCACCTGTTTTCTCCCCTTTTAAAAACGGGAGAGCCCATGGTCTGGACCCTCCTGTTGATCAATCAATAAATTCGAATTCAAATTCAAGCAGACGAATGATGTCGCCATCTTTTGCACCGCGCTCACGCAAGGCATCATCGACACCCATACCGCGCAGCTGTCTAGAGAATCGTTTAACGGATTCATCTCTTGAGAAGTCTGTCATCTTAAAGAGACGCTCAAGTGCTTTACCCGTTAAGACAAATGTGCCATCAGGATCTCTAGAGATCTCAAATGGTGCATCGCCCTCATCAAATCTGTACATCACGCGGTTATCCGACAGCTCCTCTTCATTATAGAGCGGGAATTCCGGTGTTGTTTCAAGCTGATTGGCGATTTCAAATAAGAGCTCACGAAGCCCTTCTCTTGTGATCGCACTAATCGGGAACACTTTATAGTCATCCGTTAATTTTTCTTTAAATGCCGCTAGATTGTCAGCTGCATCTGGCATGTCCATTTTGTTCGCAACAATGATTTGCGGACGCTCAGTCAATCTCATATTGTACTGCTCAAGCTCTTCATTAATCGTCACGTAGTCTTCGTATGGGTCACGCCCTTCAAGTCCAGACATATCAATGACATGGACAATGACACGTGTACGCTCAATATGACGTAAAAATTGATGACCTAAGCCAACGCCTTCGTGCGCTCCTTCGATCAGTCCTGGCAGATCCGCCATAACAAAGCTTCGGTTATCGTCTGTTTCAACAACCCCGAGGTTCGGTACAAGCGTTGTAAAATGATAATCCGCAATTTTTGGTTTCGCAGAAGAAACAATCGAGAGCAGCGTTGACTTCCCGACACTTGGGAAACCAACAAGTCCGACATCTGCAAGTACTTTTAATTCTAAGATGACGTCACGTTCTTTACCTGGCTCACCGTTTTCAGACAGCTGTGGTGCAGGGTTTGCTGGTGTTGCGAAGCGTGAATTTCCACGTCCGCCACGTCCGCCTTTGGCAATCACAGCCCGCTGCCCATGCTCTGTCAAGTCAGCTAGTACTTGTTCCGTCTCTGCATCTGTCACAACCGTACCCGGCGGAACTTTGACAATCATTTCTTCCGCATTTCGGCCATGCTGGTTTTTACTCATTCCATGCTCGCCGCGGTCAGCCTTGAAATGGCGCTTATAACGAAAGTCCATTAACGTTCTAAGTCCTTCGTCTACTTCAAATACAACATCTGCACCATTTCCGCCGTCGCCGCCTGCTGGGCCGCCCTTTGGTACATATTTTTCACGACGGAACGCCACCATACCGTTTCCGCCGTCACCGCCTTTAACATACACTTTAACCTGATCTACAAACATAACTTCCTCCGTTTCTCTGCATCACATATCTCGTTCTTGCCTCAAACAAAGCTCAATCATGGACTCATGAGGCGTCACATGAAATTGCGTTATACTCATACATGGATAGTTTGCGTCATGAAACGCATTTAACGCATCCAAACTTGTTAATTTTCCTTTGAAATCAAAATATAAGATCACATCATTTTCTTCATGATCTGTTTGGAACGTGACCGTTAAATGATTTTCAGTTTTTTGGCAAACTGATTGATCGAATATCGAAAACAACTCCTGTGATACCGTTAGCAGCTGCGATTCATATGCTGATAAGTCTCGGGTTTCACCAAGCACTTCATATTCTAAGGTGATAAAATGCGACTCCCAATTAAATGTTAGAAAGTAATAGGCCAATTGGGGAATTTTTAAATTTGAGAGTTTGGATTCATGCTGTGCTTCAATGACCATTTCTTCTATAATTTCAAACACGCGGTCATATTTTTCTAATGTCAAGTTGCCTTTGATCAGCTGTAATTTATTCATCCAGTCGTGTCTTGAACGACTGAGCAGATAGATCAATTCATTTGTTAATGCAACGTGAGTTAATTTTTCATTTTCTTTACTTGGTATCTCTTCCATTATCGCACTCCCAATCGTTTGGTCTCTCTTTTAGGAGTCTTATCATCAATATGTCTCCCTGAATTATAACAGAGAAGACAGCATAGAAAAACACTAGTTATGTGAGGAAAGGTTGTTTTTTCTGATCGTATAGGAGAAAATGAGGCAAAGTCAGCAAACGTTCTTTGATATTTATGGAGTGCATCTTCTTTTATCATCTTCGGTACTGCTTGTAAAAAGTGAAAAAAACTCCAGTCAATGACCGGAGTTTTTAGCAATTATTGTGCCGCAGGATATACGCTCACTTTTTTACGGTCACGACCGAAACGTTCGAATTTAACCGTTCCGTCGATTTTAGCGAAAAGAGTGTCGTCGCCTCCGCGTCCAACGTTTTCACCTGGATAGATTTTCGTTCCACGTTGACGATAAAGGATAGAACCACCAGTTACGAATTGACCATCAGCACGTTTAGCGCCTAAACGTTTAGACTCAGAGTCACGTCCGTTCTTTGTAGAACCTACCCCTTTTTTAGATGCGAAAAATTGAAGATCTAATCTAAGCATGAAGTTCACCTCCTATTTTTTTGTTGATATTCTCACATAATCGTGATAATCTCGTTCAATTGTCTCTAAGGAAACGACCATGCCTTCTAAAAGCAGCTGGGCTTTTTCAAAGGATACTGGGTCTGTATCAGCTGGCAGTTCAAAAGAGAAGTAGCCGCCTTCTTCACCAATATCAAGCAGTGGGTCCAATCCTGTCAGTGCAATAATTGAATTGACTGAGCCGAAAACAACAGCAGATACACCTGCACAAACGAGATCCTGACCTTTTTCAGCAAACTCGGCATGTCCAGTCATCTGAAAAGACGTAATGCTTTCATCTGCTGATGACCGAGTAATGGTTGCTTTGATCATATCACTCACACGCCTTAAGCGTTGATTTTTTCGATAACAACTTTAGTGTAAGGTTGACGATGACCTTGTTTCTTGTGGTTGTTTTTCTTCGGTTTGTACTTGAACACAGTAATTTTCTTACCGCGACCTTGTTTTTCAACTTTAGCCGTTACTGTTGCTCCAGCAACTGAAGGGTTACCCACTTTGACAGTGTCTCCGCCGACAAACAATACGTTTTCGAAAGTTACTGTTTCACCTGCTTCAGCAGCTAGTTTTTCAACATAAACAGTTTGACCTTCTTCAACTTTTACTTGTTTACCACCAGTTTCGATAATTGCGTACATCTCTGCACCTCCTAATAAACTCAGACTCGCCGAATACAGGGGGCCATAGGCTCTTTACACCTGCTCCGCGCGGTTGTAGCACGGGTGCTACATATCCATAACATTAAAAAATATATCAAACTAGACGCAAAATGTCAATGTATTTTCACCATTAGTACGGTAAAAGAAGCTCTTCCATTGAGGAGGTCGTTCTGCGATCTGAAAAATACGCATGGAGCAGTTCATTTTCATCAAGCTGACTCATCTTCACGCCATCTCTTTCAATAATAATCGGATGCTTGCAGCCCCTTTGAAATCGTGCCATCACTTCGTAAACTTTTTCCTCTGCACTTGCTCTCAGCGGAATCAGTTTTTCTACCTTTTGCTCTTTTTTACCGTAATACCGTTCTAGTAAAAAACGAACCCTGACGTAATGCCTCTGCCTGTGCTCCATCACGAGTGAATAAGCTAAAAAAGTGAGCAGCACCCAGCCATTGAATTGCAGCGGTGCAAACAAAAGTAATCCTGCTGTCAATAGACCGAAAAAGACAAGTGAGCCTTTTATGGCTAGAGCATGTGCACGTTGGAAAGGGTAAAAAATAGATAAGAGCAAAAAGAATAATTTTCCGCCATCAAGCGGCCAAATGGGCAAAAGATTGACAAGAAAAATCGCCATATTATAAAAGGTAAACATCGTAAAGACGTCATGCGAGATAAGAGAAGCCTCCATGAACAGCCACGCCATGAGCTGGAGCGGTACATGCTGAAGCGGCCCGCACAAAATGACCGCCAGCTCCTCTTTTAGCGGACGGTTTCCATGTTCCTCTACTTCCACCGTTCCGCCAAATGGCAGTAAAAAAATCCGCCGAATGCGCCAATGATAATAGCAGGCAGCCGCTGCATGTCCAAGTTCATGGACACAGACGATCACAAGCAGGCAAAGCAGCGGCTTAATTTGACCTGACAGAATCGCAAACGCCATCACAATCCACAGCAGCGGATGGATGTGAATTTTCGTCAGCATGAGCAGCCATCTATTCAAAGGTCATCACCTGAATAGGATCGATAAACTGTTCATTTTGCTTAATGGCAAAGTAATACGTGCCCTTCCCTTGATCATCAAGCGAAATCTGACCAATTTTTTCACCTTTATCGACAAAATCGTATAAGGCCACATCGGCTTTCTTTAATTGACCGTACCAGCTATAGCTGTTATCTGCATGCTGCACCACCACGGTAAGCCCTGTGTCGCTTTTCTTTTTCACCTCGACCACATAGCCTTCCTTCATACTATCAATGGCTTCAGCGGATGTTTCAACTTTGACCCCTGCTCCATTTTGCGTAAAGGATTCCTGCACTTTACCAGAGGCAGGCACAGCTAGTTCTTGATTCGCTTGTACGTCCTTTTGGTCCTCTTTTTTCTCTGTTAAAAATGCCAGTGGATGTCCAACTGTTTTTTCAATCCAGCGGTTGGCAGCAGCAAATTGAAAATCTTGCTTAAAGGTCTGAGTAATCACCGGCTTCAGCTGCTGAAACGGACCTGCCTGACCTTTAAACGAAATGGCAGCAATCAACACAAGGGACGCTGATAATAAGCATTTAAGTACAAAGGTATTCGGGTTAAATAAGGGATGACGATATTTCTTTGGCTGATGGGACGCCGGTTCATAGGAGGTCGAGCCAGAATGCTTTTCTTCCTCTGTCAGCATAACCCATGGCGGGATATCTTCTTTTTTCTTGAAAGCCGTCTTCTTAGGAGGAGCAGCTGGCTGCATCGTTTTGCGGCGCTGCGCGATTTTCTTTCGGTACTCGTCCACTCTTTTCATGAGATCACCCTTTACATACAAACAGTTTGTACATTTTATGTGACAACCTCATCTGATATGCAACAAAAAGACCGATTCTAAATCGAATCGGTCTCAGCGTGTAGACAAACCCTAGCATTCGTTGTCAGGTCTGCGCTCCAGTGCTCGTCCTTACTAGACTGTAAAGGTTTTCTATCACGATTATGCTCTTACACCAAAAAATGCTTTCAGCTTTGCAAACATTCCCTTGTTTTCTTCTTCAAAGGATTGAAGCGGAACAGATTCGCCTAGTACGCGGCGGGCAATATTGCGATAGGCAATCGATACTTTGTTTTTAGCATCCATAACAATCGGTTCACCATTGTTTGAAGCCTTAATCACATCATCATCATCTGCTACGATGCCAAGTAGATCAATCGACAAGTGATGTACCACTTCATCTACATCCATTGAATCGCCATTTTTCGCCATGTGTGTACGAATACGGTTGACAATCAAACGAGGCGGTTCGATATCTTCTTGTTCTAACAAACCGATGATTCGGTCCGCATCTCTCACAGCTGAGATTTCAGGTGTCGTCACGACAATGGCCTTGTCTGCACCGGATACAGCATTTTTAAAGCCTTGTTCAATTCCAGCAGGGCAGTCAATGACAACATAATCAAAGTCTTGTTTCAATGATTGAATTAATTCCTTGATCTGTTCCGGCTCCACAGCCGTTTTATCACTTGTTTGAGCAGCAGGTAAAAGATACAAAAGATCCTCGAAACGCTTATCTTTTACAAGCGCTTGGTGAATTTTGCATCTTCCTTCTACTACATCAACTAGATCATAAATAATGCGGTTTTCAAGCCCCATCACGACATCCAGATTCCGAAGGCCGATGTCCGTATCAACTAGACACACTTTTTTCCCTTGAATTGCTAGTGCTGTGCCTAAGTTTGCAGATGTTGTTGTTTTGCCAACGCCGCCTTTTCCTGAGGTAATCACAATAGCCTCGCCCAATTTCACATTCCTCCCTCAAGCCTTGTCAGATTAGGTCTTATATGAGCCAATTGCTGCAGGCGTTCAATGATCATATTGCCATCTATATCTAAATAAGCACATTCCATTTCATTTCCATCTTCTTTTTGGTCTGGTGCACGGTTAAAAACTTGTGCGATGCGAAGCTGTGTTGGAATCATATGTGATGCCGCAATAACAGCCTGCTTGTTGCCATTACATCCAGCATGCGCCACACCTTTTAATGCGCCAAGCACAAAAATATTTCCTCCTGCGCGAATCGTTCCGCCAGGATTGACATCTCCTATTAATAAAAGATCTCCTTCGACATACAGCACCTGTCCAGAGCGTACAATTTTTGCTACAGAAGTAATTTCAGCCTCTGCTTTTAATCGTCTCGCCTCTTCAGTTGACATGACGTCACTTTCAATGGAGTGGATCACGAGATGTTCATTTTCAGACACCGCTTCAGTCAAACGCGTCTCCTGATCCTCCGTTAAATAACGAAAACCAAGCTTAATATGCACATTGACCTTATGTCCTTCTCTTCCATCTGTATATTGCTCAAGTAAAAGGACCTCTCGCAAGCCAGAAAGAAGATCATCAAACGAACAGTCATCATTTAACTGTAATGTTAATCCGTTTTTTGTACCTTTTATCGTCACATATTGCTGTTTTTGAGTTTTCAAGATGCTCACCTCAACAACATACTCATTTCGCCGTAATTGGACAAACTCCTGCTTTTATTCGTCGATCAGTCCTTGTTTCACATTGATGAAAAAGAGCCTAAGCGGCACAACAAGTATGAGAGACGCAGCAGTATTTAAAAGAATCGTAGGAATAAAGCGTTCGATGACATACGTATTAAACGGCATAATCCCTGGTTGAATTGTCGCTTGAACGCCGTATACATAAAACTCCATGACGGAAACAGCAATAATCGACAGAAAGACGACGACTAACATATTCGTTTGCAGAACTTTAAAGGCTTTTGCTAGCAAATAGCAAAGCGCCCCAAAGCCAAACATATGAACACCAAGTATGCCTGTATATGAAATATCATATAAAAGTCCAAAGATAAATCCGTAAATCACACCATATTTTTGATTCACAAAAGCAGTCATAAATACAAGTGCAAGTAAAATGAAATGAGGAGCTAAAATTTGATTCTCTGAAACAAATGGGAGCTTCACTAAATCGACAAAAATACTGTCAAATACGAAGATAAACAACATGACGAAAGCTAGAAGGACACGTTTCACGAGCCTTCCTCCTTCGTCAATTCAGATGCATCTACTGTACTTGTGCTGCGATTCACCACAATCACACGGTCTAAATTGTTGAGTTCAGCCGCTGGTTCTACGTAAATGATCTTTGTCAGGCCGTAATGGTCTGGCTCGATTTCACTCACCTTACCAATCGTCAAGCCTTGCGGGAATACGCCCCCTGCTCCAGATGTTTCAACAAGATCTCCTTTTTTGACATCCCCATCTGCATCGGATTTTAGAATATTCATAGTCAGCATTTTTTTCTTGCTGTCATAACCGTTAATGATTCCATTGAGTTCTTCTTTGCCCTTTTTCGCAAAAATTTTCGTTGAAATTCTATTATTTTGGTCAGTAGAGCTTAGCAACCTTACAGTTGAAGTAAAATTGTTGAGCTTATCACTTTCAATCTTCCCAATTAATGCGCCACTCTCATTTGTGACCGCCATATCTTTGTCAACGCCTTGTTTTTTCCCTTTATCAATCATCACAAAGCTATCCCAAAGAGATGGGTTTCTTGCGATAACAGTTGATAGAATTGGCGTGTAATCACGAACAGAGTTCACATAGCCAAGCTGTTTGCGAAGCTTTTTGTTCTCATCTTCTAGTTCTTGAAGTTTCGCCTCATATTGGGTTTGTCCATCAAGTTTTTTTCGAAGACGCTCGTTTTCATCATATGTGTTCTTTAAATCTTGTACGTTCCCATAAATACCGGCAATAAATTGTGATGGTTTATGAAAGACACCTTGAAAAAAGCCTGTCGTATCCCCCACTAATTTTTCCGGCCATGAAGCACCTCTGCCGCTTTTCACTGAAAAACCAATCATGGCCACCAGTACGATGACACAGACAAGGAGCAACATTAATCTTTTATTCATAAAAAACTGCGGCATGTCTTACACCTCTTTAATTACGCCCGATTATCGATTATCTTTTGATTTTCCTTTGAACAAATGAATATGTTCTAGTGCTTTCCCTGTTCCGATCGCCACACAGTCAAGCGGATCTTCAGCAATAATGACTGGCATTTTCGTTTCATCGCTAATGACTTTGTCAAGATTACGCAGTAATGCACCGCCCCCTGTTAAAACAATTCCGCGGTCCATAATATCTGCTGCCAGCTCAGGCGGGGTTTTTTCAAGCGTCATTTTTACTGCATCGACAATTGTTTCCACCGTATCGCGAAGCGCTTTTGCAATCTCTTCTGCCGTAATAGAGATTGTTTTTGGCAGACCTGTTAAAAGGTCACGTCCGCGAATGTCCATCTCATCATGTACATCAGGCTGCGCAGAACCGATTTCCATTTTAATCGCTTCTGACGTACGATCACCAATCATCAGGTTATACGTTTTACGGATGTAGCTGCTGATCGCATCATCCATTTCATCACCTGCAACACGGATTGATTGTGATGTCACAATGCCGCCAAGAGAAATAATCGCTACTTCTGTTGTACCGCCGCCAATATCCACAACCATACTTCCTGTTGGCTCCCATACAGGCAGGTTAGCACCGATTGCCGCAGCAAATGGTTCTTCAATCGGGTATGCGTCACGTGCACCAGCTTGTCTTGTTGCATCAATAACTGCACGCTCTTCTACAGCTGTAATGCCAGATGGCACACATACCATGACGTAAGGTTTACGAGCAAAAAGCCCTTTGCCTTTTAATGCTTGATTAATGTAATATTTCATCATTGTTGCTGTCGTCTCGTAATCTGCAATGACTCCGTCTTTCATTGGGCGTAGTGCCACAACATTACCAGGTGTACGGCCAATCATATTTCTAGCATCATTTCCGACCGCCACTATAGACTTCGTATCAGTTTCCAAAGCTACGACCGAAGGTTCTCTCACAACTATGCCTTTTCCTTTAATAAAAACAAGCGTATTCGCTGTTCCAAGATCTATTCCAAGGTCTTTTGTACCAATTCCAAACATATGTATGTATCTTCCTTTCTTAAACCAAAATTCCCTTAGGGAAAAACTCATAAACTCTATTATATCGTAAAACATTGAAAAAAAAAGTGTTACAAATACCCTTTTTCCTTCAAACTCACAAATTTTTGATCACCTATGACAAGATGATCAAGCAGCTGTATTCCAATCAGCTTTCCACATTCAAATAGTCTCTGTGTGACTTCAATATCTTCCCTGCTGGGCGTCGGATCTCCAGATGGATGGTTGTGCACACAAATAAATGAAGCAGCGGACCGTTTAAAGGCCTCTTTGAAAATTTCACGCGGGTGAACGATGGATGAGTTCAGACTTCCAATAAACACGGTATGTTTATGAAGAACTTGATTTTTTGTGTTGAGATAAAGACAAACGAAATTTTCCTGTTGTAAAAACCTCATATCTTCCATCACAAAGTTTGCCCCATCCTCTGGTGTGCGGATTACATAGCGGTTGTCCGTCGTTTGATGGTGTAATCTAGTGCCGAGTTCTAAAGCAGCTAAAAGAGAGACCGCCTTCGCCTTTCCAACTCCTCGAATCTTCGACATTTCTTCAATTGAGGCTTCTCTTATAGTGCGAAGACCGCCAAATGTTTGCAGAAGTCTTGCGGAAATTTGAAGAACTGATTCCTTTTTTGTGCCTGTCCTTAAAAGAATCGCAACAAGTTCATGGTTTGACAGACTGCCGGGACCATATTTGATCAATCGTTCTCTCGGCTTTTCATCTTGAGGAAAATGCTTTAGCAACATAGGGAAATCGTTCATGATGCCCACTCCTTTTAGATTCCTTCCTGTCATCAAAAAGGGGTGATTCCAAATGTTTCGAGCACTCTAACTATTTTGGCAATAGGGAGACCTACAACGGAAAAATAATCACCATCTATTTTTTGAACAAACAGTGCGCCTTTTCCTTGAATGCCATAGCTTCCCGCTTTATCAAGCGGTTCTCCCGTTTCGATATAGCGGTCTATTTCATTTTGCGTAAGTGCCCAAAACGTCACTTCTGTCTGTTCATAAAATGTTTCTTTTCTATTCTCTGACTGAATCGTGACACCCGTCAAGACTTGATGTGTCTTTCCTGACAATAATTGAAGCATTGAGGCCGCTTCTTCCTTGTCTTTTGGTTTCCCAAGACATTTGCCGTCAATTGCAACAATCGTATCTGCACCAATAATCACAGCTTCGGGATATAATCTTTGAATATCACTTGCTTTTTGTTCTGCCAACCATTGGACGTTCTCTGCAGGAGAAAAGTTTCGATTTATTTCTTCTTTTAATTGACTTGCTTGAATGTCATAAGAAAACCCTGCTAGATCAAGTAATTCTTTTCTTCTAGGGGATTGAGATGCGAGAATCAATCGGTTCATGTTTGTTCATCCTTTCAGGGTTTAGCCTAAGAAGTAAGATACCCATTCATCCTATCAAATGTACATCTTACCGACAATTTACGAAAATTCATTTTTCATGTTCCTTCATCATTATGTTAGATGAAAAAGAAAAAAACTAGTCATTTTTTGACTAGTTTGGTTTCTTAAAATATGATTTTACGTATTTAATTGATCAAGCAGTGCCTGCTGAGATTTCCACCCGTTTTCAGCAGTAGGTTCATTTAACAGCTGCACCGCTTTCAGCAAACTGCTTTTAGCTGGTGCGTCCGTTGTTTTGGCACTTTCAAGCTCAGAGATCAGCTGCGTAACGTCCTTTTGATCCACATCGTCTCCTGCAATGACCTTAGAGGATAATACAGATGCCTTTTCTATTAAACTAGTCAGCTCATCCGGTACTTGAAATGAGAGCTCCTTGCCTCCCCATGCCTCAAAGTGCTGATCAATCAGCTTCTTCCCAACAGCACTTGTCATGCCCTGTTCTGTCGCAAGCCCAGCAATGACATAATAGCCATCATCCATTGAGATCTTTTTCCCCGCATACCCTGCTTCTTTTAAACTGCCAACTAATTCATCTGCTCCTTTTTCAGAGGAAAACTTTCCAGCCTGTACGACATAGGTTGAAAAATGGCCAGAGGCGCTTTTTTCATCTTTATTCTCTTTTGATTCATCAGCAGTATCTGCTGGCGGCGCATCACCGCCCGCTTTCATTGATGATTGATTTCCGGACGCTGAAACGCTGATATCTCCCCCTGATGGATTCTGAGTACCATCTTGACTTAAGCTAAGTGCAAACACACCAAGGCCTGTCCCAAGAACCACTGCAAACACAATCGTTGTCATCACTCTCTTAAACGGGCCGCGGTTTTTACCGAACTTCTGATCAAAGGAGCCTTTTTTCTTTTGATAAGGTGTGACGACCTTTGGATCAGAATGATAAATATGATCAGCTGCGTCATCCCACTGGAAGTCTTCTTCTTTCGGTTTAGCCGGTTCTTCCTCAGATGCAGCTGTCTCCTGTTCTGACTGCCTTTTTTCCTCCCAATTCGAAAACGTCACTTGATCATCCTCTTGCTGTTTTGGCGGCTGGTGGTCATCTTCATGAAGCATTTCTTCTTTGCCATTAATATTGACTTTTAACCCTTGTTTTTTTGCCTGCCTTTTTTTCACTGTCATTCCCCGCTTTCTGACATTGTTTGTAAGAAAGACCTTTTTGTCCAATGAATCAGCGCGAATGTACCCGTCCTTCTTTCTGTTTCACACTTTAACATAGCGGAAAAAAAAAAGAACAAGACTTTTGTCGGCAGGGAAAAAAAGTGTTCGCCAATTTTTTCAACCGGTCGACCCTGCGAATGGGAGCATGACATGAGCTCCATAGAGATACAGCCAAAAAGAAAAAGAGATCGCAGGAACAAAGGGAAATGGTTCATCTAATTGAATAGAAAAAACCTTCGCATAGGCGATTCCAGCGATACACGAGAGGAAAAGAATGAGAAGGAATGGCTTGAAGCCAAGGCAAAACGCAAGAACACCGAACAGCTTCATATCAGCTCCGCCCATGCTATTTGGCTTGAAACGATCTAAACTATAAAACAAGAGAAAGCAAAAAAGAAGCGAAGCCGCTCCTTCCCACCAAATAAGAAGTGGTTCAAGCGTGCGGTATATGACGAAAAGAGGGAAAAAGAAGAGAAACAGCTCGTTTGGCACCCTCATATAAAGGAGATCGCTCACGACAGCAATCACAAATAAACTACAAAGAATCACAAGAAAAAGACCTTCAAACGAAATACCAGCGATTCTATACATGAGCAAAAAAAGACTGCCTGACAGCAGCTCAACCAGTGGATATAACAAAGACAGCCGAGTGCCGCAATGCTTACAAGTTCCCCTCAATAACGCATACGAAACGAGCGGGATCATCTCGTGCAGGGAAAGCGGCTGTTTACACACTGTGCAGTGAGAACGAGGAAGAAGAATAGATCGCTTAAGCGGCAGCCTTTCACCAACTAGATGAAAGAACGACCCCATGGTGATGCCTGCAAGAAACACAAAAATGCCTATCATATATCGTGACCCCTTCCGAGAATAAGATAGACCGGATTTTATCACGATCGTATTCATTGAGCACATAGCGAAAATATGATTTTACTTTCCATCTGTATATCAAAAGAAAAAAACACAAATGGCATTGAAGCCATTTGCGTTTTTGTGTTACACGATCATACGATTTCGTATATCTGAAATAAAATAAAGAGAGCCTGTCACAATGATCACCGCTGAAGGATCATCACTTTTTTTCTGAATGAACTCAAGCACTGTACGAGGGTCATCATCATAAGACTTTGCGTCTAACTGACTGCATACATAAAGCTTTTCAGCTGATTCGGCTCTTGGAAAATCAAATGAAACAAAATGGATAGAAGAACTGACAGCTTCAAGCTTTTGAATCATTTGCTTGTACGGCTTATCTTTTAAAGCACTAAAACATATATGCACCTGTTTACTAGAAAAATGAGCTTGTACAGTTTCAATTAAACGGTCGATCCCTTCTTCATTATGAGCGCCGTCTAAATACACTGGAGGATGATCTTTGACTTTTTCAAATCTCCCAGCCCAAGCTGCCTGCCGAATGCCCTCATATATTTGCTCTTCTGTCACACTAATATAGCCTTCTTGCTCCAGCCATTCAATGAGTAAAACAGCAAGGGAAGCATTTTGCCTTTGATGCGTTCCGATTAATCCTGTTTCAAGCTGCGGATACTGCTTTTTTGATGTGCGTAACGTGAAACGTTCACCTGTTTCTGTTGGCTGCTGCTCATCAAAGCTACAAGTATCGTGTAAGGAAATACATTCGGCATTCTTTTCTTTTGCTGTGTTATGAATGACAGCAAGAGCTTCAGGCTGGTGAACTGCCGTGATCATTGGAATACCCTCTTTGATAATACCCGCTTTTTCAGCTGCAATTTGTTCAAGTGTGTCACCTAAAATGGCCATATGATCATGACCAATCGACGTAATCGCTGTTAAAATAGGAACAGCAATATTTGTAGAATCAAGTCTTCCCCCAAGCCCTGTTTCCAAGAGGACAAAGTCTACTTGGTGCACATGAGCAAAATAAGCAAATGCACATGCTGTAATGATTTCAAATTCTGTAGTTGCGCCAAGCTCTGTTTGATCTAATTCGTCAACAAAAGGCTTGATTTCATTCACCAAACTCAACCATTCTTCATCTTCTATAGGCACTCCATTCACGCTGATTCTTTCATTGAACGTTAGTATAAACGGAGAGGTGAAAGTTCCGACCGAATAGCCGGCTGCCTGCAACACAGAACGCGTAAACGCAATGGTTGATCCTTTACCATTTGTACCTGCAACATGTACTGTTTTTATACTTTGTTCCGGATTTCCTAGTCTGTTCATCAGCCATTTCATTCGTTCAAGACCCGGTTTTACGCCAAAGGCCAGTCTGCTGTGAATCCAATCAATGGCTTCATGATAGGTTGTAAACAATGTCATCTCTCATTTCATACGAAATTTTCAAAAAAGACGACTCCCTTTCATTAGGAGCCGTCTTTTCAACCTTATGCTTTCAGCTCTTCAATACGCTTTTGAACAGCTTCGCGTTTTGCGACATAATCACGTTCTTTCGCACGCTCTTCTTCTACGACACTTTCAGGCGCTTTTTTCATAAAGCCTTCGTTGCCAAGCTTTTTCTGTACTCGTTCCACTTCTTTTGTCAGCTTATCAAGCTCTTTTTGCAGACGAGCAATTTCTTCATCTAAGTTGATTAAGCCTTCAAGCGGCAGAATGAGTTCTGCTCCAGAAATAACAGCCGTCATCGCTTTATCACTAGCTGGAATATCTGTGCCAATTTCAAGAACACTTGGGTTCGTGAAGCGCTCAATATATGAACGGTTTTTCTCTAAGCGTTCCTGCACATCAGATGTAGAGGCTTTAATGTAAAGTTCAACTTGTTTGCTCATTGGCGTGTTCACTTCACTGCGAATGTTACGAACAGAGCGAATGAGTTCCACAAGCAGCTTCATATCAGCAGAAGCTTGTTCGTTGGAAAGCTCCGGCTTCACTTCAGGCCATGCCGCAACAGTAATGGACTCACCTTCATGCGGGAGATGCTGCCAGATTTCTTCTGTTAAGAACGGCATAAACGGATGTAGAAGTCTCATCGTTTGATCTAATACATACGCAAGGATCGAACGAGTCGTTTTCTTCGCTGCTTCGTCTTCTCCATAAAGCGGAAGTTTCGCCATTTCAATGTACCAATCACAGAAATCATCCCAAATGAAGTTGTATAAATGTCTGCCCACTTCACCGAATTCATACTTGTCAGCAAGCTGTGTGACACTTTCGATTGTTTCATTTAAGCGTGTTAAAATCCATTGGTCAGCAACTGATTTGTCTCCTGTTAAATCAAGCTCATCATACGTTAAACCATCCATATTCATTAAAGCAAAACGGGATGCGTTCCAAATTTTGTTCGCAAAGTTCCAAGTGGATTCAACCTTTTCAAAACTAAAACGAAGATCCTGACCTGGTGAGCTTCCAGTCGCTAAGAAATATCTTAATGAATCCGCACCGTATTTGTCGATGACCTCCATTGGATCAATTCCGTTGCCGAGCGACTTACTCATTTTACGCCCTTGTTCATCGCGGATAAGCCCATGAATGAGGACATCTTTGAACGGTTTTTCTCCTGTGAATTCAAGACCTTGGAAGATCATGCGGGATACCCAGAAGAAAATGATGTCATAGCCAGTTACAAGCAGATTGGTTGGATAGTAGCGCTTGAAGTCTTCACTGTCTGCATCCGGCCAGCCCATTGTAGAAAACGGCCAAAGAGCTGAACTGAACCATGTATCAAGTACATCGTTATCCTGTTCCCAGTTCTCAATATCTTCTGGTGCTTCAAGTCCAACGTATACTTCTTTCGTTTCTTTATGATACCAAGCCGGAATGCGGTGTCCCCACCATAGTTGACGAGAAATACACCAGTCACGGATATTTTCCATCCAATGTAAATATGTCTTTTCAAATCGGTCTGGAACAAATTGAACTTGGTCGTCACCTTTTTGCAGATGAATGGCTTCGTCTGCCAGCGGCTGCATTTTCACAAACCATTGTGTCGATAAATACGGTTCAACGACAGCTCCACTTCGCTCACTATGACCAACTGAATGCATGTGGTCCTCAATTTTGAACAAAATGCCTTCCTCTTGTAAATCCTTCACAAGCTGTTTGCGGCATTCGAAGCGGTCCATTCCTTTATATTGCAGGGCATTCGCATTCATTGTGCCATCTTCATTCATGACAAGAATACGCTCTAGCCCGTGGCGGTTTCCAAGCTCAAAGTCATTCGGATCATGAGCAGGTGTAATTTTCACAGCACCTGAACCAAACTCCATATCAACATAGTCATCACCGACGATTGGGATCTCACGGCCTGTAATTGGTAAAACCACTGTTTTTCCAATCAAATGCTGATAACGCTCGTCATCAGGGTGTACGGCTACGGCTGTATCTCCCAGCATTGTTTCAGGTCTTGTTGTCGCAATTTCAATTGAACCCGTGCCATCTGAAAGCGGATATCTCAAGTGATAAAACGCACCTTGAACATCCTTATAAATCACTTCAATATCAGAAAGCGCCGTTTTCGTTGCTGGATCCCAGTTAATGATGTACTCTCCGCGATAAATAAGCCCTTTTTCGTACAATTGAACAAACACTTGGCGAACGGCTTTATTCAGACCTTCATCTAAAGTAAAACGTTCACGGGAGTAATCGAGACCAAGACCCATTTTCGCCCACTGGCTGCGAATAAAATCTGCATATTCTTCTTTCCATTTCCACGTTTCTTCCACAAATTTCTCCCGGCCAAGGTCATACCGGCTTACGCCTTCTTCGCGAAGCTTTGCCTCGACTTTTGCTTGAGTCGCAATACCGGCATGGTCCATACCTGGAAGCCAAAGAACGTCATAGCCCTGCATCCGTTTCATACGTGTCACGATGTCTTGGAGTGTAGAATCCCATGCATGCCCAAGGTGCAGTTTTCCTGTCACGTTTGGTGGAGGAATGACGACTGTATATGGATCTTTCGTTTTGTCATTTTGTGCTTCGAAGAATTTCCCTTCAAGCCAGTACGTATAGCGGTCTTTTTCAATCGCATTAGGATCGTACTTTGTTGGCATTTCTTGATTATTTGTTCCCATTTGTGTAACCTCCACATTTTTTCGGCTGATGAAACATAAAAAAAGCCTTTCCATCCTTATAAAAGGACGAAAAAGCTTTTTCGCGGTACCACCTTTTTTCACGAGACACATACACGTGTCCCATACACTCTAAAGGATAACGGGGTTCTCCCGAATTTCTCTACTTGTTCATTCAAGAAATTAAGCTCACAGGCGACCTTCCAAACAAGTACATCCTAGGAAACCTCTCAGCTCTTGGCTTCCCTCTCTTTAGGGTCTTGCTCGTACTCTTCCTGATCCACGCTTACGATATATCACGTTCATCAGCACATACTCATCTTTTATTAATATTACTAAATGCCTTTTGTTTTCGTCAATCATCTTTTCCGCTTTTCTTCTTCTTTATACAAATTGGGCAGGCACCCTTCGCCCTTTTGCCCATATGATAATAACAAAATGAAGAAGGAGGGCGTTTGATTTGAAGAAGATCAATCCTTACACACTCCCCCCCTGGCTGAGACAAATTCGGGCAGTTGCCTCCCAAGTCGTTCTCCCGATTGCTATATTTCAAGGATTTCGTACGATCATTTTCCCTACAACATTTGACGTCCTCATTCTAGGTATTCTTATTTTTCTCGCCTGTGCCTTTCATCTTGATTGGTTTTAAAAACTCATGCTTATGTACCTGCCCATATAAAGCCAACGCAGCATAACCTCGTCATTCCGCTGATGACGAGGCACTTTGTTCTTCTTCAAGCCGTCTAGCCTGCTCAATCTCATGAATCTTCATGACGGTCGGCTCAGAATTTTTCATCTGCCAATACGCTCTTAACAGCTGCTGACAGCTTTCCATTTCATCCTGCCCGCCTGCTTCATAGGCTTTTACTGTATCAAACAGCCCTTGCGGATAAGCAAGGTAGCTTAGGAACAAATGCAGTTCTTCCTCCCGAAGAGGGTTTCCTTTTTGATACGTATAAAACAAAGAAGTGCATTCAGGACAAGACGTGGGATAGGTTTTGAATGTCCGAAAGAAATAGGTCAGAAGATCATAGATGGGGGCGGCTTTTTTAGACCGCTCGAAATTGGTGAAATGTCCTGTTCCTACATCATTATACAAAAAATGATGGATTGATAGCTGTCCATGATTTAGCACAACCCGCGTTGTCTCTTTGTCTTTCATTTCTTCATGCCAATCTTCTAATCGTTCAAGCGCAAATTCGCTGGCAGACATTGCCTCTGAAAAATACATAGCAGCGGCCAGCTCAAATGGCGACATATACCACGTTTGTTCTGCCCGCTCTATGAATCGTTCATACATGTCTTTCTCTGTTTCCCATTTGGTCTTGATTTGGGTGTAATGCGCTTCTATCTCTTGCTCTGTGATATCCATCATGACTTCAGTCCGCTTATGAAGTCTCGCAATCTCTTGAAATAAATATTCGTGCTTATCGTCCTGCTCTTCTCTCTTTTCATTCGTCAGCCACGGCATCAGATAGTATGCATACTGGCTTTCCCGATGACTTGAGAAAAAGGAACCGCTCTTCGTCCGATAAATCGGCACAAAGGAGCGATATCCCTTTGATTCTAGTTCAAGCATTTGTTCAGTAAATTGCATATGCCGGTTGGCTTTTACTCGCTTCAGGGCAAATACACCCTGCTTTGTATATACCTTGATGACAACAGGACTGACAGGTTCAATATATTCAGCCTCAAGTCCGTATTCGTATAAGACAGATTGGATTTCATCCACGTTCACTCACCACATTTTCTCGGTCAGTCATCGCTTGCTATGCATTGCTTTTTTGATATTCAGGAATATAAAGAATCTGCCCTTCCTCAAGCTCCGCATCAATCGATAATGAGTTTGTGCGAAGAAGCTGCTGCACATTCAATTGATATCTCTCACAAATACGATCGACCGTATCTTCTTGCTGAACTATACATATTTTCATGCGAGAAAAATCTTCCTCCTCCTGCTTAGCGAACAGCTTTGTTAAATAAAGAGAGTTCTCACTGCCAGACGTTTCTCTCACGTCTTCTTCAAGCTCCTCTTCTTCTTGAGCTGACTCATATATTTTAGGTGCTTCCCGTTCATATAACCGCCCGAGCTGATATTCGTCATCCTGCTCCTCTTGCTCAGGTTCCACTTGATAAGCAGGTGATTCAAATGCAGGATATGACTGTACCGTTTCTTCCTGCTCTTCGGCAGCTTCCGGATCTTTTCTCACTTCCACTTCAAAGAATGTATCCTCCCGCTCCTCTTCTTCTAAAAGCTTAGGTGTTTCAAAAAATGGCGGTTCCTGCACGTGAGCTTCAGGGATGGATCGATAGCCAAGCGCCACAGCTTCTTCTTGGTTATTCGGCTGTTCCGGCTCTTCTTGTTCTTCTGATTCTTCCGGTTCTTCGGACACTTCCTCTACTTCCCTGTTCACCAGTTCTATCTCAATTTCTTCTTCCTCTTCTTCTTGATCTTCCTGTTCTTCTTGCTCAGCACGTGTGTCATGTTGGAAAACAGGCTGCTTCTCATCATCCTCATGTTCTTCGCCTTGCAGCTCTTTTTGTTCTTCTTGTTCCGGCTGCAACTGATAATCGTAAGCCATATCGCCATAATCCTCTTCAGGACGATGGACAAATTCATACGGCTCCTCTACAGGCGCTTGAGGCGTTTCCTCGTCTAACAAGCCCTCGATGGCTAAATCAGCCTGAATGGTAAGCAAACGATTCTCTGTCAGCTGGTAATCAAACGCATCAATAAACACAAACACATCATTTAAATGACTAATTTTGTTCTTCGGAATGGTGATATCGACTGGAAATTGATGCAGAAGCTCCGCCGTTCCGTCTTCTCTTACCTTTACCTCATCTGCTTCCCTGTATGTTGGAAAGGAACTCAATTCACCCAATAGCTCCTCTTGATTTATGTTGTATTCTCCTGTTAGCTCGAGTGAACCTCTAATGGAAACATAATCATTCACTTCTTGAACGAGAATGTCAGGGTCGAGAGAAATTGACAGCAGCTCACTGACTTCCTGTCCGCTTTTGAAATAAATGGATTCTTCTACCGAAAACTGTAATCGATTGTTTTGAGACAAGTCGGTGTCCTCCTTTCATCTAATCCTTAAAAAATAAAATTAGATGTCAATACAGTTGTATGTGGGAGGAAGTGAAAATATGAATCGTTTTCTCCAACGCAAAAAGCCGATATGTCTCCATATCGGCTCAGCGTGTAGACAAACCCTCGCATTCGTTGTCAGTCCTGCGCTCCGGTGCTCACGAATGTCAAATTCGCTCCGCTCCGCTGCTCGTCTTTCCTAGACTGCAAAGGTTTTCTATCACGCTGAAAAAAGACAAAGGGCTAAAATCAAGATCATTTTAGCCTTTGTCAACAATCTATACCGTTCCTTTGGCAAATCCTTTTGACATGAATGGATAAAGCAAAATACCTACTAAGAAT
>NZ_LKIC01000030.1:0-106321 GCF_001482475.1 Bacillus sp. G1(2015b) | reverse complement strand
TTTGCCAAAGGAACGGTATAAGAAAGACGTTTCTCCATTTCTGGAGAAACGTTTCAGATTGTTGACAAAGGGCTAAAATGCTTGATTTTAGCCCTTTGTCTTCATTTCAGCGTGATAGAAAACCTTTGCAGTCTAGGAAGGACGAGAACCGGAGCGGAGCGAATTTGACATTCGTGAGCACCGGAGCGCAGGACTGCGGGCGAATGCGAGGGTTTGTCTACACGCTGAAACATGCATCTGGCATGTCTTTTCCTATTTATTAGCGATTATCAATCGTTTCTGGATACATATCATGGTTCATCATACGATACGATGCCATTTCTTCATACTTTGTCCCAGGTTTCCCATAGTTCGTATACGGATCAATTGAAATACCGCCTCTTGGCGTAAATTTGCCCCAAACTTCAATATATCTTGGGTCCATCAATTCGATTAAGTCGTTCATAATAATGTTCATACAATCCTCATGGAAGTCACCATGGTTACGGAAGCTGAACAAATATAATTTTAGGGATTTACTTTCGACCATGATTTCATTTGGGATATAGCTGATATAAACTGTTGCAAAATCCGGTTGTCCTGTTTGCGGACATAGTGATGTAAATTCTGGGCAGTTGAATTTCACAAAGTAATCTCTATTTGTATGTTTATTTGGGAACGTTTCAAGCACTTGTGGTGCGTAATCAAACAAATAATTGGTTCCTTGGTTTCCTAGTAACGTGACACCTTCTAATTCTTCCGGTTTTCTTGTCGTCATGACATCTCTTCCTTTCTATACGCCTCGTTTATTTCCCCACAATAACGTGTGCAGCTGCGGCAGCACTCTTACGCGGTTTAAGTCTGGATCTTGTGCGACTTGATCTACAAGCGCTTCATATTTCTTTAATAAATGCGTCAATAAGTACGCATCATCACCTGTCGTCGTGTCATCATTTCCTACCTGCAAATAAAAAGGAAGCTCAGGGTATTTCGCATGAACATCCTTCGCATACGCTAGATCACGATCGTCAAAAATCACGACCTTCAGGCTTGCATGCTGCAATCTATTTCCGTTTTTCAGCTCATCTATGATACGTGTTAGTTTCGTAAAATCTGTTTTCATATTCGAGCTTGGCGGCTTAGGGGAAATGGTTAAGTCATCAATTTTCAAAAACCATTCCTGATACATCGTCCCTTGTGTTTCAAGCGCTGTATCAATCCCTTCTTCATGCAGCAAATCAATGAGGGATTCCATTTGTTTTAAAAGCGCAGGATTTCCTCCTGAAATGGTGACATGAGAAAAAGCCTGTCCGCCTATTCTTTTTAATTCTTTGACAATGTCTTCTGCCTCAAGCCACTGAATGTCATGCTTCGCTGAGCCGTCCCATGTAAAGGAGGAATCACACCAGCTGCAAGAGTAGTCACAGCCAGCCGTTCTGACAAACATTGTTTTTTGTCCAATCACCATTCCTTCTCCTTGAATGGTTGGACCAAAGATTTCTAATACAGGAATCGCTTTAGCCATTGATCTCAACTCGTTTCGGACGGTAAATGCAGTAGCTTGTTGGTGTCTCTCTGACAAAGACTTGAACACATGTTGGCTTGTTCGCTAAAGTCGATAAATACGCTGCGACTTTGTCATGTACGGTCTTTGCCACCACCTCAGTGGTTGGCATCGCGTATCGATCGTTTGATGAGAATTCCTCATGATCATTGAGCAGCGTGTGATCGTACTGCCCATGAATGAGCTTCTTCAATGTACTAAAATTGACAAGGAAACCCGATTCATCTAGGTCGTCGCCCGCAATTGTGATGTTGATGGTGTACGTATGACCATGAACACGGCTGCATGCGCCTGCATCTTCTCGCGGGATGAAATGGGCAGCCGATACATGCATGTCTTTATTCAATTCAAATGAAAATGGATGATCGGTTTGTGGATAGATTTGAGAAAGCATTTATTTTGCCTCCTTCATTTCCATATAAGTGTCATAGCCGTTTTTCCGCAGCTTACACGCAGGACATTCCCCGCAGCCATCAGAAATAATGCCGTTATAGCAAGTGAGCGTTTCATTTTTCACAAAATCCAGTGCATTGAGCTCATCTGCAAGCTTCCATGTTTCTGCTTTATTCAGCCACATCAGTGGTGTATGAATCACAAATGGTTTTTCCATTGCTAAATTCACTGTGACGTTGCAAGATTTCACAAACTCGTCACGGCAATCTGGATAGCCGCTAAAGTCTGTCTCACAAACACCAGTGATGATATGTCTTGCTCCAATTTGATACGCCAGAATAGAGGCAAAGGATAAGAACACTAAGTTTCTTCCTGGCACAAATGTGGAAGGAAGCTCTCCGTCTTTTTCCTCAATGTCAATGTCATCTCTTGTTAAAGCATTAGGTGCCAGTTGATTTAAAAGTGACATATCTAATAGATGATTCTTCACACCTAACTTGTCAGCAATTCTTTTGGCGACATCAATTTCTTCTTGATGACGCTGATTATAATGAAAGGTCACTGTTTCTACCTCTTCAAATTGTTGAAGTGCCCATAATAAACATGTCGTACTGTCCTGTCCCCCGCTGAAGACAACGACTGCTTTTTCATTTTTCATTTTCTGTTCTCCTCCTTTTGCAGATGCGTACAACCGTACAACACTGCATCTGAAAGGCTCCTGAAAACCCCTATTTTTCTCAAAAGAAAAGACACCTTTACATGAGTATGAGGTGTCCCAGCCATAAAAAATAAAAAATGCCACATCCAAGGATACGGCAAGTCCTTAGTTTTTTATAGAGGGTTTTGCTAGAACCTCTCCCGTCTTCACGGATTTTTGTTCAATTTTCACAGAGGATAGTGTACCACATATTTTTCATGCAGGCTATCCTTTCTTTACTTACCTAGCGATGCAGGCACTTTTTTTAGACAAAGAAAGAGAATAAAAAAGATGCTGACATATCCAAAAACCGGGTAAACCGTTGATATCAGTGTACCGTAACCAATTTTACTAATCACATAGCAGCATATGAGAATAAGGGATATCGTAAAGATGCTGTTCATTCGGATATATGCCCTTACTTGTCTCTCCAGCCCGTATAAATTGCCTATGACGGATGTAAAAACTTCACCGAAGATGACAAATAAATAAATGAGATGAATGGAGTTTGCAACTTGATACACGACCTGGGCCATTGGAATATCAAACGCCTCCAGCATATCTAATGAGGAAAGAGATAAAAAGCAAGCAAGCAAAATGAGTGTCAGCATGACGCCCCCAAGCACCGCTCCCTTTTTAATGACTGCTTCAGAGGTCATTTCATTTGCAACGGGTACTAACACTGCCTGTGACAGTGCTAAATTAAAGGCACCATAGGACACTGCTGATAGTATCCACTCGCCCTCACCCATTTGCAGCGCAAGAACATAACTTTCACTGCTGCTAAAAACAAATGAATCAAGAAACACAATCAATGAAAAGAAAATCAGCATTGGAACGACAAGGACGTTAACACCAAATAGTCCTTTTGAACCTTTAAAGAGTACAATGACGCTCAGAATGATCGTCAAAAAGATCCCATACTCCTTGGATATGCCAAGCTGTTCTTCAAAAATAGCCCCTGCACCTGAAATCATGACTGAGGTAACACCGAGTAAAATAAAAAACATCACAATATTAATATATCGACTCGCAGCTGCGCCAAATAAAAACCGGTTCATATCTTGATAAGATTCTGCTTTGATTCGTTTCGAAATCAGCATCATTTTTGCACCAAGGCCAGTAAAAATAACACCGCTAATCAGAATCCCTAATAGTCCAATCCAGCCAAAACGAACAAAAAACTCTACGATTTCTTTTCCTGTCGCAAACCCAGCTCCAACCACTGTTCCTACATATACAAAGGCAAGCTGAAAAGCGGATTCATTTGAACGTTTCATGTGACCCCTCCGCACCCATCACTTTCGATTGTCTCTTTTTTATCCTATGAGACAAGTTCCTTGAAAAGAAGGACAAACCATGATTAAATGCAAAAAAGGATTTTTATCCGTCTTTGAGCAAAACAGTTGAAAGTCAAAATAGGTCAGAGTATACTATAGTCAAAGATGGTCAAACAACAGACCATTTTCTTTAACATTCATTGGTCAAATAAAGTCAAACTTTATTTTAAGGAGGTCATGGCAAATGCGTTGTCAACATTGTCAAGTAAATGAAGCAACTATTCGCCTGAATATGCAAGTAAATTCGTCCCGGAGCCAAATGGTTTTATGTGAAGACTGCTATACCTCTTTGATGGAGCAGTCAAAAATGAAAATGGGACCTCAGCTTTTTGGAGGAAGTTCATTCTTCTCTCAGCAGGCAGGTCATGCCCCAAACATGGAGCAGCCAAAACAAAAAGGCTTACTCGATGAGCTTGGCCGTAACTTAACAGATGGAGCAAATGCTGGCTTAATTGATCCAGTCATTGGCCGTGATGAAGAAGTCGCAAGAGTCATTGAGATTTTAAATAGAAGAAATAAAAATAACCCTGTTCTTATTGGTGAACCAGGTGTTGGAAAAACAGCGATCGCAGAAGGACTCGCACTGAAAATTGCGAGCGGCGATGTACCAAATAAATTAAAGAACAAACAAATCTATTTATTAGATGTTTCTTCACTTGTCGCAAACACAGGTGTACGCGGTCAATTTGAGGAAAGAATGAAGCAGTTAATTAAAGAACTGCAGAGCCGTAAAAATATCATCTTATTTGTAGATGAAATCCACCTTCTTGTGGGCGCAGGATCTGCAGAAGGATCAATGGATGCTGGAAACATTTTAAAACCAGCCCTTGCAAGAGGCGAACTGCAGCTAGTAGGTGCGACGACATTAAAAGAATATCGCCAAATTGAAAAAGATGCTGCACTCGAACGACGCTTCCAGCCCGTTATCGTGGATGAGCCAACACCAGATGAAGCGATCGACATCTTAAAAGGTATTCAAGAGAAGTACGAGGCCTATCATGGTGTCACCTATTCAGATGAAGCCATCAAAGCGTGCGTTCAATTATCTTCCCGGTATATTCAAGACCGACATTTGCCGGATAAAGCCATTGATCTAATGGATGAAGCTGGTTCAAAAGCGAACCTCTCCATTGATGCAGCAAGTGAAGATGAACTGACAAACCGACTTGCGCAAATTGCCGCAGAAAAACAGGCTGCGCTAAAAGAAGAACAATATGAAAAAGCAGCGAAGCTTCGCGATGAAGAAGAAGCCATTGAAGCAAGACTTCAAAACAAAACAACTGACAAAGAGCATATCGTCACAGCAGAGGACATTCAGGCCATTGTGGAACAAAAAACAGGCATTCCTGTCGGCAAACTACAAGCAGACGAACAAACCAAAATGAAAGAAATTGATGTCCGTCTAAAAGCACGAGTAATTGGGCAGGAGCATGCGGTTGATAAAGTGGCGAAAGCCGTGAAAAGAAGCAGAGCTGGATTAAAATCGAAACATAGACCGACAGGCTCCTTCCTTTTCGTTGGACCAACAGGTGTCGGGAAAACCGAATTGTCTAAAACGCTGGCTGAAGAATTATTCGGTTCCAGAGATGCGATCATTCGTTTAGATATGAGTGAGTACATGGAAAAACACTCTGTGTCCAAACTCATCGGTTCTCCTCCTGGTTATGTTGGACATGATGAAGCTGGCCAGCTGACTGAAAAAGTGCGCAGAAAACCTTACAGCATCATTTTGCTGGATGAAATCGAAAAAGCACATCCAGATGTACAGCATATGTTCCTTCAAATCATGGAAGATGGGCGTTTAACAGACAGCCAAGGCAGAACTGTCAGCTTTAAAGATACAGTCATCATCATGACAAGTAACGCAGGCAGCGCAGATAAAACGGTCAAGGTCGGCTTCCAGTCTGATCAGGACGAAGCGATTGAGGAACAATCACTCATTGATTCGCTCAGCAGCTACTTCAAACCAGAATTTTTGAACCGTTTTGATAGCATCATTCAATTTGATTCACTAGACAGAGAGGACTTAGTGAAGATTGTTGATCTTCTGCTTAATGAGCTGTCAGAGCAATTAAAAGAGCAGAATTTAACAGTCCATGTCACAAATGAAGCGAAAGAAAAAATCGCAGAGCTTGGATATCACCCTGCATTTGGTGCTCGTCCACTTCGAAGAACCATCCAAGAGCACGTTGAAGATCAAATGACAGAGATCCTGCTTGAAGAGGAGCAGCTTTCTGGATTTACTGTGGATGTTGAACATGACGAAATCGTCGTAAAAAAAGGATAACTACACCTTCAGGATGATATGCACCTCCATCATGTTGCGGCGGCTAAGTTCCATCTGAACGCTGACGCTCCCCCGCCTCTTTTCCTTTACGATAAAAGAAAAAGAGATGGATCACATGATGAATTGGAGCTACGATCTTGTCAAAATCATGTATGAAGAAAAACTAAAAGAGCTGCTTCATTTAGATGAACCAGCACAAAATGATTAGATGGAGACTCCCTTTATATGAGAGGGAGTTTCTTCTTTTTACATATACAGAAAGCGCTTTCGTCAAAAATTCTTCACAGAAACTGTCTTAATTTTATATTCTGACTAAAACCCTTCTAGAACACACCGATATTAACTATAGAAAAAGATAGTTAAAGGATTTGGTGAGATAATGGACAAAACATCGTTAATTGGTATTATTTTAGCATTTATTGCACTAGGTGTCGGTATGGTTTTGAAAGGTGTGAGTCTAACTGCTCTTCTCAACCCGGCGGCTATATTAATCATCATTGTTGGGACGGTTGCAGCTGTTGTCATCGCATTCCCTTCTAGTGAAATTAAGAAAACACCAAAATTGTTCGGCAAAATTTTCAAAGACAGCCAGCTTCCAACGATTCAAGAAATGATCCCTCTATTTTCAAACTGGGCACAAATTGCGCGTCGTGAAGGCCTTTTGGCATTAGAAGCAAGTCTTGAGGAAGTCGATGATGATTTTCTAAAGAACGGGTTAAGCATGGCAGTTGACGGCCAAAGTGCTGAATTTATTCGAGACGTTTTAACAGAAGAAGTTGATGCCATGTCTGAAAGACATCAGTCAGGCGCATTAATCTTTACACAAGCTGGTACATACGCTCCGACACTAGGGGTACTTGGCGCCGTTGTCGGACTTATTGCAGCACTTGCCAACATGGGAGATATTGAAGCACTTGGACATGCAATCAGTGCTGCCTTCGTCGCCACACTGCTTGGGATTTTTACCGGGTATGTATTATGGCACCCATTTGCCAACAAATTGAAGCGTAAATCAAAGGAAGAAGTAAAGCTTCGTCTAATTATGATCGAAGGCATTCTTTCTGTTCTTGAAGGTCAATCTCCAAAAGTCATTGAACAAAAACTTCTTATGTACTTACCAGCAAAAGAACGTGCAAATCTTGTCATTGAAGAAGGAGAAAATCAAAATGGCTAGGAAACGTAAAAACCATGATCATGAAGACCATGTAGATGAATCTTGGCTTATCCCTTATGCCGATCTTCTGACACTTCTTCTCGCCCTCTTCATTGTGCTTTTTGCATCTAGTTCGATTGATGCGGCAAAATATGAACAGATGGCTAAGTCTTTTAATGTTGTTTTTACTGGCGGTACTGGTGTCATGGATCAATCCAGCATGCAAAGCACGGAAGAAACTGAACATAGCAACCAAGTCAAGAAAGCAGCCGAGGAAGAGAAAGATGAAGAAGCCAAAGCAAAGGCTCGAGACCAAGCGGTTCTCACAAAGGTCAAACAGCAGGTCGATTCATTCATTGCAAATAAAAAACTTGGTTCCAAGCTCGAAACAAAGCTTACGGATGAAGGACTTCTCATTACGATTGAGGATAGTATCTTCTTTGATTCCGGGCGGGCAGTTATTCGATCTCAGGATGTCCCGTTAGCAAAAGAAATCTCAAAGCTGCTCGTCATTAATCCCGCTCGTGACATCGTCATTAGCGGACATACAGATAATGTACCGATCAGAAATTCAGAATTTGAATCAAACTGGTATTTAAGCGCCATTCGTGCTGTGAACTTTTTAAATATTCTTCTTGAAAACAGCAACCTAGATCAAGAGAACTTTAGTACAAAAGGATACGGCGAATTCAAACCGATTGCCTCAAACGATACAGCAGAAGGCAGAAGTAAAAACCGGCGTGTAGAAGTACTCATTTTACCGATTGAGAAAAAAGCGAAATAAAAAAGGAAGCCAGCGGCTTCCTTTTTATTTATTCTTGATGATCATATAAATGCTTTGCACGCAGCCCTACATGTTTGAGCATATCGATGCAGGCATCTTTCTCTTCTTCGCTCAGGACACTGATCATCTCATGAATTTCTTTCGCATGATCTGGGAAGATGTCATCAAGCAAAGCTCGTCCCTGCTTTGTAATATGCGCAAATGTCACCCTGCGGTCTTCTGCACAAGCCTTCCGGCTGAGGAGTTCTTTCTTCTCCAATTTATCGACCACATAGGTGATGCTGCCGCTTGCAAGTAAGATCTTATCACCGATTTGCTGAAGCGGCTGATCACCTTTATGATACAGCAATTCTAGCACAGCAAATTCAGTTGGATTCAGCCCGTGCTTCACAATATGTTTGTTCATGTGATGATTAATTGAGCGATAGGCACGTGATAATACAATAAATAATTTCAATGATTTTTCAACATTATGATTTTCCATTTTTTATCATCCTTTATGAAATGCAACCCACTAATGTGACATTAATAAACAATAAGTAAAATGTCAACATTTTGATCCATCTTTAGCACGAAAATGAGACCAGAACGAATCACCTAATTTTTTAAAAATCACACAAGTCATCGTAATAAAGATAGGTTCAATGCTATAATAAGTCTATTAGGTAATACGTTGGAGCGATGAATGATGAGTATACTCAAAGGGTTTTGGAAGAAGATCAGACTTTACCTTATTTTGGTCATGCTTCCAACCCTAATCATTAGTTATTTTATCTACGAAAAAGAAACTGAAAAAATCGATTTAAAGAACAAACAAACCGCTACACTTATGTTAAATATTCACAAAAACCAAATGAATTATTTAATAAGTGAAACAGAAGCGAGATTAACTTCCCTTGCCATGGGATTTGACCAGCCGGTTGAGACGAAAAAAGTACAAAACATCCTAGAGAAAATTTATAAACAAGAACCTCGTTTTTCAGGTCTGTATCTCCTAGACAAAAAAGGAAATGTAACAGCAAGCACCACCCCGTTAAAGGAAAAAATCAACCTATCATTCAGAGATTACTTTAAACGCATTCAAGTGACCAAGCAGACCGTGATCACAGACAACTATGTGAGCCGAATTACAAAACAGCGGATTCTCTCCATTTGTGTGCCTGTTCTCGATGAAAATGAAGAGGTCACCAATGTGCTGATTGCCGCCATTCAAATTGATTATTTAAGAAATATTATGAATGTATTGAATCCTGATCTTCATTTTAAAATGCTGAATCAAAATGGACATGTCGTGTTTACAAGTGGTCCACAGCCAGTACCTGAGGGCGGCAGCACCGTGTCTACATATTTAGATGAAAACAGCTGGAAGCTGGAGGTCTTTCCGCAGCGTGCTTCAACAAGTGAAGTGCTGTCTGTGATGCTCATCCCTTTATCCAGTGCGTTTATTTTATTAAATATTTTATTCACACTAGTCCAGTATATCGTGTTAAGGCGGCAAACTCAGCAGGAGCGTCATCAAAATGAAGCGCAAAAGCTTGAATTGATCGGAACACTCGCAGCAAGTACAGCACACGAAATTCGCAACCCATTAACTGGGATCAGCGGATTTATCCAGCTATTGCAAAAGAAGTATCATTCAGAAGAAGATCAGCTCTATTTTTCTGTCATCGAGGAAGAAATTAAACGGATCAACCAAATCGTCAGTGAATTTCTTGTATTAGGAAAACCAACGGCAGAAAAATGGCAGAATAACTCTGTTAAAGAAATTGTAAGTGAGATCATGCCGATCGTTTTCTCTGAGGCAAACCTTTATAATGTCGAAGTGGATTTGCAAATCAATACGATTCAAGATGTGGGCGTGTATTGCACGAAGGATCATATTAAACAAGTCGTTTTAAATGTAGCAAAGAACTCTTTAGAAGCGATGCCAAACGGCGGTCATTTGAAGATTGTGATCGAAGCTGAAAAAGAACATGTCATCATTAAAGTAGCGGATACAGGTGAAGGCATACCAGAAGAGATGTTAAAGCACATCTTCCTCCCCTTTATTACGTCGAAGGAAAAAGGCACGGGTCTTGGGCTTGTCGTGTGTAAACGAATCATTTCGATGTATGGCGGAACAATTGATATTCATAGCGAAGTGAATAAAGGAACGACTGTTATGATCATGCTTCCTTCTGCTCACTCAGCATAGCTGAAGATGTCAGCCGGTTTTGCTTATGCAAGACCGGTTTTTCATGTCAATAAGAGGGGCGGTTCACAGATAAAAGACTCATTTGAGACACAAGATCATGAAAGGAGGGGGCAGATTGTTTCTCATGAAAAAGAAGATGCTGATACTCATTCATCAAGTTGTCCAGTTCTTGACTATATTTAATTGTCATCTCACCAGTGTACCCTTCCACTTGAGCAGCTTCTACCATCTGTTTTCTCTTCTCATCAATGGACATCAGCAATTGTTCTTTCCTTACATAAATATTCATGATCTCAGCTCCCGCAATGATTTCGACTGTCTATGCTCAAAATGATCCGACACCAAAATTATACTTTATTTGTAAATTAAATTAAATATGCTTATTTTATTTAATTTTTTACAGCCTAAAGACCTTTTACCCAATCAAATTTGGGGGTAAACTTCAAATTTGGACAGGACTGTCACATTGATTAAACAGAATTTTATCCTATACAGAAGATCAAAATCAACTATTTTCTTTCACATTTTATGTCTAATTTCCTAAAAAAAAGCTGATCTTCCGCCTCATGCGGAATGATCAGCTCTATCATTAAACCGTTTCTTCCTCGTAAATTGGCACCCAGCCCTCAGTTGTGACAAATATGCGAACTGCGACCACTTTGCGATCCTCTTGAAGTGTAAAGTAATGACGGATGTTTGGCGGAACAGAAATTAAATCACCTGGGTTCAATCTCACATCAAAAAAGACGCCATCCTTGCCTTGAATAGCAAAGATTCCGTGCCCGCTCACAATAAAGCGTACTTCATCATCTGTATGGTGATGCTCACGTTTAAAGTTTTGGAGCAGCTCATCAAGATTTGGCGTGGCATCAGATAATGAAATCACATCCTGCGCTTTGTACCCTCTTTTTTCAGAAATACTTTGGATTTCCTTTTGGAAAACAGTCAAAATCTCTTCCTTTTCCTCATCGGTTAAATCATACTTTTCTGATAAACGGTTTGGCAGCTTTTCAATATCCCAATGCTCATAAATAACCCCTTGGTTTTCTAAATATGATGCAACCTCTTGCTCGTTCTCAAGTAATGTGTTCTCTTCATTGTGAATCAAAATCGTCGCCATGTGCTTTTCCTCCTTTTTATCTTACAAGCTGCTGTTGATACAGCGCTAATTTTAAGTGATAGCTAAATAAAAATTCATATGCTTCTAATACTCGTTTTGCTTCAAAGGCTGTTTTTCCCCAGACCGTGATGCCATGATTGCGAATGAGTACAGCACCAGATGGCGCCTCTAGTGTCAGATGTTTGGCAAATTGCTCTGCAAGATGCGGAATATGAGCTGGATTTTCAATAATCGGAATCGACACTTCTGCATCCTCTTCCCAATAACCAAGCGCTTTGATGATTTCGTTGCCTTTAAAACGAATCTCTCCCTTATCCCCATACAGCTCTGACATCACATTATTATCAATGGTGTGGACATGGAGACAGCAGCCTGCTTTCGTCCGTTCATACACGTACGTGTGAAGCAGTGTTTCAGCTGATGGTCTAAGCGTCTCGTTCGGATCATGTGGCTGGCCTGCCGCGTTTACCAGCACAAAATCTTCGTTTGTTTCTTTTCGTTTATCTTTGCCGCTTGCCGTCACCAAAAACGTGATTGGATCATCCGACACCTTGATCGATAAATTACCGCTTGTTCCGAAAAACCAGTCTCTTTGGGCCAGTTCACGTTTAACGTCTGCTAGCTCCTGCCAGCGTTTGCTCTTTGCGTCTGCCATTCCTTCACTTCCTTTATTTGAACAAATTGCGCGTGTAGATCAACAAATGTGTCAAACTCCTTATGTACGAGCCCGAGCTCTTGACATTCATTGAGCAAGTAGTCGCGCGCAAACGTAAGATCTGCATGTTTCGCCGCCTCCACATCAGTCACTGAATCTCCGATCATGATGATGAAATCATCCTCATGAGTCAGGTTTCGAATGATTGAGGGCTTGCAGCATCCGCATCCATTTTGACATTGCGTATCGCAGGCATGCGGCCATTCAATCTGAATATGCTCTTCCCCAAATGATGCATGATTGCAATAAATATCGTCTCGATCGACAATGCCTTCGAGGATGGGGTAGACAAAAAAGTCCATCCCCCCACTAAGTACATAGAAAGGAATGTCTGCTTTTTTTACCTCATCCACAAATTCCTTAAATCCTTCTCGAATCTCTGTATCCTCTAAAATAAATGATTGAATGGCTTCCTTCTGATCACTTGTCAGTAATTGAAACATCTGCCCGACGCCTTCTTGAATGGTAATTTCCTTTGACAGGACACCATCCTTCAGTTTCGTCCATTCACTCGGTGCAAACTGTTTCATGATGCGGATGATATTATCATTTTTTGTAATTGTTCCATCAAAATCACAACACACAATTGGTTTTTTCATTATTCTGCTACCCTTCCCCAAAGATCAAGTGCCGCTTTTAAGTCTTGGCAGGAAGCCGCCTTATCTTGGATAGACTCTTCCTGTATAACGGCATCAATGATCGAACGAAATGCCTTCCCTCCGCCGATGGCTCCCCGCGGATGTCCGTGAATGCCTCCACCTGCGTTAATCACATGATCAATTCCAAAATCTTTGATCAATACTGGAACCATTCCTGGATGAATGCCTGCTGACGGGACAGGGAATGTTTTTTGAACCGTATCCTCTTTCACGCAAGCTTCATAGATTCCAAGGGCATCCTTTTTCGGAAGTGCAACCGATCCATAAGGTGAGGGAAAGAGGCTCAAATCAGCGCCAGCATATCGGTTTAATTTGCCTAAAAGAAGAGAATGCGAGAATCCATATTCAGTAGAGGATGTCAATGCACCACTCACTGCGGGATGCGCCATAATAGGCAGTGGAATATCTGGATCCTCAGCTAAGCTTTGCATGACATCAAGACCGTAAGCAAAGACATTGAATAAGAGCGCATCTGCTCCAAGTTCAGCGGCCTTTCTCGCTCGATCCCTCAGGTCAAAGGTTCTGCCCGTTAAATTGACAGCATACAGCGTGCGGTGTCCTGTCTCTTCATAGGTTTCTTTTAAAATCTCTTTTCCTTCTTTGATTCGCTCTTCAAAAGGAGCTAATGGACTTTCAAATAAAATTTCATCGTCTTTGATGAGGTCAACCTCGCCTAATGCCTGTAAACGGAGCTGCTCTTTTAAATCCTGCATATCACGGCCGATAACACCTTTAAAAATACTCATCAATAATGGACGATCAAATACATTTACCTTATTTCGTATGCCATCAATTCCAAATGCCGGTCCTGGCAGGCTTTTTTTAAATTCTTCAGAAAATTGGATATCGACTAGCTTCACTTTTCCGTCTAGTGAAAGCTTTCCAAAAATCGTCGTGAAAACAGCTGGTAAATCTGCTGAAAAGTTTGCCTCAGGATAAGCAATGGTCACCTCTGATTGATAAAGGCCATTTTCGGCTGGAGCAGCCTTTTCTAATACTTTTTCAACTCGGCCTTTATGCTTTTGAAGCTGCTCCTTTTTGAGCTGAGGCAAATCCGTCCATGATCCAACTGTTAAACCAAGCGCGATCTGCTCCGCTTTTCGATTTATTTGTTCATCCTCTCGATGTGTTAATACGTATGTTGCCAGTAATTCACTCACTAGGAATCCCCTTTCGATTGCATCATGCATATGTTCAATAAAAAAACCTCTTCAAGTGCTTCTTGAGCGCCTTAAAGAGGTTATTTCGTGTTATTCATCCGAATCTTATCTCTCAGCGCTTGCTGCAAGAATTAGCACCGTGCTTCATGGAAGTCGGTTGCCGGGCTTCATTGGGCTAGTCCCTCTGCCTACTCTTGATAAGAATATTCAATTTTCTTAAATATTGCCTGAATTATCGCACCATTTTTTTATGTTGTCAATGGCTTTTTTTCAAACAGCTTCAAGGCAGCGATGCGCTGAGCAGCTTCTTGTAACCGCTCCTCGCTTGTTAGAAGCCCTACTCTCACGTACCCTTCACCGTGAGCACCAAAGCCATTACCTGGCGCTACAACAACATGCGCTTTTTCTAATAATAAATCAGAAAAGGCTTCAGATGTATATCCTTCTGGCACCTTTAACCAAGCAAAAAATGATCCCTTTGGTGCACTGACTTCCCAGCCGATTTCTTTGCAGGCAGCTATCCACACATTCCGCCTTTTCTCATATCGGTCATTTTGCAGCCGTACGCACGTTTGATCGCTTAATAGGGCTTCCACTGCTGCATCCTGCGTGGCTTTAAACAACGAGACAAACAAATGATCCTGATAAAGCTCAATCGCTTCAATAACAGACGGATTACCTGCTGCAAATCCTACTCTCCACCCTGCCATATTGTACGTTTTAGACAATGTGTAAATTTCTATTCCCGTCTCTTTCGCTCCATCTACTTGCAGAAAGCTGATCGGCTTTTCCCCATCAAATCCAATGCCGCCATATGCAAAATCATGAACAACACATAGCTTGTGATCTTTCGCAAATGTAACGGTTTTTTCAAAAAATGAACGGCTTGCCGTAGCCCCCGTCGGATTGTTGGGGTAATTTAAGTACATTAATTTCGCCTTTTTCTTATCATCCTCAGGCAGCAAATCGTAGTCAGGTAAAAAATCATTTTTTTCAAGAAGTGGCATGGTCACCATATGAGCTCCAGCAAGTACAGCACCTGACCAATAATCAGGATAACCTGGGTCAGGGACGAGAAGCGTATCACCCGGATTCAGCAGGCATTGAGGCAGCTCAACAAGCCCTGCTTTCCCGCCAAATAAAATCGCAATTTCCGTCTTTGGATCAAGCGTAACGCCATATTCTCTTTCATAAAAAGCGGCAGCGGCTTTTTTTAATTTCGCTGTTCCACGGAATGAGGAGTATTGATGATTTTCAGGTTTTGCTACCGCTTCCTGCATGGCTTTTACAATGTGCGGAGGAGTTGGCTGATCAGGATTTCCCTGCCCCAAATTAATGATATCTGCCCCTTCCTGCACTTTTTTCTGCACCTTTTGGACAAGAGACGCAAAAAATTGTTTCGGTAATTGTTTCAACACATCTGATTGCTGGAATTCCATTTCTTCACCTTCTATTCAAGTTACGTAACAATACAATCACTGTAATGGATTGTTTTATGAATTGTAAAGCAATTTTGAAAAAAGATTGACATGTAAAGCGCAGCTCTGATAATATCTTGAATTAAGAAATGCAAACAGACACGAAACAATTACATATTGATTTCTCTTATCGAGAGTTGGGCGAGGGATTTGGCCTTTTGACCCCAACAGCAACCGACCGTTAATACCACTGTGAAGTGGGGCGCAGCAAGTAACGCGCCAAGACAATTGTCTTATAGGGCACGGTGCTAATTCCATCAGACGTATGTGCTGAGAGATAAGAGAGGCTTTGAGCATACACACCATCAAGCCTCTTTCTCTCAGGAGAAAGAGGCTTTTTTATATGATTTGGAGGGGAAGCAATTGGTTACACTTACGGCATCATATGAAGAACTAACAGAAAGCTCGGCAGTTGCACTCGCAATTAGACTTGGCTTAATCCAAGAAAGCAGTCATTTGACTTGTACTGAAATCGGCGACGGGAATTTAAATTACGTCTTTCATATTTATGATCACAAACAAGCAAAAGGATTGATCATCAAGCAGGCGCTGCCTTATGCAAAGGTGGTTGGTGAGAGCTGGCCTCTTACATTAGACCGGGCAAGAATTGAAAGTGCTGCCCTGATCAAACAGTCAGAATATGCGCCGCATCTCGTACCAGCAGTCTATTATTCAGATACAGCTCTTGCAGTGACAGCCATGGAGGATCTCTCACACTTAGAAATCGTCAGAAAAGGGCTAATTGCCGGAAAACAATATCCGCATTTATCTGATCATGTTGGAGAATTTTTAGGAAAAACACTTTTTTATACATCTGACTTTGCGACAAATCCTAAAATCAAAAAACAATTTGTGAAGCAATTTACGAACCCTGACCTGTGTGATATCACAGAAAAACTCGTCTTCACAGACCCTTTCTTTGATAGTGAAACAAATGACTTCGAAGAAGAATTAAGAGAATCAGCAGAAGCGCTTTGGGCAGATCTTGAGCTGCAAGCCAAAGCAGCAGAATTGAAGCGTATCTTCCTCACATCAGCTGAAACATTGGTTCATGGAGATCTTCATACAGGCAGTATTTTTGCAAATGAGACTGAAACGAAAATCATTGATCCAGAATTCGCGTTTTACGGTCCCTTTGGATTCGATATCGGCCACTTTATCGCCAATCTGTTCCTGAATGCTTTATCTCGCGAGAATGAACACGAGCAGCAGCACCTTTTTGACCATGTCGTCAATGTATGGGCAACATTCAAAGAAGTGTTCACAAAAGCTTGGAAAGAGGACAGCATTGAAGCATTTAGTGTATCGGACAGCTTTTTAGAAACAACGTTTGATCGGATTTTAAAAGAAGCGACAGGCTTTGCCGGCTGTGAGCTTGTCCGCCGAACAATTGGTCTTGCTCATGCCGCAGATCTTGATGCGATTCCATCACCAACTAGACGGATTCAGCAGAAAAAAGCAGCACTGACACTTGGTAAAACATTTATCAAACAATATCATGCAGTGGAAACAGCGTCTGACCTCGTCGCATTATTCCAGCCATCTGTAAAGGAGTGACGGGTTTTGTCAAAAGAATTTGAAGTCCCCCGTTCTGTCGAATGGGAAGAAAACCGTATTAACATTTTAAATCAGCAAAAATTACCGACCGAAACCGTCTTTGAGCATTTATATACGAAAGAAGATGTGTATGATGCAATTGTGACATTAAAAGTACGCGGAGCGCCTGCGATTGGCATTACAGCAGCATTTGGACTGGCACTTAGTGCGCAAGCCATTGAGACAGAAGAAATCGATGTTTTTAAACAAGAAGTGATTCGAATCAAAGAATATTTAAACAGTGCTCGTCCAACCGCTGTGAACCTCGCCTGGGCATTAGACCGGCTGCTGCAGCGCATTCAGCGTGCAGCGTCAGTGAATGCAGCTAAAACAGATCTTGTCCATGAAGCCATTCAAATTCAAATTGAAGATGAAGAAACATGCAGACAAATCGGCCAAAATGCACTTCAGCTCTTTAAATCAGGTGACCGTATCATGACCATTTGTAATGCAGGCTCCATCGCAACGAGCCGGTACGGAACAGCTCTTGCTCCCTTTTATTTAGCCAAAAAGAAAAATCTTGACCTTCACATTTATGCATGTGAAACACGCCCTGTTCTTCAAGGCGCTCGTCTGACAACATGGGAGCTCATGCAAGGCGGCGTGGATGTGACGCTCATTACTGATAACATGGCGGCCCATACGATGAAAGAAAAGCAAATTTCTGCTGTCATTGTTGGAGCAGACCGTATCGCTCGTAATGGAGATACAGCGAATAAGATTGGAACGTTGGGTCTTGCCGTTCTAGCCAAGCATTTTCACATTCCGTTTTTTGTAGCAGCACCGCTTTCAACCTTTGATGTATCCACCCGAGACGGATCAGATATCCCAATTGAAGAGCGCGACCCGCTGGAAGTAAAGGAATTAAACGGTGTCCCCATTGCACCGCCCGATGTTCAAGTATTCAATCCCGCCTTTGATGTCACTCCTCATCATCTTATTTCAGGCATCATTACAGAAAAGGGAATTATCACATCGAACTATGCAGAAGAGATTGATGCTCTTTTCGCCGAAAGCATCTCCCAATGATCGCAAAAAAGCGCCGTGTTCTTGTCATTTAAGAGCACCGCGCTTTTTTGTTTCTTGATTCGTTTTTGTTAAGATTTCTTTTTTCTGTTCTTCCGTCAAAACGTTCATTTTGACACATAGTGACGTAACTGCATACACTTTACCTTTTTTGCCCCAAAACATGCCAGCGCCCTCCTTTTTCCCTCAACCAACTTTTTTAGCTTAATAAAAGGATATGTCGCTTAGGAAAAATTCGGAACAGGTCAATCGATTTATTTTTGAACAAATGGGATGCCTTCTAATTCAAGGAGGACCGCTTTCATGTCTGTCTTCGATCCTGCATAGCCCGTCAGAGACCGGTCTTTTCCAATCACCCTGTGACACGGAATAAAAATAGGTAATGCATTTCGTCTGTTAGCTTGTCCGATGGCTCTTACAGCCTTGGGATTGCCTATCGCTTCTGCAATGTCTGCATAGCTTTTTGATTCACCATATGGAATGGCCGACAATGCTCCCCACACCTGCTCTTGGAACGGAGAACCTATTTGCTTGAGCGGGAGATCGAATACTCGACGCTCTCCCTTGAAATATTCATCTAGCTGCTTTTTCGCTTCTTGTAAGACAGGCGTATCTGCTTGCTTTAGATTCACTGCCTGCTTTTTTGCTAAAAACGGCTCATCATCAAACATCACCTCGATGATGGCACCGTCCTTTTCTAGTATGTATAATGCCCCGATGGGTGCGTGATAGACGGTATAATACACGTTACTGCTCTCCTTCTTGTTTCTGCTGCCTTAGTGGCAGCGTGAGATGGAAGACGGTTCCTACGCCTTCCTCACTTTCTACCTCAATGGTTCCTTGATGCTCTTCAATAATTTTATAACTAACCATTAACCCAAGTCCAGTTCCTCTTTCTTTCGTTGTATAAAAAGGCTCACCTAGACGCTTTAGCTTATCCTCTGCCATTCCGCAGCCTTCATCACGCAGTGAAATGACAATATGCTCCTCGCCCTTCCGCTGAATGCTCACATAGACATTTCCTTTGCGCGGCATGACTTCAATTGCATTTTTTAAAATGTTAATAAAGACCTGCTTTAATTGGTTTTGTTCACAATATATCAGTGGTATCTCGTCCAGCACATTGAGATGCATTTGAACATTGCCAAGATTAGCCTGTGCGTGCAGGAGATCCATCGTATCCTTCACAATTTGCACCACATTTTTCTCTTCATATACAATAGCTTGCGGTTTCGCTAAAATCAAAAATTCGGTGATGATGGATTCTATTCTTTTCAGCTCTGATGTGATGACATTAAAATAGAGCGAATACTCCCCTTCTATATTTCCTTTTAACAGCTGAATGAAGCCTTTTAATGCTGTCATCGGGTTTCTAATTTCATGAGCAATTCCAGCAGCAAGCTCTCCGACCACATGAAGGGTATCTGATTTTCTCACCCGCTCTTCTAATTCCTTCCGCTCTGTCACATCTCTAAAGATGGCCAAATTCATATTATGGATAATGTTACGTTTAAAAGAGAATTCCAGTATACGCTGATCTGGATGGTTCAGTACAAATGGAACCTCATTATCCATTTCATCTAATGACATCGCCTCGGCTGGTTGAGCCAAATTTTCAATTTGATAAGGGGCAAGGATGTGGAAAAGATTCATTTCTGTTAAATGATCGTCCTTCAATTGAAGCAGCTCGCTAGCAGATGGATTGACTTCAATGATTCGGTATTGATTATCAAAAAGAACAATGCCGTCCATTGACCCATTAAATACTTTACGGAATTTGAGCTCACTTTCGCGCAGCTCCTGCTCCATTCTTTTTCGATCACTTACATTACGTAAAATGGTTAAGTGCTGTCCTTCTAATACCGCATGCTTTGATGTAAACTCAAGCTCTTTATACTGCCCATTTGCCATTTTGAACAATAGCTCTTCCCTTATTTCATGATTGCGGATATAACGTCTTCTTGTTGGTCTATATCTCTTATCAGATTTGACGAGAAAGTCGGTAAGTTTTTTGCCAATCAGCGAGTGCATCGGTAATTCAAAAATTCGGCAGGCTGATTCATTGGCTCTCACAATCTCTCCATCATCCGCCCATATGATGATGGCATCCATTGCATTTTCGAAAATTTCTCTAAAGCGTTCTTCACTTTTTAACAGTTTCTCTTCCATCAGTCTTTTTTCTGTAATATCCCGCATGATGGACATATAAAAACCACTCATCACATTTGATGTAATGGTGAGTTCGAATAATTTTTGCTGGCCAGATTGAAGGGTAACAGGAAGCTCCCCTTTTGCTTTCCCTGTTTCTTTAAGTGACGTTAAAAGATGCTGCAATGCTGGAAGATTATCGCCTTCGACAAATTCATGTAAATAGCGATCGGTTAAATCCGTCTTTTGCAGTTCAAAGCTCTGACAAAAAGAATGATTCGCATCAATCATGCAGCCATCCTGATCAAATATGACCATCCCGTCAATAGCTCGGTCAAACAAATCTTTGAACAGCTGCTCATTCATGGAGCGTTCTCGTTCTAATATTTTCTTTGAAGAAATGTCTCGCATGACCACTATATATTGCTGATTCATGGTGTCATGCTCTGCGACAAATTCAATGTATTTTGTTTCACCACTTTCAAGCTGAATGGAGATTTCTCTTTTTAACGTACCTTTTCGAAAAAATAGATCGAGTGAGCATTCAACTTTATCTTTCGGGATGCCGTATAGGAAATCTAGAACGGATTTATTGAGGAGGTCTTCTTTCGGTGTCTGTACAAGCCTGCATGTTGCTTCGTTGGCTTGGATGATGTTGAGGTGTTGATCAAATATAAAAATGGCATCTAGCGTCTTATTTAACAGCATTTTTTGCTGCATCAACTCAGTTCGCAAATATTCGTTCTCTTTTTCTAATTTTCTGATATCTCCTGCAGGGGTTAATCTATTGCCATCGAGCGTTTCAGTCATTCTCTTACACTCCTTTTCCAGCCTCATTCCTCTACAATATTTCTACAATATTTTCATTGTTCCTTCATTCGACTCATAAAAAAAGATAACTTTTTACACGAAGACTGTCTCATTTATTTCATTTGGATGACAGGATTGTATAACAATTCACTTTTCTTACGCTTCTTTTACAACCGTTCTACAATTTCACATCAAATAGCGAATTAAGCGAAAATGTATTTTAGAATGGGGCAAATAAGGGAACAGTGCACTTAGAACATTTATGTTTGAAATCGAGCAGGAAAGGTGATTTTATGGCATCTTCACGAGATAGTTATTTTGATAATGCGAAATTCCTTCTGATTTTTCTAGTTGTTTTTGGTCATTTGTTACGATCATTCATTCACGATAATGACTGGATGCTCTATTTATACAAGTTTATTTATACCTTTCACATGCCCGCCTTTATTTTAGTTTCTGGCTTTTTTGCAAAAGGGTTTAGAAAACCGGGCTTTATGAAAAAAGTCGCCGTTAAGCTGATCATCCCATATTTAATCTTTCAGGTGATCTATTCGGTTTACTATTACCTATTACAGGATCAAAGCATAACCAATTTAAATCCAATTGATCCGCAATGGTCCTTATGGTTTTTAATTAGTTTATTCTTTTGGAATTTGCTGCTTATTCCTTTTTCAAAACTACCTTTCCACTGGGCGATGATCGTCAGTTTATCGATTGCATTACTTGTCGGTTATGTGGACAGCATCAGCAATACACTCAGCTTATCACGTACGTTTGTCTTTTTGCCTATGTTTTTAGCTGGATTTTATTTAAAAAAGCAGCATTTTGAATTCATTCGTACAAGCAAAGGAAAACTGGCAGCACTTTTTGTATTGATGGCTGTCTTCCTGTTTTGCTACTTCTATGAATTTGATTATTCCTTCTTATTTGGCTCAAAGTCGTATGCTTCTCTAGGAGATGAAGGAATGATTGCGGCGATGAAACGAATGGCATGGTATTTGCTTGCATTTGGTGCTACATTCAGCTTCTTTGCATTAGTTCCAACACGCCGTTTCTTCTTTACAAAATGGGGAACAAGAACGTTATATGTTTATTTATTACATGGCTTTGTGATCAAGCTGCTAAGAACCACTTGGTTTGATGACTGGGCGCTAAATGCAGCAAGTGTTCTTATTTTATTGCTGCTGACCATTCTGTTAACCTTTACCCTGTCTAGCACTTTTGTTAAAACCGTTGCACAGCCAGTGATTGAGCTCAAAATGAACAACTTCATGCGAACGATCACCGGTAGGCAAGGGAGTTATATCAAATAAAAAACGATCCTTATTGGATCGTTTTAGATTGTTGACAAAGTGCTAAAATGTTCTTTATTTTAGCACTTTGTCTTCTTTTCAGCGCGATAGAAAACCTTTGCAGTCTAGGAAGGACGAGCACTGGAGCGGAGCGAATTTGACATTCGTGAGCACCGGAGCGCAGACCTGACACCGAATGCGAGGGTTTGTCTACACGCTGAAACGATCCTTATTGGATCGTTTTTTCTATTTCTTATTCTGCTTACATGCAGCATCTTTCTTTGGCTTCATCAACGTATCAATCCATTTGCTGCTGTTGATATCTCCAAGCTCACTGCCAAATTCCTCTTCTAAAATATCTGGGTCCATTGGCTTTTTATGGTCCTTCATCTCTTTGCTCTTCATATGCTTCTTAGTCACGAGATGCTCCCCCTTGTTTCCCTTTATGAGAATTTCGGTTTGCCTGACGATCTCTTGATTGTTCGTCAAATTGGGTTTGTCCTTGATCATGTGCCATGCTTTCTGTCGGTGTCATATTATTTGTTAATGCTTCATTTTTCGCTGCTTTTCTTTTCATCTGAATTCAGTCCTTTTTTGGCAGGTTTAGTTCTTCTCTTAATTGGTCAAGGAATTCCTTCATCTGCTTGACCGTCACTGGCTTTTCCTCAGGTTTTAACTCATAGCCAATTTGTCCATTGGCTTCTAGCGTGGCTTTTTTGAGACTGCTGATGTCAGTGATGCCTTGCTGCTTTAAACGCATTCTAAATTCGTCCCTTGTGAGCCTTGTTTTCTTCAGCTTATGATCGAGCATTTCGCCATCCTGTAAAATCACGACCGATTTGCCTGAAAGCAACTTTTCAAAGAAATCAGATTGAATCGACAGTTTTTCCATAATGACAAGTGCCACAATAAAGATGGTAGCTGCATAAATGGTTTCAAGTAAATTATGCTCAATAAAGGGTTGGATAATAATCGATCCGATTGAAATCATAATCACTGTTTGTTGTACAGTTAATTGACTAATGGATTTAGGCCCTGCTATTCTCAGCAGCAAGGTACCAACTAGCAGCATGACAATTGCTTTCCATAACACATCCAGCACGTCTCGTTCACCTCTTACCTATAGATTGCGAACATCCCATGTGATTTAGCCAGTTAGATAATGGAAATAAAAAAACAGCATTCAAATTGAATGCTGTTTAGCCAATGATGACGCGCTCTTTCGGATAATGATAATTCGCTTCGCTTTCTCTTCGGCCGATTAAATATAAAAAGCTTGGAATACCGATCCGTCCAATAAACATGACAACCATGATGATACATTTACCAAACACAGTGAGATCTGATGTAATCCCAAGCGACAGTCCCGTTGTTCCGAAAGCAGAGCAAACTTCAAATAAATTTTCAAGAAGTGTATTATGCTCTGTTAAGGATAACAGGAACGTAGCGCCAAAAACCAAAATAAAGGCCATCATGGTCACCATAAGGGATTTATTAATATCCGCTTGATGAAGCTCCCTCTTGAAGATTTTGATGGACTTATTTCCCCTAGCATAATGAAACAATGCGAGTAAATTAAGGGCAAACGTAGTTGTCCGAATTCCGCCCCCCACAGAGCTTGGGGAAGCCCCGATAAACATGAGCATACATAAAAATAAAAGCGTCGGTTCGGTCAGCTGCGTAATATCTAACGTTGTCAGCCCCCCGCTTCTTGTTGCAGTCGATTGAAACAAAGAGTAAAACAAGATTTCGTGCCAGCTTTTCCCTACGAAGCTAAACCCGGCTTCAAGTGCATAGATTCCAAGCGCTCCAACAACGACAAGACCGCCAAACGTGAGCGTTGTGATTTTTGTAAACAATGAGAACGATGCGTGCTTTCGGTCCTGATTGAACAAATAATCCTTCACTTCCACGAGCACAGGAAAACCAATCGCTCCAAAGATGATCAGCAGCATTGTAATAAACTGGACGAAATAATCATCTTTGTAAGGGATAAGCGAGCTCCCCGTAATATCGAAGCCCCCATTGGTTGTCGCACTAATACTCGAGAAGAAGCCATGTAAGAAAGCTCCTTGCACATCATAATATTTGAGAAAATACATGCTTAATATCAGCCCGCCGACAAACTCAATCAGTAAAATTAAATATAAGACCTGCTTCATTAGTTTTACAATTCCAGATAAATTGCTCTGGTTTTGATCTGCCATGATAAGTTTTCTTTCTTTAATCCCAATTCTTTTTCGCATGACAAGCCATACGAAGGTACCGAGCGTCATAATGCCAATGCCTCCGATTTGCAGAACAAACGCAAGGATCCACATCCCTGTGACACTAAATGTTTGTGAGGTGTCGACAACAGTCAGTCCTGTGACACTTACAGCACTCACCGCTGTAAACAAGGCATCAATGAATGTCCATTTGACTCCCTCTTGATGAGCCACTGGAAGGCTGAGAAGAATAAGCGACACGGTTACAGCAAGAAAATAATAAAGGGCAATCAACTGAAACGCTGACAGCCGGTCAATTAGCTTTTTTATAGGATTCATTGTCATTCCTTCTTTTATCTATCTTTTCGAATACCTTTATCATTTTAATGAAAAGAGACATGATTTTAAAGCTATTTTATGCTTTATTTTCTTTTTCATCAAAAAGAAAAAGACATCCTGTAAAAGAATGTCTTTTCGTCCTTCTTATTTTGCTTCAAGTCTTCTGATTCTTTCATTTAAATCAGGGTGTGTTGAGAAAAGAGAAGCTTTTCGTTTACCGCTGATTTTTAGCGTAGCGACTGCTGTTTGATCATCATCTTTGATTCTTGACGTGTACGCCTCAAGTGAACGAAGCGCATGAATCATTTTATCTTTACCCGCAAGGTCGGCTCCGCCGCGGTCTGCATGGAATTCACGGTGTCTAGAATATGCAAACACGACAAGACTTCCTAGGATAGAGAAAATGATTTGGAAAACAATCACAGCGATAAAGTGAACAATCGGCACAAGCTCTTCACGTGAAACAAAACGGCTTGCGATCCATGCCGCAATTCTTGAAAGGAAGACAACGAACGTGTTGACGATTCCTTGAAGCAGCGTCATTGTCACCATGTCACCATTTGCAACGTGAGCGACTTCGTGGGCGATTACACCTTCAACTGCTGCATCATCCATTTCATGAAGTAATCCAGTTGATACCGCAACAAGTGATCTTCTCTTAGAAGGACCTGTTGCAAATGCATTTACTTCAGATGATTGATAAATACCAACCTCAGGCATTTTAGAAAGGCCTGCTGCTCTTGAAAGTCTGTGCACTCGGTCAACAAGCTGCTGCTCATCATATGTTAATGAATCCTTTTCTGGATTTAACACACGTACACCCATCATCATTTTTGCCATCCAACGAGACATTGCAAGTGACATAAACGAGCCAACAAAACCAACAACTGCACTGAATACAAGAAGATAAAGGATATTAAGTCTTCCGTCTGCTCCTATATAAGAACCAACACCAGTTGCTGCACTAATAACCGACAGTACAATACCAATCGTAGTGATAACAAGAATGTTCGTTAATATAAACAGAAATATTCTCTTACCCATACATAACCTCCGCTGTCATATTAAGTTCAAATGAACTTATTAATAAAATTATAAAAATAAACGTCTCAAATTGCAAGGAAAAAGGAATCACTTTCTCTGTTTATCATAACGGCTAAAGCCCCGTCACATCAATATTTACGACATTTGCTCCAGCTTAAAAGTGAACAAATTGTGACGCGCCGGCTTTGATTTTGAGTTTATTTTGCATTTTCATCAAAAAGAGACTATGATGTTGAATTAGATCAATAATCACGTTTTGACGTACAAATGAGGTGGAACATGGTTACTTTTAAATTAACGAGAATTGACATGACAAGACTTCTGTATTCTCTAAAAGGAGAGGGAGATCTGACTCCGCTTCAGCTTTTGAAACTATCTGTAAAAAATGGCAAGGATCATGACTATGATGAATTAAAGATCCCGTCTTTTTTTGAGAAGCTTGAACGGCGGAAGCAAAAATCAGAGCATGGTCTGTCTACAAATGAAATTGTTGAGCTTGGCAACTTGTGTGAGCTGACTTCTCTTAAATCGACGGCGATTCAAAATTGGATCAAACGTGATATTAAAGATATGATTGGCCATCCAGAGCTTGGCAAAAAATACTCTATTGATCAGGTCGTTATTTTATTAATTGTCAGGGATTTAAAATCAGTTTTTGACTTCGATACCATTCGTGTGATCTTATCTGCCTTATTTAACACCATCACAGATCGAACAGATGATATTATTAGTCCAATCCGTTTTTATGAAGCATATGCGCACGTCCTTGATTTTATTTATCACCATACACAATTTCCATTAAAGGAAACAAATTTACGAGAAATAACCGAGGAGCAGACAGACAAGCTCCATGACGAGTTTACAGAATTGACGAAGAGCCAATGGCATTTGATTAAAGGAATTATCAGTTCTACCGTCTTCTCTGTCTTTACTTCTCATTTGCAAAGCACAGCTCAAGAAATGATGTATAATACGCTGCAGCTGAATAAGGGATAAATAAGAACCGAGGTGACTTCCATCACCTCGGCTTTTTTGTACAGCAATTGCCAGCATAATTGCACGCCGTTTTTTTCAAAATAAGAAGGCGCAACAAACATGAGGTGAAAGGAGGAATATGACATGGCAAATCGAAATCAACTTCTTGTTCCTGGAGTAGAACAAGCTTTAGATCAATTTAAATACGAGATCGCGCAAGAATTTGGCGTCACTCTCGGTTCAGATACAGTCTCACGTGCTAACGGTTCTGTTGGTGGTGAAATCACAAAAAGACTCGTTCAACAAGCTCAATCACAAATGGGCAATCAATCTAAATAAAGACATGGTGAAATACGCCGGAGCTATTCTGGCGTTTTTTTATTGTTCATATGTGTGCTCATGCCGGTTCTCGCGATAAGGAAACGGTGCACCTTCCCCTTTTTGCTTTGCATGTTCTCTTTTTTGTTCAGCGGAAGGATTGTTCAGATCCCTGCCGTTTTTTTTTGCGTGTTTTTCCGCATCACCACGTGATGGTCCGTTCCAGTGTCTTCTTTCATCACGATCAGTTGAGTGATTTTTTTTTTGCTCTTTATCGAAAGAAGGAACCTTTTCTTCCTTTATTTTGTTGTCTTTGCTTTCATCCTCAGGTTTTTGAGGCTTTTGAACAGATCCTTGCTCTTCCCTCTCTGCTTCCTTCTGCTCTTTGTCCTCAGCTTCTGGAGCCTCTTGATCTGGCTGCATCTCTTTGCTATCGTCTGTTTTTACGTCTTCTTGTTTGTCTTGATCTGCTTGTTCTTCATCATGTTTCTTAGGATCTTCTTCCTTCACAGCATCGTTCTCTGCTGCGTCTTCATCCTTTTTGATATCTTCATGTTCTTTGTCTTGCATTTCTTGATTTCTAATATATGTTCCTGTTGAAATGCCTGCCTTTTGAGCTTTTTCCCTTGTTTCCAGGTCACTTTCCACAGCTTCCAGCTTATAATTGCGTTTTTGATATTCACCAGAAATGGTATTAATTTTGCTTTTTACGTTTGTTTTATATGTATTGTCCTGCTTGTTTTCATAAACGGTTGAAATATAAATACTTTTAGAGTCGTTCACATATCCTTTTTTGTCACAGTCATCTATAATTTCCTGCACGACTTTGGTCATGTCGTTTTTTTCTAAATCCTTCATACTCGCCAGTACTTGCTTCGCATCTTTATTCAGCGGTGTGACACCGATCACTTGATAATTGTGATCAAGCTTCAGCTCAAAGCTTGGGTTAATGTCAATTGTCATATACGCATATGCTTTTTGACTTGAGAAAGATGGCATCATAGTAAAAATTACGACAATAATCGCTGCTATTGATAGGATTCCTGCATTTAAAGGACGTAAACGAAGCAGGTCAAAAAAACCGGCTCTTTTTCTTTCAAGACGTGATTCATTTGGAAATGTCACTTCTTGGCCGATTTCATAGTTTTGCTCTTCATATTTTGTCCGCAGAAATTGTCCATCAGGGGTCAGCAGCGTGACATATTTTTTGTTTTTCTCTACTATAATGCCTCTTCTCATGAATTAAGCACCCCTTTAAGGTAATCTTTCAAATACACATAATCACCTGTCATAATGATCGCCATCGCAATGATATATTTTCTATTTCTCTCAATCGTTTTGCGGCTGACTTCCACTAGCTTTTCCAGCTGTTTGACCGGCAATTGTTTTTTCTGAAATAAAATCGTTCTCAGCTCATCGTGTTCAACGAGTGTATGGGCTACTTTAATGGCATTTTGCCTGGCATCTGCATGCTTTGGTGAATGCTCAAGCAGCTCTTGAAACGTGAGACCGTATACTTTCAGTCGTTCTTTAAAATGTTCAATCTCTTCTCTTCTATGTTCTTGTTCAATTAAACGCCTATATTCATTTGCAGAGAGCTCTGCTTCAATCATGCTTTGAGAGTATTCGCCATTCTCACTTTCTTGCAGGTCCATTTGAACCGTTGGCGCATTTCTTGCTTCTTTACGAATATAGTCAATCACTTTTCTTTTAATAATTAATTCTGCGAAAGCAAGCAGTGAGTTTCCTTTTTCGGCAGAGTATTTTTCTATCGCTTCATTAAAGGCAATTAAGCCTATGCTGAATTCATCATCTTTTTCATCTATATATCGTTTACAAACGGATGAAACCGTCTTAGCGACAAATGGTTTGTATTGCTCTATTAATGCATTTTGCAGTTCGCTATCACCTTGTTGAATACTGATAGCCGACTGCTCTAATGTTTGCTTTTTCTTTCCTTTTTTAAACAAAAGGCTAAGCAATGGTTTCACCTCAGTTCTCCCTATATTACTCATTTATGATAGCTAATTTATGAGGGAAGCGCAAAGGAAGAAATGAGGAATTCATTTCCTGTTACTCAATTATGACATGTATGTCATCATCTACTTTACAATGTTTCGTCTAAAAGCAAAGAAATAAGGGGGTATCTCCCCCTTATTTGTAATATACGTGTTATGAAAATGAAATGATATTTCTTTCAAAAAACCTACTCTCCCAGGCGCGCCTCTTGTTTCTCCTCGTTTTCCTGCCCGCCTTTTCTTGATGGACTTGATAAAAACCAGCCAAATGCTGCAATTGCGAGAAGCACTGTCCAGAAAATGATTTTCCATAATGCTGAATGGATAAAATGAGACGATACGACCCCAATGGCTGGATGTGACAGTGTATAAAGCGTGAGCTTCACACCCACCCATCCGACAATGACAAATGCTGCTGTTTCTAGGCTCGGTCTTGTTTTGAGCAGTTTCACAAAGACAGTTGCTGCAAATCGCATAATGACAAGACCAATAATACCGCCTAAAAGAATGACAATAAATTGACCGCCATCGAGTCCACCGATTTGCGGAAGACTTGTTTTCGGCAGTGTCACAGCTAAAGCGACGGCCGCTAATATGGAATCAACAGCAAAAGCAATGTCGGCAAGCTCTACTTTCACGACTGTTGCCCAGAAGCCGCTTTGTTTCATATTTGTTTCAGTTTCCTTTTTCTTAAATACGTGCGATTTTAAAATATGGTGAATGGAAATATAAAGAAGATAAATTGCGCCAATGGCTTGAACTTGCCATACATCCACTAAAAACGAAATAAGAAACAGAGAACCAAATCGCATGACAAACGCACCTGCAAGTCCGTAAAACAGTGCCTTTTTTCTTTGTTTTTCAGGAAGGTGTTTGACCATCACGGCCATGACCAGCGCGTTATCAGCTGCTAAAATCCCTTCTAATCCAATCAGTACGAGTAGAACCCACCCGTACTCTAAAATAATGGTTGCATCCATCATCATTCCTCCTTGTTTTTATCTATTGTCCCACAACAGACAAAGGCTTATGAATGCAAAAAAGACCTTTGCCTGTAATGGCAAAGGTCTTGCTAGACATGTGATATGTAGAATCATGCCAACAAAGCCGATGAACATCAGTCCATGTAATGACGACTTTGTTTCCGGTAAAACCGGACGCTACTCCCCTTTGGCGGGATTTAGAATATTTAGATTACTTATATCTTAATCAATAGACACTGGATTGTCAACAGGTGAAATTCACTTCGATCCATTGATTAGGCAGTTGGCGTTTCTGTTTTTCTTTTTCTTCGTTTTAGCAATAAGTAGAGAACAAACAATAACACAACACCGATCCCAATTGGTAAAAGATATGGATCTAAGATGGCGCCAACCTCTTTCCAGTTCTCTCCGAGCATAAATCCAAGATACACATACACAAACGTAATTGGTGTAATTGCCAAAAACGTATACAGGCAAAAGACCCACACATTCATCTTGGCAATACCGCACGGGATGGAGATAAGTGTTCTGACTCCTGGTATGAACCGGCCGCTGAATGCGACGAATCCGCCATGCTTTTCAAAGAAAGCATCCGATTTATCAAGCGACTCAGGTTTTATAAAAAAGTACTTTCCATATTTATTTAAAAAGGGTCTGCCGCCGTAACGTCCTAACCAGTACAAGGTCAAAGGACCAGCCACGCCGCCAATGGAGCCGGCCGCCACAACACCGATAAAAGCCATGTCCCCTTCTGAGACCCAGTAACCCGCAAGAGGCAAAACCACTTCAGCAGGTACAAATTCAATGCATAATGCGAGGAAGATGCCAAAGTATGACAAGTTCTTAAAGGCATCAGCTAAAGAAATAATAAAATCTTCGATGTTTATCAATCCCTTTCAAACATAATCATTTGACTGATTCTATCTCTTTTAGAATCACACCATATATTAAACGAATAAAACCGAAGAAACGATTCGCTTTTCGTCGTTTTTTTACATTAAATTTGATTTTACTATAAAAGAAGGGTGAAAAAAACGTTGATTATTGTATTTAAGTGAAGGAAAGGTGAACACAGAAGCCATTCGATCCGATATATTAAGTATATGTCTGTTTTAAAGTACTGGAGGTTTTCTTACATGACCCATTTAACAGGAAGCTACAATGGATGGCTTGTCTTTCTGTCAATCGCTGTCGCCGCTGTTGCCTCCTACTCAGCTCTTCATATAGCCAGCAGGGTAGCACAATCAAGCGGTGCAAAGAAAAAGGTATGGCTGCTCATTGGTGCAATGATCATGGGAATGGGGATATGGTCGATGCATTTTATTGGCATGATGGCATTTCAAATGCGTGTTGGCATCACATATGATACATACTTACTGATTTTATCGATTTTGGCCTCATTTATCGGATCCTTGATCGCTTTTTCAATATGCATTCAAAAGCAGCTCTCTAAAAGACGGCTGCTCATTAGTTCAATCACCATGGGTTCAGCTATTTGCAGCATGCATTATCTTGGAATGGAATCAATGACCAATGTCTCAATCAGCTATGATCCAGTCCTCTTTTTTCTTTCGTTTTTCATTGCTGCCATTACCTCCTACTTCTCACTGAAGCTCTTCTTTCGTGTTGACCGCACTAAAAGTAAACGGGAGAATTATCTTTTAAAGGGTCTTGGTTCAATGTTGATGGGCGGTGCTATAGCAGGTATGCATTATACTGGTATGGCTGCCTCTACCATGTTTTATCATACAAATGGACAGACCGCTGAAGGTGGTTTTTTTGAAATGTCGCCATTCAGCCTGTCGCTTTTCATAGGATTGATGACACTGATTGTCCAAACGCTGATGATCTTTGGTGCCTATATTGATCACCGGATCATGACACAGTCAGATCAGCTGAAGGAAAATGAACAGCGGTTTCAATCGCTGATCAAGCATAATATAGACGGTATTATCGTGTTATCTGTCCATCGAAAGGTGCTTTCTGCAAATGACTCAGGTAAACAAATCTTAGAGTTGTGCAATTCTAAGATTGGTGATGATGTCAGCCAATATGTGATGCCTACTGAATTGTGGGAAGAATTTATTTCTCAGTCAAAAAAAGCCATTACACGCGAAGCAGAACTGAAAGCAGCAGATCGTTTTTATTATTATCATGTCACTTACATACCTGTCCATGTAAACAATTCACTCGACAGCATTTATCTTGTTTTAAAAGATTTAACGCAGCAGCGGATAGCAGAAAAAGAAATTCATGTGATGGCACATTATGATGCATTAACAGAGCTTCCTAACCGCCGCCACGGCATTAATCATTTAAATGATGTTCTCTCCGCTCAAGAAAAGTCAAAAACATCAACAGCGGTTCTGTTTCTTGACTTAAATCGTTTTAAAATTATTAATGATGCACTTGGGCATAACATCGGAGACTTACTGCTGAAAGCTGCCGCAAATAGACTGACACAATGTTTACCGGACAATGGCTTTATCGCAAGACTTGGCGGCGATGAATTTTTAATGATCTTTCCTCACATGGATCATGATACATATAAAGTCGAACAATTTTCTAAAAATATCATTCATCAATTTGAACGTCCTTTTTTCATCCAGAACCATCAACTCATTACATCGATCAGCATTGGGATCGCTATCTCTCCGCAAAATGGCAAAGACGGAATGGAGCTGATGAGAAAAGCCGATATGGCCATGTATTTATCCAAAAAACATAAGCAAAGCCGTTATGAGTTCTTTACCGAATCCATGGAAAGATTGAGTGAGGACAGGTTAAACCGGGAGCTAGAGCTGAGGGATGCCATTCAAAGAGAACAATTTGTCCTTCACTACCAGCCGCAAGTCAGTGCCAAAACAAGACAGATGACTGGGGTTGAAGCCCTTTTAAGAATGAAGGCACCAGATGGTTCCTTAAAGTCACCTGAGGCTTTTATTGAGCTGGCAGAGGAATCAGGACTGATCATCGATATTGGCAGATGGGTCATTGATACGGCTGGTAAGCAGGCAAAAAGGTGGTATGACGATGGGCTAAAGATCCCTGTGGCTGTGAATTTATCTGCGAAACAATTCAATTCTGAAGACTTAATTGATTTGATCAAGCTGACACTGAAAAAATACGACCTGAAACCGTCCCTCTTGGAGCTTGAAGTCACAGAAAGTATGACAATGGACAATATCAAGCAATCAAAACAAGTGCTAACATCGCTAAAACAACTTGGCGTCCGCATTAGTATTGATGATTTCGGTACAGGCCACAGCTCCTTAAGCTATTTAAAGGATTTACCTATTCATCGACTGAAAATTGATAAATCCTTTATTGAGGATATTTTAAGTGATTCAAAGTCAGAACAGATTACAGGGGCTATTATAGCGATGGGACACCAATTATCTCTCGAAGTGATAGCAGAAGGTGTTGAAACATTTGCACAGGCCCAGCTATTATCTGCCCAGGGCTGTGACGACCTGCAAGGGTTTTATTATGCCAAGCCGCTGCCAGCAAGCGATATCGAAAAATTCATCGCCTATCCGGCTCATCTTGATACATAAAAAAGGTGCCAATCATGGCACCTTCCAGCGTGCAGACAAACCCTCGCATTCGGTGTCAGTCCTGCGTTCCGGTGCTCACGAATGCTCAATTCGCTCCGCTCCGGTACTCGTCCTTCCTAGACTTCAAAGGTTTTCTGTCACGCTGAGCTGAGAACTGAGAAGAAGACAAAGGGCTAAAATAAAGATCACTTTAGCCCTTTGTCCACAATTGAAAAGGTGCCAATCATGGCACCTTTTCGTTTTATCTAAATAATAAATGCTGACTGTGAATACCTGCTTTTTTCAATAGACTAATCAGTTGCTCTTGTTCTTCACGCGTCAGACCAGAGAATGCACGCGCAATCCGAAGAGAGTGGATCGGATAAATCTTGTCAAGATAGCTTCGCCCTTTATCCGTTAAATGGGCATAAACCGAACGTTTATCCTTGGGGTCCTGTTCTCTTTCAATGAAACCATTTCGTTCTAATTTGTCAATTACGTACGTCACATTCCCGCTGACAAGCAGGAGTCTTGAGCCGATTTGCTGAAGCTTTTGAGCACCTCTCGTGTACAGTAATTCAAGTACGGCAAATTCAGTTGGATTAAACCCATGCTCTTTGCTGTCTCTAATACTGTGTTCTGAAACGCTTTTAAATGCTCTTGCAAAAACCTTGTAAAGCGTCATTGAGCGTTCTACTTCTTCTTCATTAAACGATAGTCTCATCACATATCTACCTCTTATAATATTTTTTTAACTTCAAGGCTGTCTTGCGGTGCAGTTGGAGCCTTTCGTAAAAAATAGAAGTACGTTTTTGAAAACCCTTTCAACCACATAAGTGACTCCATTCGTGTTATGTATAAGTTTTCGATATAAACTTTTAAAATCCTTCTTATTTTTCACAATCATCTCGAAAAAAAGCTTTTTCAGCAAACCATCAAGATGCGACACACTTTAACATAATCTGTAAAGAATCTATGGTTTCTTGCACTTCATTCGCCAAATTTCTACAAAATTCAATATTGCTATAATATTAAACAAAAAAAGAACCCTTTATGTGACATACGCACATTTCAAGGGATTTTTACAAACAGCGCTCTGTTTTGTTGAAAAAGAAATGATACTCTTTTTTTAAGTCACTAATTGTCATGTTCTTGGCCGCATCAGGGCTGTAAACCCCCAATGAACATAGCTGCTTCGTATAATAATGTCTTTCTTTTGCTAAAGCTTCTTTTAATATACGCCGCACCGATTATCCCCTCCTATCAAGTGATTTGGATCGGGTGCTTATGAAGACCTCTTATACAAATCATTTTGCATGGCTCTTAGAAGCGCATGTGCATTCTGACCCGCAGCCTGCATGAATTGCTCGAGCAATTCATCCCTCTTCACATCTAATGCGATGATTTCTTTTGCCATACGAATGATCTGTGCTTGCTCCATTATATGCTCCTCCTCCTATGTCAACTCACCATGATTATATGCCGACGTAAGATGCATTGCACATTACCTGTTATCTTTCCTTCCATAGTTTTTTCATTTTTTTCGTTTTTGTGTTATATTTTCTAACAAACGATAGGTTTTTTTACTTCTCGTTCTATATAATATGAAGAAAAGACTTGCAGGGGTGAGTATATGACGCAGGAAGATGTATCTTATAAAGATAAAAAAGTCATTTCAATCGGGATTGTCAGTGAGTTAACAGGGCTTTCCGTCAGGCAAATCCGATATTATGAGGAACGTAAACTCATTTACCCCCAGCGCTCAACAAGAGGCACACGGAAATATTCTTTTGCAGATGTTGAACGTTTAATGGACATCGCCAATAAACGGGAAGACGGTGTGCAGACAGCTGAAATTTTAAAAGACATGAAGAAAAAAGAACAAGCGCTAAAAAGCGGACAATTTAAGAAAAAAATGCTTGAAGGCCAGATTAATGCACACTTTCGGTATAAAAATCGTTAAACAAAAAAGAATCGCTTACTCTTTAAAATCAAAGCTTTGTTCGTATTGATTGTTGCAATTGCTGAATGAAAAAGAGACAGCGATTGCTGCCTCTTTTTTAACTAACGCGCCTGTTAAGTGCAACGAGTTAGTGTTCATCGATTCGTTCAGGAATCGAAACGGTTCGTTCATTGACCACATTCCCAGTGTTTAGAGTCGTTTTAGGTTCAATTAATAGCAAATGAACTTCTTCTTCAGCAATTGGCTGATGTTCAATTCCTTTAGGTATCACAATAAACTCCCCTTCATTAAGAGCTATTTCTTTATCCCTGAAACGGATGACCAGCTTCCCTTTACATACAAAAAACATTTCATCCTCGTCATCATGGTGATGCCAAATGAATTCACCTTTAACTTTTACCATTTTAATGTATGAATCGTTCAATTCTCCGCTTATTCTAGGATTCCAATAATCATTTATTTGCAAAAATTTCTCTTGGATATTCGTCTTAGAAATCAATAGATTCCCTCCTCATTCATTGGAAACGTCTGTTTATCTTTTTCCAGATAAAATTCCCTACCTCACCATCCTCCTCATGATCAAATACCAAGGGACACAATTAGCATCAACCTCTTATATCATTAAGTTTACTTATTCCGTTGGATCACGTAAAATCAAAAAATAACGTATAGTTAATCACAATTTGTGATGCAAAAAGGAGAGTTATTTTGGATATTAAATCTTTGGAAGTTTTTAAAGCCGTTGCAATTGAACAAAGCATCACAAAAGCGGCACAGAAATTAAATTATGTGCAGTCCAATGTTACTGCACGAATCCAACGTCTTGAACAAGAATTAGGAGTTCCTCTTCTCTATCGATATCATAAGAAGATATCTTTAACACCTGCAGGACGCGAACTATTGCCCTATGTAAACAAATTACTCTACGATTTCGAAGAAGCGATAGAGGCAGTAAAGCTTTCCTCTACTCCGCGGGGAACTTTACACATTGGATCTATAGAGTCAACCGCTTCTACAAGATTGCCAAAAATTTTTGCCGAATATCATAAGAATTTTCCACAAGTAGAATTGAGTATGTATATGGCACCTACAGTAGATCAAGTTAACGCTATTCTCAACTACAAGGTAGACGGCGCATTGGTAGATGGGCCCATTCTTCATCCGGAAATTATGGAGTATCCTGTATTGGACGAATCCCTGGTCCTGATTACAAGCTACTCCTCGGAGCAATTCCAGGTAGAATCAATTTTACACGAACCATTGCTCTCGTCATTCGCTCATTGCATCTATTTAGGCCGTTGGCAGCAATGGCTAGAGAGCAGCGGTTATCCTCCTATGAAGGTAATGGAATATGGTACTTTAGAGGGCGTGCTTAAATGCGTTGAAAACGGACTGGGAGTTACCGTATTGCCAAAATCTATGGTTGAATCCCGGGTGCAAGGCGGCTTTACCTGTCATCCATTACCGGAGCCACATAGAATAGTACCCACTGTGTTTATAAGGCGCCGCGATTCTTACATGACCAGTGCCCTCTCACACTTTATGGAGTTAATGGGTATAACTGATTTGTGATAAAAAAGAGGATAGGAGAGCTTATTTTTGTCGGCTCTTCTATCCTTTTAAATATACCTTGACTTTTATTTAGAGGATGCCTCAGACCCTTCAACAACCCCTACAAAGTCAATTAGCACACCGCCTCTTTCTGGATCTTCTTTCACCCGGAGGGCAAGTGCCTTTTTCTTCCCGGTTTTTGCATCTTCGTAATTCGCATGGAACACATGAATGCTGGCTTCTTCCAATTGAAAGTCCTCATAAGAAAGTGTGTCTATGCCCCATTCTTTTTTCAATTTCAGAATGTCATTTGGGCTCGGGACCGCACCTTCGACGTAGACGTCTTCCATTTTTCTTTTATTTCCTTCAGTGATGGCTTCAAGCATATGCTCTGCAGCCACTAGCCTCCGGTCTTTCCCCTCGTCTTCCCTTTGACATGCATTCAGCAAAAGCAAACACATCACAATGAATAAAAACTTCTTCATGTTTCTCTCCCACCTTCTCCTTAAAATGTAAAGGATGGAAGCGCTATATGCAATCTTTATACAAAAAAAGACTGTAAAACGTCATGTTTTACAGTCTTCTTGCTACATAAGTGTATGGAGGAATGCTGTCGCAATTCCAAAATAGATGAGCAGTGATAAAATATCATTCAATGTTGTAATAAGCGGCCCAGATGCAATAGCAGGGTCGACGTTTAATCTGTGTAAAATAATAGGCACGATCGTACCTGCCATCGTTCCAATAATCAGTGTGGCAAGTAGTGAGGACCCGACAACAAAACCTAAAATCATATTGCCCTGCCACACCATTGCGACGACTGTAATAATGATGGAACAGACAATCCCAATGTAAATACTGGTTCGGAGCTCTCTAAAAATCAGGCGTACAATGGTTTTTTTAGTTAATTCCTCTTTTGAAAGTCCTCTAATGACGACCGCTAGCGACTGTGTCCCTGTATTCCCTGTCATCCCAGCAATCATTGGCATGAAGAAGGCTAAAGCGACGACTTGCTGAAGGGTATCTTCAAAGTAATTTAAAATACTGCCTGAAATCAGCCCAATGAATAAGAGCAAAATGAGCCACGGGAGACGTCGGTATGCTGCAACAAAAGCGGGCGTGTCGAATGTTATATCTTTACCAGAGGCTGCGAACTTCTCATAGTCTTCTCCTGCCTCTTGGATGACGACATCAATGATATCATCGACTGTGACGATTCCGACGAGGACATTGTTCTCTTCCACGACAGGAATGGCAAGAAAATCATACCGTTCAATCAGCTTGGCGATTTCTTCCTGATCCTGAAAGGCTCCAACGGCAATGACTCTTGTAAACATAAGATCCTGCACTTTTTCATCTGGTTCACCTAAAATGAGATCGCGGTAGGACAGAACCCCTACAAGCTGCTTTTGATCGTTAATGACATATAAATAGTTGATCGATTCTGCAATTTCAGCAAAGCTTTTCAACTTCACAACTGCGTCCTGAACCGTATAGTGCTGAGGAATCCATACGTACCGGTTGGTCATAATCCGGCCTGCTGTCTCAGCAGGATAATTCATGAGAAGCTGGACGGCCTTTGATTCCTCTGCCTCCATGTTTGATAAAAGCTGATCTTTCAGCTCATCATCCATTTCATCAAACAAGTTGGCTAGGTCATCGTTATCCATTTTGTTTGTGACGAAGGTGGCTTTGTCTTTCCCTACTTTTTCAAGCACAATTTCTTGGTACTCGCGCTCAAGCTCACCCATCATTTCCGTCACATCATCGACTGTTAAAAAGCTAAGGAAGCGGCCGCGGTGTTTTTCTGGAAGTTCTTTAAATAAATAGGCCATATCATATGGCTGAAGTTCTTCCATAATGTTTTTGAATTCTTTGCGTTTGCCATCTCTTAACAAAATAATGATTCTTAAAATGAGTTCATCGTACGTAATGTTCTGTATCATCGCTGTTACCTCCCCAAAGTCAGGAGATACCCGAATCCCTTAGAATGTGCGGGGGTCAGGATCTCCTCTGTCTGATGCGTCAATCTGATCTTTTGACATACTCTCTATGTGTCTCGAATCGGGATGATCCATCCCCACACCTCCTTTTCTCATAAAAAAGCACCTTCAACCGAATGAAGGCGCTTTGTAAGCATGACAAAATAAACACTTGCTCCTTCAATCGTAGAGCTTTAGCACTGTATGGCATAGGATAAAATCCAGCTGCATTAAAAATCACCTTATGTCGATGATTTCTGTTGACCCATTGGCGTCTTTGGACATTTTTGGGCAGCAGCGTATCTCCATACAGGAGCCTCACCTAACGAAGTCTCATATTGTTAACACACTGAGATTACAGAAAAAGCGGAATGATGTCAATAAGCAAGATGCCAAGTATTCTTATGTATTCGCTTACTTTTCAAAAAAAGAGCGATGGACAACTCTTACCATCGCCCTTTCATGTCTTTTTATTCCTCTTCCGGCTGATTCATATCCTCTTGGGAGAGGAGATGAAAGGAATCATGCAAAAACAAAGCATATCCTTCTCCATCAGGATGCGGAACGTATTCCGCATAATCCATTGTCTGCTCTTCTTCTTTTTTCTTCATATTCTCTCGCCTCCTTTCCCGTAGTTTGTCCCAATGAAAAAACCTTACACATGAAAGTGTAAGGTTTGATGATGGCTTAATCATCCCATTCTTGCTTCAGGATTTTGCCCGTTTTAGCGGAAATCTCAAAATCAACTTCCTCGCCGCTTGGTGTTGTGATTTCAACTTCATAGATGTACACACCATTTTCTTTATCTAGATCAGAATCGGTGACTGTGCCTTTTACTTTTGCAAGAGCAATTTTTTCAGCTTGTTTTTTCGTGATCTTCACATTCTGTTTCTTTTCTTTGACTGGATCATTCAGCGCTTTTCCAGTTTTTGCATCGACATATACTTTATATTCAAAGCCGCCTTTTTTAATCTCGACCTCATACACCCATTTTCCTTTTTTACGCTCAAGATCCACATCGTCTACATAGCCTTTCACCACTTTTAAGGCTGCTTTTTCAGCTTGTTTCTTTGAAACAAAAGACGATTTCTTTTGCACGACTTGCTCGGCGTTTGCTGTTTGATTTGTATTTTGCGCTTGAAGTGTGAAACCACCTGCGACAAGAGTTCCCGTTAATGCAGTAGCTACTAGTACTTTTTTCATCATGTTCATTTCCTCCTCTTTTTGATTTCTTCTATATCTTAAGAAAACAAGATGATAAAGGAAGGAAAGAAACATGAGAATATCATGAGAAAAGGATTAGTTTTCGTACGTAATGCCCTCAATGTCTCCTGTATAGGCGTTCACAAGTACCTCTGCCTCTCTGCCGTCAGGCAAATCCAGCTCCACCTCAAATACGAGCATACCGCTGAATGTTTCAAGATCGGCATCATCCACTGTTCCGCCAACTTCTTTGACAGCAATTTGGATGGCTTCCTCGACAGTGATTTTTGTGAGCTTCTTTTCTTTAGAGGTTGGTTTTTTCTTTTCTGCTTCAAGCACCTTGAATGACTGTTTGTCGACCTCGACTTGATACAATTCTTTTTTTGATTGGATGGTAAAAATAAAACGATCTGTCGTCTCTTTTTTTTGAATGACGGTTCCGCTCACCTTTTTAACAGCCGCCTCTTCTGCCTGGAGCTCAGCATTTTTTTCATTCGGCTTCTGATAGCTTTTTAACTGTCTAATTTCTTTCATTTGACCGCTTGCAGAAGATGCAATGATTTGGTAGATGCCATTTGCATTTTCCAGCGTCAATGTATAGTCCTGTTTATGGTTGATTAGATCAATATGTGTAATGTTTCCATTGTAGTCTTTTGAGATCATTTTTTTCATTTCTGCTTCACTTAATATTTTATGATCAATGGTTTGGATCATGAGCATTGCAAAGGCCGCAAGAATTGCAAGACATCCTGCGAGCGCAAGCACCATTTTCGTTTTTCTAGACATGCAGCGCCTCCTTCCTATTTCCTATTTTATAAGGAGGAAATGAGAAATTGATGAGAAAAGACCCATTCATTTCTGAAAAAGAATGGTCATGGCTGTCCCTTCGCCGATACGGCTGTCTACCTTCAGCTCGGCCCCATGTTCTTCTGCAATTTGCTTCGCAATTGAAAGACCAAGTCCGGTTCCGCCCGTCTCGCTATTTCTCGCTTCATCCACACGGAAAAAGCGGTCAAAGATTTTCGGCAGATCCTCTTCTTTTATACCGATTCCTTGATCAATCACTGAAATAAATGGCTTGTCTCCTGCCCATCCGCAGGTCACATCAACTGGCTCTCTACTATATTTGACCGCATTATCAATTAAGATGGTCAAAAGCTGTTTGATTTTCTCTTCGTCTCCTTCTGCGATCAGCGGCTGATCTGTCTGCACATGGGATTGAATCGTTCGATTGGTGGCCACCTCAAGTGTATGACATAGCTGCTTGCACAAATGACCAAGATCAACCGGCTTCATATCCAAGTATAACGGCTGACCGTTTTTCGCCAATGTCAGTAATTGATCTGTCAGTCTTTTCATTTTTTTCGCTTCATCATGAATCGCTTGGGAAGATTCTTCTACAACCTCTGGACGTGTTTGCCCCCAGCGTTTTAGTAAATTGCTGTAGCTCATAATGACGGTAATCGGAGTCTTTAATTCATGAGAGGCATCATGCAAAAATTGCTGTTCTTTTTCATAATGCTTCTCGAGAATCTCGGACATTTCATTAAAGGTTTGTCCCATTTGATATAGTTCATCCTTTGAATCGCCTGTTAATTCAATTCGTTTAAACGCCTTCTCTTTCATACTTGCCTTCATGGTACTCGTTATTCTGCTAATCGGCCGGACAATTTGCTTTGTTAACACGTGGCCTGCAAAATAGGAAAGCACAATAAACAAAACGCCGGTTGTGATTAAAATCATTTTTAATAACGCTAAGTTCTCTTCCGTATTTTCGATTTCTTCATATACTTGAAGCGACATAATCTCACCATTTGTCCAAATGACCGGAATAGCAGCGAACGCAACCATATGCTTATTGTATTCTTTGATTTCAGCCGTCTGGCCAGATTCGTATGTAAAAGGCAGTGAGCTAAACGTTGATTCCTTTGTGACAGTCAGTTTTGACTCTCCCGATTCTGTCACGACACGGATCATGCCATTTTGAGGCAGGTACGCCTTCAGCAGCTCCGAGGACGGAAGACCCTCTTCCTCTGATTTTTTTAAAGCAATGGCAATATTTTCAGCCACCTCAGACAAACGGGACATATCTTTTTGCGTCAAGGTCATCGAAAAAATAAAATAAATGGCTGTATGAAACAAGAGCACCATTAAAAACAAAGACAACGACGTATAAAGCTGAATCTTATTTTTTAATCTCATTCTTTATCCTTTCATCACATAACCCACACCTCTCACTGTGTGAATCAGCTGTTTTTCGAATGGGTAATCGATTTTTTTCCTTAAATAACGGATATAGACATCTACCACGTTTGTATCACCAAAATAATCAAAACCCCAAACCGCTGTTAAAAGCTGATCTCTTGTGAGCACTTGCTGCTGATGGTTCAGTAAGTGGACAAGCAGGTCATATTCTCTCGGCGTGAGTTCAAGCATTTGCCCAGCCCTTTGTATTTCTCTTGTTTTCTCGTTGACCGTTAAATCTGCTATGCTCAGCTCTGTATCCTTTTCTTCTTGTGCATGTATATTCAGTCTTAGCTGCGCGCGAATTCGTGCTAATAATTCTTCTATGTCAAAAGGTTTTGTTATATAATCATTCGCCCCAAGATCGAGCCCGCTTACTTTATCAGGGACACTTCCCCTTGCTGTAATCAAAATAATGGGTGTCGCTGTATTTGTCTTTCGAACCCTTCTCAGCACTTCAAGACCGCTTAACTCTGGAAGCATAACGTCAAGCAGCACCAAATCAAAGCTGTCTTCTTCAAGAGCCTGAAGGCCGGCCATTCCTGTCTCTTTGACTGTCACCTCATATCCTTCATATTCAAGTTCAAGTGACAGCACCCTTGCGATTTTCTTTTCATCTTCGACTACGAGTATCTTCCCTTTGTTCATCTCTATCTCTCCTATCTGAAAGGCAAGCTTGTCTTTCCATTATTATATGTTGCCTTTCTCATTTGGAACAGTCACAATCTTCACATCTATTTTTTCATAAAAGAAGAAATATATTGAATGAAGTTGTTTTTTAACACAGTAACCGCACATCAATTGAAAGGAAAATAAAACGGCTAACCACTCAAAAAAAGACCTCATCTTGAGGCCTGTTTACTTTTTTATAGGTCTGCTGACAAAGAGCTGATCTACTGAAGTTCCTAAAACAAAAGCTATGTCAAAAGCTAATTGCAAAGTGGGGTCATATTTATCATTTTCGATCGCATTAATGGTTTGTCTCGACACCTTACAAAGTTTAGCTAATTCTTCTTGAGACAATTTATTAGATTTTCTTAGCTCTCTAATATGATTCTGCATTTAATCACCATATTTTTTTCTGTAAATGAGGAATGTGAATACATATATTATTGAAACCACAGACAGGAACGCGATAGGTGAAATCCCAATCCCCTGATTTGAGTTCCCTTGAATCGTTAGAAAAATATTTTGTGCGACTTCTAATAAAAGCATACCGAAAACCACAATAAACGCATAAGATTGAGCTTTCGAGTAAATAAATCTCTTTCGTTCATCACCCTTTTGAATCATCGAAGTGATCAAAATGAACAATCCGATCAATAATATTATAACTGAATAGACAACCTTTACGTAATCCAATCTTTAGTCCCCTTTCAAATAAAATGTCAAATAGTCTTTACATTTATAATCATAGCATTAGTCCCTTAAATGTCAAATACTTTTTACATTTCTTATTCTTTATAAAGTTATCATTGAAAAGCAATAATCTGCTCTCATGGTTTATCTATTTTCTTCTCTTCTTTCATCTATTGATTCTTTTTCAATCTGCCTATTTTAGTTCTATTCACCCATTTTCATCTGTACAGGTGCAACCTCACTATGCAGCATTTCCTTCTTTTTCATATGATATCAAGAGTTTTCTTCAAAAGGTGAGCTCTTTCGTCAATAAGTGAGGAGAACTGCACTTTTGATAATAGATTGATTATTTGAAAAATTATTACAATTGACCCTTTCCGATCAAAAGTTTCTTTTATACAATAACATTACGCAGCCTGAATCTACTTTGAAAACAAAATAAGGAGGGCTTTCTTATGAAAGGTGAAATTCGCTTAATTCCGTATGAAGTAAAAGCCAATGTGATGGAAGCGAAAGAGACGCCGGAAAGTATTCAGGAGATTAAAGCACCCGAACTTTGGTCAAGTGGCTTCAAAGGAAAAGGCATAACCATTGCTGTCCTTGATACAGGCTGTGACACAGAGCATCCCGACTTAAAAGATCAGATTATCGGAGGAAAGAACTTTACCGACGATGACAATGGAGATGCTGAAAATGTCAAAGACTACAATGGGCATGGTACCCATGTAGCAGGAACGATTGCCGCAACAGATCAAAATGGCGGAATTTTAGGGGTTGCCCCTGAAGCCAAGCTGCTCATCGTGAAAGTTCTTGGCGGTGAAAATGGCAGCGGAAAATATGAATGGATCATTGATGGCATCAACTATGCTGCAGAGCAGAAGGTAGATATTATCTCCATGTCTCTCGGTGGTCCAAGCAATGAGCCAGCCCTGCAGGAAGCCATTCAAAATGCGGTGAAAAGCGGTGTGCTTGTTGTATGTGCAGCAGGAAATGAAGGGGACGGGGACGAGCGTACGGAAGAGTTCTCCTACCCAGCAGCATACAATGAAGTCATTGCCGTCGGTTCTGTTTCCCTTGCTAGAGAATCCTCTGAATTTTCTAATGCCAATAAAGAAATCGACCTCGTCGCTCCAGGAGAAGACATTTTATCCACTCTCCCTAACCATAAATATGGCAGACTCACAGGGACTTCAATGGCTGCCCCTCACGTAAGCGGTGCACTAGCCATTATCAAAAATGCCGAAGAAGAAGCGTTCCAGCGCAAGCTGACAGAGCCTGAGATCTATGCTCAGCTTGTCAGAAGAACCCTTCCATTAAAACAGTCGAAAGCCCTTGTAGGGAATGGATTTTTATATTTAACTGCGCCTGATGTCCTTTTAGAAAAAACATTGGAAGCAGATCTTTTATCTCTATAGCTTAAAAAGAGGTCCTGAGAAAAGTAAGAATTTTCTCAGGATTTTTTTAATTAAAATTATTCAAAATTTACTTTGACGAAATGAAGTGAACGTTATATAATCGAACACAATAAATTCATAGTTTGAGAGTCGGTAATTCGATTACACGTCGAATTTTAATTGGGAAGACCGGTGAAAATCCGGCGCGGTCCCGCCACTGTGAGTGAGGAGAGCTTTTCTCAGTAATCCACTGTCATTAAGATGGGAAGGATGAAAAGCTTGCAGATTCACCAGCCAGGATACCAGCCGCTCTATCACATCAAACCCCCTACGGTTGATAGGAGATGTCGGAAAAGCGTCAGTGATACTCACGCCTTATTTCGCACACACATTTTGTCTTTTAAACCAGACATTTACCTCATCAATCTTGATCATGAGCGTAAATGTCTTTTTATATTTAGAGGAGGAATTGGAATTGACAATTGTTAAAACAAGTAATCTAGGCTTTCCGCGAATTGGTTTAAACAGAGAATGGAAAAAAGCACTTGAGTCTTACTGGAAAGGTCAAACAGACCGCGAAACCCTCTTAGGCACACTGGATGAACAATTTTTAACTGCCATTAAAACACAAATCGATCAACAAATTGATGTTGTACCTTCTGGAGACTTTACCTTCTATGATCACGTACTGGATACTGCTGTTATGTTCAATTGGATTCCAGAGCGCTTCCGCAGCTTAAAAGACCCGCTAGATACATACTTCGCGATGGCAAGAGGAACAAAAGATGCCGTCTCAAGTGAAATGACAAAATGGTTTAATACAAACTATCACTACATCGTTCCAGAATACGAAAAAAGCACAGAATTTAAACTCACACACAACAAACCGCTTGAAGCTTACGAAAAGGTGAAAAAGGCATTTGGTGTTGAAACAAAACCAGTTGTACTCGGTCTTTATACATTTGTCTCACTTTCTAAAGGTTATGAAGCAAATGAAGTGAAAGAAATCCAGCAGCGTCTAGTGCCGCTTTATACGCAGCTTTTAAAAGAACTTGAAGAAGCCGGCGTCAAATGGGTTCAAATTGATGAACCTGCACTTGTCACAGCTTCAAGTGAAGACGTAAAATCTGTAAAAGAAATTTATCAAACGATCAAAGAAGCAGTACCTGGCTTGAACACTCTTCTTCAAACCTACTTTGATTCAGTAGATGCGTATGAAGAGCTTGTCACATATCCTGTTGAAGCAATCGGTCTTGATTTTGTCCATGATCAAGGGCGCAACCTGGATCAAGTGAAAAAGCACGGCTTCCCGAAAGATAAAATTTTAGCAGCTGGCATCATTGATGGAAGAAATATTTGGAGATCAGATCTTGGGGAAAGATTATCCTTTATTTCTGAAGTCATTGCTGAGGCTCAGCCGAAAGAAGTGTGGCTGCAGCCATCAAGCAGCTTACTGCATGTACCAGTTGCCAAACACCCAAGTGAACAGCTTGAAGAAAAACTATTAAACGGACTATCTTATGCCACTGAAAAGCTGGCTGAATTGACATTATTAAAAGAAGGTTTAACAAAAGGAGCAGCTGCCATTGATGCCGACATTAACGAAGCAGCACAAGCACTTCTTACCTTAAAAGAGTTCGCAAAAGGAACAAATGCGGATCTCACAGCGGAACGCAACAATCTTTCATCGAAAGATTTTAAACGTCCAGTTGCCTTTGAAGAACGCCTGCGTATCCAAAACGAATCTCTTGAGCTCCCGCTTCTTCCAACCACAACGATTGGCAGCTTCCCGCAGTCTGCCGAAGTGCGCAGTGCTCGTCAAAAGTGGCGCAAAAATGAGTGGACAGATGCAGAGTATGATGAATTTATTAAGAAAGAAACAAAACGATGGATTGATATTCAAGAAGAAATTGGCCTGGATGTGCTCGTACATGGAGAATTTGAACGGACAGACATGGTTGAATATTTCGGTGAAAAGCTAGCCGGATTTGCCTTTACAAAATTTGCTTGGGTACAATCCTATGGATCACGCTGCGTGAAGCCGCCAATCATTTATGGAGATGTAGAGTTTACAGAGCCAATGACAGTGAAAGAGACAGTTTACGCACAAAGTTTAACAGAGAAAAAAGTTAAAGGAATGCTGACAGGACCTGTTACCATCTTAAACTGGTCTTTCCCAAGAACGGATATCTCTCGAAAAGACATTGCTTTCCAAATCGCTTTCGCTTTGCGTAAAGAGGTAGAAGCTTTAGAGGCAGCTGGTATTCAAGTGATCCAAGTGGATGAGCCTGCGCTAAGAGAAGGACTTCCGCTCAAAGAAAGTGATTGGGCAGAATATTTAAACTGGGCAGCAGAATCATTCCGTTTATCTACATCATCCGTTCAAAATGACACACAAATTCATACACATATGTGCTACAGTAACTTCGAGGATATTGTCGATACGATCGAAGACTTGGATGCTGACGTGATTACAATTGAACATTCACGCAGTCATGGCGGATTCCTCGATTACTTAGAAAAGCACCCGTATTTGAAAGGACTTGGACTAGGCGTTTATGACATCCATAGCCCGCGCGTTCCATCTGTTGAAGAAATGAGCGAAATCATTGATGATGCGCTGAACGTTTGTCCAACAGATCGCTTCTGGGTGAATCCGGATTGTGGTCTAAAAACTAGACAAGAGCCTGAAACCATTGCTGCTTTGAAAAACATGGTCACAGCTGCTGAAGTCGCTCGTAAAAAGCTGGCGCAGCACGCATAATTGAATGCCTCTCCCCTGCTGAACGTGGCAGGGGTTTTTTATGCGTAAATTGGCCTGTTCGATCTTCTACTATGACGATTTCTTTTCTAGCATGATTCGTTTATACTAGAGAAGTCAGTCGAACAAAGGGAGGAAGACAATGAATCACGAAGATTTTTTACAACGCGCAATTGATCTTGCAGTAGAAGGAGTCAATAGTGGTACTGGCGGCCCTTTTGGAGCAGTCATTGTCAAGGATGGTCAGATTATTGCAGAGGGAAGCAACAATGTGACAACGAGTAATGACCCTACCGCACATGCAGAAGTCACAGCCATTCGAAATGCATGCCAAACTCTACATACATACCAATTAGAAGATTGCACTCTATACACAAGCTGCGAGCCTTGTCCGATGTGCCTTGGCGCTATTTACTGGGCTAGACCAAAAGCGGTGTATTTTGCTGCTGGACATCAGGATGCAGCGGATGCTGGTTTTGATGACTCGTTTATTTATGAAGAAATCAACAAAGAATACGAATCAAGAAATATACCATTTTACAAGCTGACACCTCAAAAAACCCTTGCGCCATTTGAAGCATGGAAAGCATACGATAAAAAGAAAGAATATTAAAAAAAGACACCTGCTCGTAAGCAGGTGTTGCGAATTGTTGACAAAGGGCTAAAATGGTTTTTATTTTAGCCCTTTGTCAACAATTCAGCGTGATAGAAAACCTTTGAAGTCTAGGAAGGGCGAGCACCGGAGCGGAGCGAATTCGACATTCATGAGCACCGGAGCGCAGACCTGACAAAGAATGCGAGGGTTTGTCTACACGCTGAGACACCTGCTCGTAAGCAGGTGTCTTCTACTATTACTCCGCCACTTCAAGCTCTACTTCAATGTTCCCTCTTGTTGCTTTTGAATATGGACAGAATTCATGTGCAGCATGGACAAGCTCTTTCACTTTGTCATGATCATGACCTTTCGCAGACACAATCAGCTTTACGCCAAGCTTAAAGCCGCCGTCGCTTTCATCTTTTAAAAGACTGACATGTCCTTCTACTTCCGATTCAATTTCTATCCCTTGCTTCTTGGCTACCTGTTCAAGTGCTCCTCCGAAACAAGCTGCATAGCCTGCTGCAAATAATTGCTCTGGGTTTGTACCAGTCTCTCCATCTTTCTTTGCGTTAGGCATGACAATGTTATGATCGAGCACACCATCTTCTGAACGAACATGTCCAGCTCTTCCATGCTGCGCCTTTACTTTTGCTGTGAATAATGGTTTCATCTTCATCTCCTCCTTTATCTATTGATCCTTTTCACGTTCTATTCATTTCTCAAACATTTATCGCACATTGAACAATTTTTCATTTTTCGTCTGTATTTATTTTAAAAAGGAAGAAAATCTTATACAATGATAAGTATGACAAAAAATAGTTGGTGACTGACATGACAAATGAATTTGAACATATGAAGCTGGAAAATCAGCTTTGTTTCTTGTTATATGCAAGTTCACGAGAGATGACGAAGCAGTATAAACCGTTATTAGAAGAATTAAACATTACGTATCCGCAATATTTGGCACTGCTTTTATTGTGGGAGCATGGAACATTAAATGTGAAAACGATGGGAGAGCTTCTCTATTTAGACTCCGGTACACTCACACCCATGCTGAAACGAATGGAGCAAAACGGACTCATTATCCGAGAACGCTCGAAAGAGGATGAGCGGTCTGTGCAAATTCGTTTAACGGAATATGGAGAACAGCTAAAGGAAAAGGCTACTGCAATTCCGTCTCACATGCTGACTGGGACAGGCAGATCAGAAGAAGAGCTAAAAATACTGCGCGCCTCTTTACATGAGCTTTTGCAAAATTTAACACAACCAAAAGGCTGAGGGAACGATCCCCTCAGCCTTTTATTGATGTCTAATTATTGTGCGACAGCTACTAGTTCTACTTCGATATTTCCTTGAGTTGCTTTTGAATATGGACATACACCGTGTGCTTTATGAACAAGTTCTTCTAATACTGACTGCTCAATGCCAGTTCCCTTTACTTCTAATTGAACGCCTAGTTTGAAGCCGCCATCTGAACTGTCTTTTAATAAGCTGACATGTGCTGTTACTTCACTTTCAAAACGGATACGCTCTTGTCTTGCTACCATTTGAAGGGCTGAATCAAAACATGCAGAGTAGCCTGCTGCGAATAATTGCTCTGGGTTTGTTGCTTTTTCAAGTTTTTTTGCTCTTGGTGTTCCAGGCATTGCTACATCATGCTCAAGTACACCATCTGTTGAAACAACCTTTCCTTCTCTTCCTCCGACAGCTGATACCGTTGCTGTAAATAAAACGTCTGACATGAATATAACCCTCTTTCTCTCCAATAATATTTTCTACAATTGAATTGTACACAATTTAAATTGCGGAGTCAATCAATAAATACTCTTTTTTAAGTTTTCCTCCCTGAACCCTTTTTATGAGCATGTCCCAAAATTGTTAGACATAAAAAAAGCCCTTTAACAAGGGCTTTTAGATCGTGTCATGCTGTGGATTCGGTTGTTCTAGCGTATGGTTTCTGTTATCTGGATCGGCATTTGCTGCTGCCAGCCACAATGCCATGATGGTGATGCTTGTACAGACGACTGCCCATTTTTTAAAATTCATATAAACAATCCCCTCTCTGAATATAGATTCGCGCATGTTCCGCTTCCCCATAGAACATGGAAGATTTTTCATAATCCCCCATTTCATTATAATACTTTGCGGTATCTAATGCCAGCTCCTCTATATCAGGATATGCATAGGCAGACTCTAAAAAATGGAAAATTTGTTTCATATGCTCCGCATCTTGTCTTAAATACAATGCTTCTAGAAATATGGTTTTCTGAATATGAATGTCATCTTGAAGAGCTTCTGCTCGCTTCATACATTCTTCTCTGTAGTGTAATGCTTCTTCGTGTTTTCCTTGTTTGTATAATATCTGAGCGGCTGTATAAAGAGGGTCTATAGATCGACGAAGATGATCGGATTGATTTTGATCAAATAACGAGATGGATTCTTTCATTAATTCGAGTGCGCGGCCTAAGTCTCCCATTCGGTAATAACTGTTGCCCATATTAAATAAAGAGGAGGCAATAAAACGCACATTCTGAAACTCTCTTGATCTCGCAAGTGCTCTTTCGAGATGTGGTAATGCTTTTTCATGCCTTCTCATATCATCGTAGTTACCGGCCACAATAAATTGACACTGAATGGTGCGAAGCGCATACAGTTCATGCTGAACATAAACATCCAGCGCTAGTTTAGCATGGTGCATCGAGATATGCGTTTGTTTCATGTGGTAATATATTTCTGACATTTTAAAATGAAATTCCGCACGTTCAATATCATCTGATACAAAAGAAAGCTTGTGCTCTGCCTTTTGATAAGACGATATGGCAGCAATATACTCCCTCCGTCCGAATTCATACATGCCTCTGAAAAAATGATAGTAGTATTCAAGCATGCCTGTGACATGCGTTTGATGCTCATCTATTTCTTTCGAAAGCTCGGAAAAGTTGGCGCGAAGCTTTCCTTCCTTTAATGGCTTTAAATAATCGAGCATGACCTCATGCCGAAATTCCATTAAAGAAAAATAGAGAAGCAAATTCTGATCTTCTTCCATTGAATCAAGAGAGGTGCGAATTTCCTGTTTTAACTGTTCTGCTTGTTCTGAATCAAATCTGCGGATTAATTCATACCACTTGTTGATTTTCACTCCAATATCCGAAGAGGGAATGATTTTCGCCATACGTTGCCTTCTCCAATCTTCTCAAAATATAAAACATTACCATATTTTATCATACTTGACCGGAGAAATACAAAAATGAAAGGAAAAAGAGAGCCTGTTGTCACAAGACTCTCTTTTGAATTCGTTATTCTCTTATTTGTCCTTGACCACGAATGACAAATTTTTCAGACGTTAAGGCTGGCAGACCCATTGGTCCTCTTGCATGAAGTTTTTGTGTACTAATACCTATTTCCGCTCCATAACCAAATTCAAATCCATCTGTGAAACGAGTAGAAGCATTATGATAAACAGCGGCAGCATCGACAGCTGTTAAGAAAAGGGCTGCATGTTCATCATTTTCCGTAATGATCGCTTCAGAGTGCTTAGAGCTATAAGTTTGAATATGCTGAATCGCTTCTTCTATGTTTTTTACTATTTTAATGCTGACAATCGGTGCTAAAAACTCCGTTGCATAGTCCTCAGTTGTCGCTAATGCAGCACTAGGAGCAAGCGCGCAAACAGCTTCATCACCGCGTATTTCTACCCCATTTGATTGAAGGGCTTCAAATAACGAAGCACCGTATGTTTTTGCCCAAGTTTCATGAATGACAATGCTCTCAATCGCATTACAAACAGATGGTCTTTGGGTTTTGGCATTCAGCACAATCCGCTCAGCCATTTCGTTTTTCGCTGTTTCATCAATGTAGATATGACAATTTCCCGCACCTGTCTCAAGCACCGGCACAGTTGACTCTCTCACTACAAGATCAATTAAATTCTTCCCGCCGCGCGGAATGAGGACATCGAGGTATTCATTTAAGGTGAACAGTGTTTTCGCCGTTTCACGGCCCGTATCTTCAATCAATTGCACACTGTCTACTGGAATATCCGTCGTATGAAGCGCTTCATGAATCACCTTTACAATCGCTTTATTACTATGAATAGCAGATGAGCTTCCGCGCAGAATCACAGCATTCCCAGTTTTCAAGCAAAGGGTCGCAGCATCGACTGTCACATTTGGTCTTGCTTCATAAATCATGCCAACCGTTCCAAGCGGTACACGGACCTTTTCGATGAATAGACCGTTTTCTTTTTGAATGGTTTCTAACGTTTCACCAATTGGGTCTTTTAGCTGAATGAGTTGAAGGGTCGCGTCTGCAATGGCTTCAATTCTCTCTTCCGTGAGTGTGATCCGGTCAATGACAGATGGCGTGAACTGCTTTTCCTCAGCCGCTTGAACATCCTTTTGGTTCTCCTCTATTAAATAAGCTGAAGATGCTTTTAGTGCACTTGCAATGGCGTGCAAGGCAGCATTTTTTTGTTCCGTCGTTTTTAGAAGCAGCTGATCTTTAGCTACACTTGCTTTTTTTGCTTTTTCAAGAACTTCATTCATCGTATTCCCTCCTCAGTTTTGTACATGCTGTACCCAGTGATCTCGGTGTATGACCTCAGGCTTCTCTTTTGAAAGCTCGTCACTTCGCATTCCTTTAATGCCAAGAAGCTCATCGGATGCGTACAAGGTTTGTCCCTTACCAACTAATCCGTTTGGCCCGACGACTTCTACAACCTCTCCTTTAGAAAAGTCACCAGCGACATCAATGACTCCTGCCGGAAGAAGACTTCTACCATTATGCAAAATCGCCGCTTCCGCTCCTGCATCAATCATGATCTTTCCAGAGACCGGTGAGTGGAATTGAATCCATTGACGGCGGTTGTTCACAGCTGATAAATCCTGTTCACCGATATACGTTCCGTCACCTTGACCCGCAAGAATGCGAAGCAGTTTGTCTTCCCCAGTGCCTGTACCAATGAAGACTTTCACACCAAGTGAAAGTGCCGTTTGTGCAGCAGACAGCTTCGATTTCATTCCGCCTGTTCCAACCTTTGAACCAGTGCTCTTTGCATATGAAAACAATTCTTCTGAAATGTGAGTCAGGACATCAAACCGCTTCGCCTCAGGATGCTCATTTGGATTTGCATCATAAATGCCATTGATGTCTGTTAATATGATCAATTGGTCTGCATGGATTAATCCACTGACAAGAGCTGACAGCATGTCATTATCCCCAAAGGTAAGCTCCTCGATGGAAACTGAATCATTTTCGTTTATGATCGGCAAAATCTTTCTTTCCAGCAGCTCCATCATCGTTGCGTAAGCATTTCGATATCTTGTTCGATCTGAAAAGTCATTACGTGTTAAAAGCATTTGAGCAGGTGTCATCTGAAACTGTGAAAAAAGCTCTGTATATTTTTGCATTAACAAGCCCTGACCAACGGCAGCGGCTGCCTGTTTCCCCTTTAAGGTCACAGGTCTTGATGGATAACCTAGGCTTCCAAATCCTGCCGCAACGGCTCCTGATGAAATTAAAATGATTTCATGCCCTGCTTCTTTGAGCTTTGCTATGGCTCTTACATGATCCTGCATCTTTTGTTCATCAATGGCTCCTTTTTGCTCTGTTAATGAACTGCTGCCAATTTTTATGACGATCCTTTGCTTTTTCATCCTTGATTCCCTCCGCTATACCTTTAGGCACAAAAAAATCCCTTTTTCTCCTTATGTAAAGGACGAAAAGGGATTTTCCGTGGTACCACCTTCATTGAATAAGCATGCGACATGCTTATTCCACTCAACTCCTGTAACGCCAGGCACGCGCTTAGATTTTTCCTCTAAGGCTCAAAGGGCAGGTTCAGCAGCTGTCTGCGGCAAATGTTTCAGCATATCATTTGCTCTCTTTACGCATCAGTTCCTGCTTACTATTCCTTTTCAACGCTCGTTAATTTTTTTATATTATCACCAATTGCTAAAGAAAAGTCAAGCGGTCAATTAAAGACAATCGTTTTATTCTCATGAACAATAATTCGATCTTCCAAGTGCCATTTGACAGCACGTGCAAGCACACTGCGCTCAATTGTCCGGCCAATATTTTTTAGAGCTTCCGCATCATCCCGGTGATCTACACGCTCAATATCTTGTTCAATGATCGGTCCTTCGTCTAAATCATTGGTCACATAATGAGAAGTCGCACCAATTAATTTGACTCCCCGCTCATATGCCCGCTTGTATGGGTTTGCACCAATAAACGCTGGCAGGAAGGAATGATGAATATTAATGATTTTATTCGGATGCTCTTCAATAAATTTAGGCGTTAAAATTTGCATGTATCGAGCAAGCACAACGGCATCAATGTCGTACTTTTCTAATAGAGCAAGCTGCTGTTTTTCTGCCTCTTGACGAATGTCTTTATTCGCCTTCACAAAATGGAATGGGATGCCGAGTGCTTCGACCGTATCCTTTGCCGTTTCATGATTGCTGATCACAACTGCGATTTCAGCCATTAAATTTCCGCTTTGCCATTCCCATAGAAGTTCATTTAAACAATGAAGCTCTTTCGATACAAAGATCGCCAGCTTTTTCAGATCACTTGCACGTGACATGCTCCATGTCATTTGAAATGATGCGGCAATTGGCTCAAAGCTATTTTTCAACTGATCTAAGTTGGCCGAAATGTCTTTCCAATCAAATTCAATTCTTAAAAAGAACCGGCCGCTTTCATGATCTGTTGTATATTGGCTGGATTCAATGATGTTCGCTCCGTGCTCAAATAAAAAGGAAGAAACAGCTGATACAATACCAGGCTGATCCGGGCAACTGACAAGCAGTCTGCCTTTTTGCTCGTGCTTTTGTCTGTGTAATTCAAGTTTCTCTGTAATCAATGTTCTCATGTTTCATGACCTCATTTACGTTTTCATTCTAATGAAATATTATACTGGACTGGAAAGAGAAAAAGCAATGAAGAGTCCATTTTTTATTGAATATTCATTCAATTCTGCACCTAGCATGATATAATGTGAGTAGACCTTTTATCACAAAAGGAGTGATGGAGATGAAAAGCATGACTTTGTTTGGTAAAGTGAGCTTTTGGCTCGGCATCGTATGTCTGATCACAGGTATTTATCTATTTATGACCGGTGAGAGACTCATTCCTTTGCTCACATTTGGTGTCTGTTTTCTGCTAGTGAGTCAGCTTTACCGCAAAAATGAAAACGATTCCAAACATCATTCGATGTAATAAAAAAGGCTGGCAGACAGATGCCAGCCCTTTTCTTATTCAATAATCTTTAACCCGACCGCCGCAGATAAAATCAATGCGATAAAGAAAATACGTTTTGCGTCTTTCGACTCACCATAAAACAGCATGCCGACAATGGCTCCTCCAGCAGCTCCAATACCTGTCCAAATGGCGTACGCCGTTCCCATCGGAATTGTATTCATCGCAAGAGAGAGCATGAGAAAGGACAGCGAAAATCCAGCTGCAATAAATAAAATCCATTTGACATGCCGGTCTTTCTGGAATTGATTCATCATGGTGACACAAAGCATTTCTAAAATGCCTGCCCCAATGAGTAAAAGCCAGCTCATGATTGAGTCTCTCCTTTCTTTTCTCCTGTGGTCAGCTTGAGCCCTAATACACCGCTTAAAAGCACCATGATTAAAAGTAATTTCACTAGCTGTACCGGCTCCCCCATGACCATACCTACTATGACAGTACCTGCTGTCCCAAGTCCGGTAAAAACGGCATAAAGTGTGCCAACTGGCAGTACAGTCGTAGCTTTCAGGAGTAAATAAAAGCTGACGACAATACAAACGATGGTTGCGGCCCATTCCAATAAAGAGTCAGCATATTTCAATCCCATCACCCAGCCGACTTCAAAGATCGCCGCAATCAAGACATTTCCCCATTTCATTAGATCCCTTCCTTTCTGAACGATTCCAACCAACAAAAAAAAGCCTGGAAATCGATCGTTTGATCAAATCTCCCGGGCTTTTATCCCTCCGTGTCATACGGTCTATTGTCTAGACCCTATGTGTTTTCTCTCGGTCCAGACTGCGCCACCCGCACGGAACCCTAGAAAACCAATTCATGATAAGCAGATCTGACTTAGAGCAGATTCTGTGTCAAAATTGTATCACACCCCTAAATACTGGTCTATCACTTTGCTTTCCTCTGCCAAATATACTTGTTCATTTTTCGAAAGAATTTTTATGGGACCGCCGTATACTAAGTGTTAGAAACAGGTTAACTGATCAAGAAGATTTACGGGCTGTTTCGCGTGCTGCGGACTGAAGGGAAATGAGCATATATGACAATCCATTTATTTTTTATGACATTGACGATCAAGCGTAAATACAAGGACATGGAGACCGTACTTTACGAACAAGAAGTTGAAGCATTTTATGAAGAAATGAAACAGAAGCAGCTAAAGTATATGAACTAAAACAGGAGGAGATCGACATATTTATCATGCTTTCATACGAGAAAGAAGATTCATTCCGCCTTCCTTAAAGCGCGGGTACGGGTACGGCAACGATCACATCGCTGATATAATGAAATAAGATTGATGTGATGAACGATCAACTTTAGAATGCTGAAAAACATTTTATAGAAAATCAAGAGGTGGATTCATATGATGATGACCGATGAACAAAAACATGAATTTTATCAAGCACTTGTTGACAAGAATCCGCAATATGACGGCACATTCTTTGCCTGTATTAAGACAACCGGCATTTTCTGTCATGCCACATGTACGGCCAGAAAGCCAAAATATGAAAACTGTGAGTTTTTCTTTACAGCGGAGGAGGCACTGCTGGCAGGGTATCGCCCATGCAAACGCTGCACACCGTTAACATACCCTAACAGTATTCCTGAAGAAGTCAAAACACTCGTTTCAGCAGTAGAAAAAAATCCTGAGAAACGCTGGAAGGAAGAGGACTTCCGTCAATTAGGGATTCACTCTGCCACAGCTCGAAGAAAGTTTAAAGACATTTACGGCATGACCTTTGTTCAATATGCAAGATCACGCCGAATGGGACTTGCCTTTAAAGAAATTTTGAACGGAAAAAAAGTAATCGATCAGCAGGTCACCTTCGGCTATGAATCTTCAAGCGCCTTCAATGATGCATTTACGAAAATCATGGGAAATCCCCCTAAAAAAGCGCAGATTCACATTCTCTATGCTAATTTTATTTCCACACCGATCGGGCGGATGATCAGCGTGACAGATGCCACACATGTGTATTTACTGGAGTTTATGGACAGGAGGGGACTCGAAAAAGAAATTGAAACATTAAGAAAGAAGCATCATGCCCGTATTTTAGTTGGAGAAACAAACGTCCATCAGCAATTAGCAAAGGAATTGGCCTTATATTTTGAGAAAAAGCTGACCAAGTTTACTGTACCCCTTTCCTTACATGGCACCCCTTTTCAAATGAAGGTGTGGGAGCAGCTCTCACTCATTCCATCAGGCGAAACGAGATCCTATCGTGATCTAGCCACAATACTGGGCGATCCGCATTTGGTTCGTGCCGTTGGTAATGCAAATGGTGCGAATCAATTGGCGATTATCATTCCCTGCCACCGCGTGATTCAAACAAGTGGTGAACTTGGAGGCTACGGCGGGGGAATTGAACGGAAGAAATATTTGCTTCAGTTAGAACAGCGTGAATAAAAGAGAAAACGGCTCTGCTTATTCGGTAAGCGAGCCGTTTTCTCCGTTACGGATGATGCTGTATACATCAATGATTTGGTCCCATTTTGAAATGGTTTTTTCTTTTTTCATGCCCATTTTTAAAGCAACCTTCACCGACGCTTCATTCTCAGGACGTATTAAGCTGATCATCCGTCTGACCTTCATTTCTTCAAATCCATAGGTGAGACAGCCTTTTGCAGCCTCCGCAGCATAGCCATTCCCCCACGCCGCTTTCTTTAGCATATAGCCGATCTCAAGCTCGGTTTGCCCTTCAATATTTTGCAGGACAATTCCGCTTTGTCCAAGTCGTTCATTTGTTTCTTTATCTTCAATGATCCATAGCGAGGTGTGGTACGTGCGGTCATTTTTTTGATTCCATGCAATCCACTCTTTTGTCTGCTGTTCATCCTTCAAAGAAGGATAATACTTCATCACTTCTTCGTCTTGAAACAGCTCGTCATATAAAAATGACGCATCATGTTCATTCATCGTTCTCAGTTTCAGGCGCTCTGTTTCAAATACTGTTCTTGTGTGAACTGTCATTGATGATCCTCCCTTTTTTTACTTGCTAAAAATATCTCCGAACAACCCATTTGAATCTGGGGCAAAGTAATGGAAGCCCGCACCGGTTAAACTAGCAGCCAGCGCTGTCCACATCATTAAGCTCACGGTCATCCACACCGCGACTTGCTTTCTTTTCGTTCCAAAGCTCATGCACATCAAGGCGGCTAAATGACTTCCGATGATAAAAGGACCAATGAGCGCTAATCCAGGCAGACCATATCGTTCCCAAATTTTTCTCGCCCGCAGCTGCTTTTTCTCTCCTTTTTCATCACCTTTCTCTTCTTTTCTCTTTAACCACCATGCTTTAAACCGGTCCACAAACACAATGAGAAACAAGACTGTGAGAACGTTGCCGATGAATCCAATCACAGCCGTTGTCACAGGATGCAGCCCACTTAAGATTGCGAATGGAACGACACCAATCACTTCAAAAAAAGGCAAAGCAGCCAATACAAAAACGAGTACATACCCCCATACGATATCCAAAAACAGAACCCCTTTTCATTTTTGTCCTCTCCCCATTGTAATGAAAAACACAATTCCATTTCTACATTTTTTTAGAAAAAGAAAAGCACATCGGATCGGATGTGCTCAGTTTACATTCGTATTTTCATTTTTCTTATTTGCCCGGCGCAGGACAATGAGCATAAGCCCTATTAAAATCACAATAGACAGCAGGCTTTGGAGTAAAATCACACTTGGTGACGTCCAGCCAATCCATTCGAATATGAGCTGCGGTCCGAAAAAGATGAGCGGAATCAATGAAACGACATTCGCCTTTAAGATTGCATTGAATACAACGATACATAGCAGCATAAGCAGAATGACGCCCCATCTTTGTCCTGAAGTAAGTACAAGTAATGGCGTGCCAAGTTTTTGATCCAAAAGTTTGATTGTCACCATTGCTGTCAGCTGGAAAATTCCTAAAATCCAAAAATAGAGAAATGCCCTGCGGTTTGTTTGAAAGGCGGTCGCTCTAAACATCACAATGATCATGATCACATTGGCCACTAAAACGATTGGATATCCAATCAAAGCAAACCAAGAATACGATAAGTTTTGACTGATTGCATCTGATAAAATCATGTAAAAAAGTGACCCAATCAAAAATGCACTGACAAACGGCACCCAGTCTTTATGATTTCCTGACAGCTCTTTTGAGAGTTCATCTGCATAGCTCCGCGGATCTCCGCCGAACACATCCTCTCCTGTTTTGCCGTCTTTTTCAGCCTCAACCGCATGTGTGGTCAGTTCGTCCATCAGCTCATCAATCTCATCCTGATTTTTTCCCTTTGATATGAGATAAAGTTGCAGCTCTAGTAAAATGTGTCGTGTTTCTTTTGATACCATAATCTCACTTCCCTTTTTGTAATAAGCGGTTTACATTATTTGAAAGCTCATCCCAGCGGGCAATAAACTCTGTGAGCGCTAGTTCACCCGCTTGTGTGAGCGTATAGTATTTCCTTTTCGGTCCGCTTGCTGAAGCTTTTGTGACAGTGGTCACCAGCTGTTCCTTTTGCATTCGCAGCAAAATCGGATAGATACTGCCTTCACTTATTTGATCAAACCCATAATGCGCGAGCTTCTTCGTCATTTCATACCCATAAATTTCACCCTCAGAAATAATCGACAGCAGGCAGCCTTCTAAAATTCCTTTTAGCATTTGTGTGGATGTTGTCATAATCGTTCCTCCGGTTTCAGTATCTTGCATCACAAGATAGTTTCATCTTACCATACACTATCTTGTCATGCAAGATACCGTACTAGAAAAAAATCACCGCTTAAAGGGTGATTTTTACGCCCAAGGTTTATCTGTCCCAAGTGCGTCAGCAAGCGCCTTACTATGTTTTCGGCGGCTTTTTCTTTCCTCTGCCCGCTGCTTCGCTGTTTGATGAAGCATGATCTCTTCTTCTGTTTCCGGCATCACCTGCGGGACTCGTTTAGGCTTTCCGTTTTCATCTAATGAAACAAATGTCAGAAATGAAGTCGCTGCGAGCCTGCGTTCTCCAGACATCAAGTTTTCTTTAATGACTTTAACGAACACTTCCATAGAAGACGTGCCGACCCATGTGACATAGGATTCCAAGCATACGGACTCCTTTTGTCCAATCGGCTCTAAAAAGTCAACAGAATCCATTGAAGCTGTGACCGTTTCACTGCGGCTGTGTCTTGCTGCCGAGATAGAGGCAATGTCATCTATATAGCTCATTAATTTCCCGCCAAATAACGTTTGGTGGTTATTCGTATCGAGAGGGAATACCCTGCTGGTTTTAACAACTTTCGATTCCTTGCAGTATTTGAAATTTTCTTCACTCATCATCATAGCTCCTTCTTGCTGTTTTCGTAGATGCGGAACGACTTTTATTAAACACTATTCTTTTAGGTTTGTCTAAACTTTTTGCTTTAGTCTTATGTGAGAGATTTTCTTTCGGAAATGTTTCAACCATGACAAGAAGAAGGAATAATAGAACTATGAACGAACAAGGAGGCCATTTGATGGATTCGATGAGAGCAGAGCAATTATACAAAATGCCGCAATGCATGAGTGAATACGACGATTTAGAAGAAGTTCTTTTATGCAGTCCTATTTATATGGAAATCAAACAAATTATCAACGAAACACAGAAACATTTTGCGAAAGAAAATATTTCTCAAATGAAAGCAGTCGCTCAGCATAAAGAATTGATCCAAACGCTTAAAGATCATCAAGTACGGCCCATCCTGCTCCCAGCGAATGACCGCTTCCCTGAGCAAGTCTTCACTCGGGATATTGGGTTTACGATTGGACATACACTGTTTGTTTCAAAGATGGCCGCTCCGGTTCGGCAAGGGGAAGAACAATGTCTAAAAGAGTGGGCACAGGCAAACGGGTTATCAGCTGTCACCTTGACAGACGGAACGATTGAAGGCGGCGATGTGCTTGTGGATCAGAACCGTGTGTTTGTTGGCACGAGCAAAAGAACTAGTCCAACCGCAATCTACCAGCTCAAAAAGGAACTGCCGGATCACGACATCATTCCAATTCACCTTCCTCCTCACATTTTGCACCTTGATTGTGTGATGAATATTCTGTCTCATGACGAGATATTCATTTATCCTGAAGCGTTCAAGCAAAAGGATCTCCAGCTGCTCAAAACGTATTATCATTTTGTTGAAATCAGTGAACAAGAGCAATTCACACTTGGACCAAATGTTTTATCCATTGGGCAGAAAAAAGTGATCAGCTTGCCAAGCAACCAAGAAACAAATGCTGCATTAATCTCTCACGGGTACACCGTTATTGAAGTGGACTTTTCTGAAATTATTAAATCTGGCGGCTCGTTCAGATGCTGCACATTACCTATTCGGCGTTCATCTATTAAAAAAGCCAGCGTGTAGAACAGCTTGTCTACTTGCTGGCTTTTTATCTGGCTTGTCCTATTTTCTATTATATAAATGACAGGCGACTTCATGTCCTTCTTCCACTGCTTGTAATACTGGCTTTTTTTCAGCACACACATCCATCGCGGCAGGACATCTTGTTCGAAATACACAGCCGCTTGGCGGGTTCACTGGACTTGGAATTTCTCCTTTTAAAATAAACCTTTTGCGCTTGTCCTCTACGTCAGGATCTGGAATGGGGATGGCAGACAGCAAGGCTTGTGTATATGGGTGAAGCGGTGTTTGATATAATGCATCACTCGTCGTCAATTCAACGAGATGGCCTAAATACATGACACCGATTCGGTCGCTAATATATTTCACCATCGACAAGTCATGTGCAATAAAAAGAAAAGTTAATCCTTCGTCTTTTTGCAGTTTCTTCAGCAGATTCACGACCTGCGCTTGAACGGAGACGTCTAGTGCAGAAATTGGCTCATCTGCCACAATAAACTTTGGCGCTAAGGCAAGTGCTCTTGCAATGCCGATTCTCTGCCTCTGTCCTCCGCTAAATTCGTGCGGATACCGGGTGGCAAAATCATAGCTTAACCCTACCGCTTCGAGCAGTTCTTTTACGCGGGCAATCCTTTTCTTTTGACTGCCATAAAGCTGATGAATCTCCATTGGCTCCAGCATAATATCTTTTACTGACAGTCTCGGATTTAAGGAGGAATACGGATCTTGAAAGACCATTTGCATTTGCCGGTTGAAATCAAATGATTCTTTTTTAGAAAGGTGGTGAAGACTTTTCCCTTCATATAAGGCTTCACCATCTGTTGGTTCATAAAGACGCATGAGCACTTTTCCAAGTGTGGATTTGCCGCAGCCAGATTCACCAACGAGACCAAAGGTTTCACCTTGTTTCAGCTGAAAAGAGACACCATCCAGCGCTTTTAACGTTCTCCCTTTTGATAGGTGAAAATGTTTTTTGAGGTTGTTTACTTGTAAAAGTGGTTCAACTGTCATGACCGCTCCTCCTCTCGCTTGGTAAATACCGCCTTGCACCTGCCCATTCCTTTTCATATGAAGTGCCAGAAAGGGAAAGCAGTTCAATTTGTCTGCCGGTTTTAGGCGAATGAAGCATCTTCCCGTCTCCAGCGTAGATCCCTACATGGCGGACCGCTCCCTTTCCGTTTTCATTTGCAAAAAACAACAAGTCACCTGGTTCTAAATGGCTTGATGTCACCGGCGTTCCTTGAACTGCTTGGTCACTTGCGTCTCTCGGTAAAAGATATCCGCACGCTTTGTACATGCTGTAAGCAAAGCCTGAACAATCATAGCCAAAGCTGCTCATGCCTCCCCATAAATATGAAAGTCCAATAAATTGTTTTCCTGCGTCTACGACATCTTTGCCGGTCAAAGAGTAAGCATGTGATACTGGGCGTACATCCGCTTTGTTGATTTCTCTTATTCCTACTGGTGTGACAACATAAAATTGATCATCTGTTTCTTTAACTGCTGCCAGCTCTGTTAAAAAACTAATCTCCATATCGGGTTCCCCGTTTTGATAGAGCGTGGCTTTTTTCTGACAAACGATCAGAGATGCTGCTGACGCACTTCCCTCTGTTACTTGGTTTAATTGCTCAACAGGTATATAGCCTGGATAGCCTTGCGGATGTTTCCGGCTGGCCTGCTGCGGTATGACAACTTTCATCCAGCCATCTGCCTCTTCTAATCCAATCACTCGCCCGCCGAGCAGTACTTGAGATTGAATCAAATTTTCTTCACATAAAGCCAACTTTTCTTCATATGTTTGCTGGTCAATCCACTCTTTGATGTTGATGGAGTCCTGAAGTACATTTCGATCGATTTCTCTCGGAGACTGCGGCGCTGTCCATACGTTAGCGACTGGAACCTTTGATTCATATATCATCACGAGACTCCTTTCACCCCTTGAATGCCTAACCCATGATCGAGCGGTAAAAATATGTCTTTTCCTTTGTACACGATTCCTCCGTCTATCATGTCTTCTTTCAGCATAAGCGGCGCATCAAAATCGCAGCGGGTGATATTCGGCTGACTTGCGGCGAAATGTGCCGCTGCTGTAATGCCAAGCTTTGACTCAATCATACTGCCAACCATGCACTGAACACCGTATGCTTCAGCTAGGGCATTGATTTTTAGTGCTTCTTTTATGCCGCCCGATTTCATTAGTTTTAAATTGATCAGATCACAGCTTCTCGTTTCAAGCACTTTGATTGCATCATGAAAACTAAAAATGCTTTCGTCTGCCATAATCAATGTATCAGTTGCTTCTGTCACACGGCGCAGACCTTCGATATCTTCTTTCGGCACTGGCTGTTCTACTAATTCAATATTCAGTGCTTCCATTTTTCGAATGGCTGTGATCGCTTCCTTCCACGTCCATCCTTGGTTTGCGTCGAGCCTGATCTGAATGTCCGGTCCGACTTTTTCTCGAATCCGCTTGATCCGCTGAATATCCGTGTGTATGTCATCTTTCCCCACTTTCACCTTTAACGTCTGAAAGCCTTCGGCTGCGTATTGTTTCGCATCTTCTGCCATCTCGAGCGGACGGTTTACACTGACCGTATAGTCGGTTTCGAGCTGATGACGATATCCGCCAAGATATTGATAAAGCGGAAGTCCTGCCTGCTTTGCTAACCCATCATAAATGGCCATATCGATTGCAGCCTTTGCGCTTGTGTTGCTTGCGAGCACACGGTTCATAGCAGAAAAGATTTGTTCATACTCTGCCAAGGAAGCCCCGAGCAAAATGGGTCTGATCACTTCACAGATGGCATAGTCGATGCTTTCCAGCGTTTCTCCTGTAATCACCGCCGTGGGAACTGCCTCTCCGTAGCTGACGTCACCTTGATCATATGTGATGATGACGATTAGAGATGCTGCGTCATACACCGTTCTTAAAGCGGTTTTAAAAGGCTTTTTTAGCGGTACACTCGTTCTGCATGTATGAACATCCACGATTTTCATTTGATCGCCTCTTTCGCAGCAACGCCTGGAGAAATGTGCAGTTTTTTCCCCTCCGCATCTAGTGCAGCCTGCACGCCCATTGGAATGGCAAAGTTCGGTGATGAATGACCGATCCGAAAGCCGCCGAGTGCAGGTTTCTTTTGCGGCACAATATAGGTTTCCCACAGCTGTTCCAAGGTTAAGGACTGGTCTTTCTTTTTTGGTTCACATTGATGAAAATCTCCAATGATGAATCCTGCCGCATCATCCAGTTTTCCAGCAGAGGTGAGGTGCTGCATCATGCGATCGATTTTATACGGCTCTTCGTCAATATCTTCAATGAACAACAGCTTTCCCTTCGTATCAATTTCAAAAGGTGTACCAAGTGTTGTCACGATGAGGGCAAGATTCCCTCCTATGATGTCACCTGAAGCAGTGCCGGGGTAGAAGGTATGAAGAGGTGACAAGTGGTGCGTATACGTAAAGGCCTTCGGGGCAAACAGCTGCAAAAAGGTATCCTTCGTATACGGATGAACCTCTTCAAGTCCCACATCAGAGGAAAGCATTGGACCATGAAAGGTCACAAGGCCGGTCTGCTGCTGGATGGCCGTATGTAAAAACGTAATGTCACTATAACCCCAAAAGATTTTCGGATTTCGGCGAATGAGATCATAGTCAATGGCTTCCGCAAGTCTTCCAGTTCCGTACCCTCCGCAGGCACAAATAACTGCTTTGACTTCTGGATCTTGAAACATGCCATGAAGATCTTCCACTCTTTCATGATCACGCCCCGCTAAATACCCGTACCGAGAATCGAGATACTTCCCTTTTTTCACCTTCAGCCCGAGGCTTTCTAAAAAGGCAATTCCTTTGGCTAATTTCAATTCATCAGGCGGGCTTGCTGGTGCAATAATCCCCACCGTATCCCCTGTTTGAAGCGCTGCTGGCAGCTGGTTCATGCCAATCCCCTCTTTCTCTTTGTTTCTTTCAATCTATGGGCATCTTCTCCATAACATGAACGAATAAAGGAACAGACGCTTTTTTCCAAAGCGTCCGTGTTTCTCATTTACTACTCTCCATCTACTTGCGCCCATTTCAAATCGATATACCCAACAGGGTGGCGGACAATCCCCTTCACGCCCTCTTTTTGTAAATGGACTTGGTTATAAAAATGAATTGGAATGATCGGTGCTTCTTCCATGAGAAGTGCCTCTGCCTCATGAAGGATGCTGTTTCTCTTTTGTTCATCTGCTTCCTGGCTCGCCTTTTTAATCAGCTGATCATAGGTGTCGTTTGACCATCCCGTCCGGTTCATCGCATTCCCTGTTTGAAAGCTCTCTAGGAAATTGATCGGATCTGCATAGTCTGCTAAAAATGAACTTTGCGAGAATTGGAATTTCAGCGCCTTTTGATCTTCTGCAAATACATTGGCTTCCATGTTCGCAAGCTTCACGTCTACACCCAGCGCTTCTTTTAATTGCTGCTGGATGGCTTCAGCTTTTTTCTTGTTCTCAGGCTTTGTGCTATATGTTAATGTGACGGGCGGCAGCTTCGAATAGTTCTCTTCTTTCAGCCCTTTTTCTAATAGCTTCGCAGCTTCACTCGTATCTTGTTTGACAAGATCGCCGCCAGCTTCTCTGAAATCTTCACCCTTTGAATCTAGAATTCCCGGTGAAACGAAGGCGCGGGCAGGCTTCTCTTTATTCTTCGTTACATAATCCACGATATCTTGCGGATTGATCGCCATTTGAAAGGCTTTGCGAATGTTCTTATTTTGAAAAGGTTCCATGTTCACATTCAGACGATAAAAGAACAGTCCTGCCTGATCTTCAATGTGCACATCTTTATTTTTCAGCAAATTTTCACTTTGTTCTGCTGGGACGAAGGCAGTATCTAAATCTCCCGATTGATACATTTGATAATCAGTGTTGCGATCACTGATCATCAGCCACTTTACCTGATCCAGCTTAACTGATTTTTTGTCCCAATACGTCTCACTTTTTTCCATAGTGAAGCTCTCATCATGCTTCCATTCTGTCAGCTGAAACGGTCCATTCCCAACAAAGGTTTTGGCATCCTTTGCCCAATTTGGGTCCTTCTCAGCTACCTTCTCATTGACAGGGAAAAAGGCAGGGTTTGCGGTCATATTTAAGAATGACTTCTGCGGGTATGCCAGTGTGACTTTTAGCGTTTTGTCATTTTCAGCACTGACTTTTACGTCCTCTTTCTTTCCCTTTCCGCTGTTAAATGCCTCTCCGCCTTCAATCATGTAAGCTAAGAACGATGCAGAGGAGCCTGTTTTCGGATCGAGCAGACGCTTCCACGCATATTCAAAGTCACTCGCTTTCACTGGATCACCATTCGACCACTTGATACCATCTCTTAAATGAAACGTGTACGTTTTTCCATCCTCTGAAATCTCCCATTTTTCAGCCATTGCAGGAGATGGTTCGTGCTTTTCATTCAGTCTCGTTAATCCTTCCATTAAGTTATTCAGCCCTTGCCACGATACATTATTAAAACCAATCGGCGGGTCAAATGACGTCGGTTCATTTTCGTTATTTAAGGTTAATATTTTCTTTTCACCCTTGTTACTTGATGATCCTTTACCTGCTTGCTCATTCGCTGTACATCCTGCGAGCAGCATGATGATGAACAAACAAACACTGATGATCCACCCTTTTTTTCTCATCAAAAACTCCCCCTTTGTGTTGAAGATAACATCGCTTGGTTCGCTCGCTCATCCTGGAGCCAGCAATGCACTGTATGAGTAGGTGATCGCTGCGTTTCATGCGGCATGATATGATCACACACTTTCATGGCAGACGGGCAGCGATCGGTATACGGACAGCCCTTTGGCGGCGCAAATAAATCAGGCGGGCTTCCTTCAATCGGAATCAGTTCATCTTTCATATCAAGTCTTGGAACGGATTGCAGGAGCCCTTTAGTATAAGGATGCTGCGGACTGTAAAAAATATCTCTTCTTGTTCCGACTTCAACCATTTTCCCTCCGTACATGACTGCTACTCGGTCGGCAACTTGGGCTACGACCCCTAAGTCGTGTGTGATTAAAATAATGGTGACACCTGTTTTCCTCTGAATCTCTTTAAACAGCTCTAAAATTTGTGCCTGTATGGTCACATCCAGCGCGGTCGTCGGTTCATCTGCGATCAGCACCTTTGGCTCACAAATCAGTGCCATTGCAATCATGAGCCGCTGCCTCATTCCTCCGCTGAATTGGTGTGGGTATTGCTTTAACCTCTCCTTCGGCTGCGGAATACCAACCAAATCAAGCATCTGTATGGCGGCTTCTTTCACTTCTTTTTTCGTCAGCTTTTGATGTTCCTTCGCCGCTTCCATCAGCTGATCTCCTATTGTCAAGGTTGGGTTGAGTGCCGTCATCGGATCTTGGAAGATCATCGAGATATCGACACCTCGTATGGCGCGCATTTCTTTTTCAGATAATGACAGCAAGTTGCGGTCTTGAAACCAGATTTCTCCCTGATCAACATGCGCGCTGTATGCAGGCAGAAGCCTCATAATACTTTGTGATGTCACACTTTTTCCGCAGCCTGATTCTCCTACAATGGCTAAGGTTTCTTTTTCATAAACATCGACATTCACTCCGCGTACTGCTTGAACTGAACCGCCGTATGTTCGAAAGCTGACGTGCAGATCGATAATTTGCAGAACTTTTTTCACAGCACCATCACCTCTTCATCTTTGGATCAAGCGCATCTTGCAAGCCATCACCTAAATTGTTAAAGCAAAACATCGTGAGTGAAATAAAAAATGCCGGGAAAAATAAACGCCACCAATGTCCATTGTCTGACAGCACAGTCGGCAAAGCATCATTGGCCATCACGCCCCAGCTTGCAAACGGCGCTTGAATACCTAAACCGAGAAAGCTAAGGAACGCTTCAGCAAATATCGCGGTCGGCACAGTGAGGGTCATCTGGACGATAATCGGCCCCATCGTATTCGGCAGAAGGTTGCGGCGAATGATCCGCAGGCTTTTGGCACCAAAGGTTTTGGAGGCAAGGACATATTCCTGGCCTTTCAGCTGAAGAACCTGACCTCTCACAATTCTTGCCATTCCAATCCATCCTGTGACAGTGAGCGCTACAATAATGGTGACAAGCCCTGGCCCCATGAGCACCATCAATAAAATGACGACAAGTAAATAAGGAAGTCCGTAGAGCACCTCGACAATCCGCATCATGATATGGTCATAGCGTCCGCCTTTATAGCCGGCTATGCCCCCATAAATCACACCGATGGCAAAATCAATCAGGGCTGCCATGACGCCCACAAATAACGAAATGCGTGCTCCGTACCAGGTACGTGTGAACACATCTCGCCCAAGCTCATCTGTTCCGAACCAGTGAGCAGCCGAGGGCGGCAGATTTTGCATCGAAAGACGCTGCTCTGTCACACTATTTGGCGCAAGCAATGGGCCTAAGATTGCCATGACAAAAAGAAAAATCAGGACCGATAGACTAAACATCGCAAGCTTATTTTGCTTCAGCCGCCTCCATGTATCAGCCCAATAGGAAAGAGAGGGTCTTTTAATGGCATGGGCTTCCGTTTTCTTTTGCTCTCGAGGAGAAAACCATTCGTCCGGGACTTCAGGATGCCTGTTCGGTGGATCATGCTGAAGGTGTATACTCATGCCTTTCCTCCTTTCTGATGCAGCTGAATCCTCGGATCAAGGAGACGATACGCCACATCGACAATGAAGAGAAGTGTGATTAAAATAATGCTGTAAAAAACAGTGGTTCCCATGATGACAGGATAATCACGGTTGTTAATGCTCTCGACAAAGTATTTTCCCATTCCAGGAATGGCAAATATTTTTTCAATGACAAAACTTCCTGTTAAAATACTTGCGACAAGTGTTCCAAGAATGGTCACAACGGGTAAAAGTGCATTCCGAAGCGCATGCTTAAATACAATTTTTAAAGGAGAAAGTCCTTTTGCTTTGGCAGTACGGATATAGTCTTGCGACAGCACTTCAATCATGCTCGATCTCGTTAACCTGGCGATAATGGCCATTGGCCCGACAGCAAGGGCGATTGTAGGCAGCACCATATGCATTGGACTTGTCCACATCGCTGTAGGAAAGAGCTTCAAATTGACAGCAAGCTGCTGGATTAATAAGGTAGCAAAAATAAAGTTTGGAATGGATATACCGAAAACAGCAATGGTCATAGCGATGTAATCAATCAAACCATTATGCCGGAGGGCAGCCATGACCCCTAGCAGAATGCCAGAGATGACAGCAATCAATATTGAGATAAGACCAAGTTCTAATGAGACTGGGAAGCCTCTCGCCAATAGATCATTGACACTTTCAGAAGGCTTTTTAATGGAAGGACCAAAATCAAAGGTAACAATGGATTTTAAATAGATGACATATTGAACATAGAGTGGTTCGTCTAAGTGATAGTAGCTTTCGAGGTTTCGCTGGACGGTTTCGTTTGTATTTCGTTCTTCATTGAAAGGCGATCCTGGGATGACCTTCATTAAAATAAACGTTAAAGTCGTAATCGTTAAGATCGTGGCAATCATCGCAATAAAACGCTTGAGCAAAAAGCTGGCCATCTACTGTCTCCCCCTCGCTTAACAAAATGTTGTACGTGCGGCAAGCTCTGTCATGACAAGCATCGCTTGATAGGCTTCTAATATATTCTCAGCTTGGTACGTCACCATTGTTGTTCCTTCTATGATGGCAGTACCCGGCATTAAATTCGCCCATTCAGCTTGTCCATAGTTGGCAAACTCAATCTTAAGCAGCGGCTGATCAGGAGGCGTCAGCGGCTTCATTTGATCAATCTGTTTCATCGCGGCTTCCACTTGCTGCGAGATTTGTTTATTGACTTTGGCTGGAGGTAAGCATTTCACAGCAGATCTTGAGATGGTCTCTTTCACCGCTACTGTTTTCACACCAGGCATCAGCTTTTCTGCCTCTAGTGCTGCTTGATCATCCCCGCAAACAAGAATCACTGGAACACCATAGTAGCCTGCAACATACGCATTAAAACCCATTTCACCAATTGGATGATCATTTATGTAAAAATGTCTGACCCCAAAAATCATACTGTGCGACATCACACCTTTCATTGATGCTCTTGCATGATAGCCTAAAAAAACAGCTGCATCATAGGTTTGATCCAACCCTTGCACCATGGAATAAGGCTTTACATCACCTGATATGAGAACTGCCTCTTCATGCAGTTCTTCGATCAAAAGATTATTCATTTTAGAATGACTGTCATTCACCAAAATGTCGGTGGCACCATGCTGAATAAGCGCCTCTACACAGGCATTCACTTCACCTGTCATAATACGTCTGCCCCGCTCATAGTTATGCTGGCGTGAATCAACAAATGTATGATCAGCTAGACCAGTAATTCCCTCCATATCGACAGATAGATAGAGCTTCATTCCCATCCCCCTTTAATTAAACATAAAATTTGTGTATATTTTTCTAAATTTTCTAAAAAATTATATGAGAACTTGATTGATTTTTCAATACAATGTCTGAAAATAAGGAATTTAGACTCAGATAATACAGGTCAAAAGACTATTTCAGAAAGGATTTTTTTAACAAATAAAACACCACTAACTATGTCTTTAGTGGTGTTTATCCGCTTCATTAATCTGCGATTTCAGCTGTTCATATTTCTTCATGGTTTGTGTAAATAAATCATCAAACATCTGAGGTGCCTGCTGTTGAATGACCTCAGCACCTTCTCCTGTAATTCCCCCTTTTGTCGCCACTCTATCGACAGTTTCAGCAAAGGTGAGACCTCGTTCTACAAGGATCTGGCCTGTCCCTAAAAGGGCATACGTTAAAAATTCATTCGCTTCCTCTAAGGAAAGATCACTATTTCTCACAGCGGCTTTCGCCATTTCTTCAAACAGAGCAGCAATAAAACCAGGAGATGAGCTTGTCAAATTGCTTGCCGCATCAAACCGGTCTTCCTCTACCTCCCTGACGATGCTAAAAGCTGAAAGCAGACGGTGTAAACGTTCTTTGTTCTCACGCCCTGCGGCTGCACCATGTGCAACAAGGGATACGCCTGTCCCAACAGCTGACGTAAGTGTTGGGATGTATCTAGACACTGGCTGTGTTGTATGTGCTTGTAACTTTTCTAATGTCACAGCTGCTGCTACTGACACAATATGTACCGCTTTCGCTTTAGATGGCAGCTGATCTAGAACATCTAGTACAGCAAGCGGCGGCACGCAGACAAACAATATATCACATGACGCAGAAAGTTCGTCTAATGAACAAATGCTGATTTCTTGGTACTTTTCTTGAAGCTGATGCAGGCGTTCCGTTTCACTTCTTGTATGGATCATGATTTGATGAGCATCTAGCACCCCATTTTCCAACCACTTTTGCACCATCATATCAGCCATACTTCCATATCCAATAATTCCGATTGTCTCCACAGTTTAAACTCCTCTATTTGCTAAGATTCACTACTTATTTTAACAATTTCCCACAATGTTTTCATTTTTATCCCACACTTTTTTCTTACGATAAAATCAGTCACCACCACATACGGTAAAACACCTTGAACACATACATGAAAAAATCAATGAAAGAGAGTGATTCGGATGACTCACAAAGATGACAAACAAACTATTGAACAACCTCAAAAACAGAAGAAGCCAAATGGCTGGTTTAAACCATTCGTCAGCGGTGTTGTAGGCGGTATATTAGCGTTAGGTGTCTACGTTCTTACACCGTATGCTCAGCATTCATCAAACAGCACTGCAAATGATTCGGCAGCGAAAACAGAAGCAGTATCGACAAATCACACGAATTCGTCAAAAACAACAGCCGTCCAAACAGCAAATTCATCAAACAGCATTTCCAGCATGGTCGAAAATGTATCACCAGCAATTGTCGGCATTACAAACTACCAAGCACAAACTCAAACAGACACGAGCTTTGGCGATTTCAGTAACCCTTTCGATGAATCACAGCAAAACAAAAGCAGTCAAGAGGAAGAAACCGGTACAGGCTCAGGAGTGATTTTCAAAAAATCAGGCAATAAAGCCTATATCTTAACAAACAACCACGTCATTGAAGGGGCAAACAAACTCACCGTATCCTTACACGATGGCAAAACCATTGAAGGAAAACTGGTCGGAGCTGATCCGCTCACTGACCTAGCTGTTGTGGAAATTAGCAGCAGTCATGTGACGAAGGTGGCGGCATTAGGCAATTCCTCCTCACTGCGTGCTGGAGAAACTGTCATCGCAATCGGAAACCCGCTTGGTGAAGACCTTTCAAGAACGGTAACACAAGGAATTGTCAGCGGTGTCGATCGAACAGTCTCTATGAACACATCAGCAGGCGAAAGCAGCATTAATGTCATTCAAACAGATGCAGCCATTAATCCAGGTAACAGCGGCGGCCCGCTTCTAACGACAGACGGAAAGGTTGTGGGGATCACGAGTATGAAAATCTCTGAAACAGGTGTGGAAGGCATTGGATTCGCGCTGCCAATCAATGATGTCAAACCAATCGCTGATCAGCTTCTCGCAAAAGGAAAAATTGAACGTCCATATATCGGCATCAGCATGCTGGATCTCGAACAAGTTCCAGATGTGTATCAGAAAGAAACACTCGGACTTAAAAGCAGTCAGCTCGATCAAGGCGTGTATGTCAAAGAAATCGCCGCTGGCTCACCTGCCGCCAAAGCAGGCTTAAAGTCAGAGGATGTCATTACCGCCATCAATGGAAAACAAATCAAAACTGGCAGCGAATTACGTCACGAGCTATACACGAATACAAAAGTAGGAGACACCGTGAGCATCACCCTCATTCGAAACGGAAAACAAGAAACGAAACAGGTCACATTAACACAATCTGAATCTAAGCAAGTCAGTTCCTAATGAAAAAACAGCTCAGTTATGAGCTGTTTTTTTATGACGATTGAATTGGCGTTAATCTTTGTTCAATTTCTGCTCGTTTATGCTCTAGGAATGGCGGAAGGGCTAATTGATCGCCAAGTACATCCACCCCTTCATCAACTGTAAACCCAGGACCATCTGTTGAAATTTCAAATAAAATACCATTTGGCTCTCTAAAGTAAAGAGCTTTAAAGTAAAAGCGTTCTACAACACCAGAGTTCGTAAAGCCTGCTTTTGATATTTTTTCATACCATTTTTCAAGCTCTTCTGCATCCTTCACGCGGAATGCGACATGATGCACACTTCCTCTGCCGGAACGTTCAGAAGGCCCTTCTGTTTTTTCAATCACATGAATTTCTGTTCCAGCACCGCCATTTCCTGACTCAAAAATGGTCACGATCTCACCATCATTTGATTGTTCACGTGCTCTTTCGGTGAAACCAAGGATGTCTGTTAAAACACGGATCGTCTTATCAGCTTCTGCAACAGTTAATTCAACTGGACCTAAACCTCTAATCGCATACTCTGCAGGGATATCGTCATGCACTGGCGGTGAGCCTTCTTCTTGTGCGTTCGGTTCTACTGTTAAAAACAGCTGCTGCCCTTCTGGATCTTTAAAACGCAAGGCAGGTCTTCCGCCTCTCAAGGAAGCTGTTTCTTGCTGTACGCCTTTATCTTCAAACCGCTTTTCCCAAAACGTGAGTGCCTCTTCAGAAGAAACGAGAAGGCCTGTGCTTGTGATCGCATTTGTCCCTTCCAAACGGCGGGCAAGCATTGGAATCTCAAAGAATGTAAGCTCTGTTCCTGGTGAGGCAACCTCATCTCCATAAAACAAGTGATACATAGACGGGTCATCTTGATTGACTGTTTTCTTTACAAGTTTCAAGCCAAGAATTTGGCGATAGAAATCAACATTCTTCTGAGCATTGGCTGTTAACGCAGATACGTGGTGAATCCCATTGATTTTCATTATTTTCACTCCTATTTTAAATTATCTCGAATTCGAGATAATATCCTTATGAATAAAATAGTTCATTTTTCAAGAAAAGTCAACCATTTGACTGTACGTTTACTGGATGTTCGGTTTCCGGCCATTAAATTAACATTAAATCGAAAATATTCTTTCATCGTTCGTTTTTAACACAACATTCACCCTAATATCTCCAATAAACGAACACTTTCAATCACAAATACGAAAATCAGAAAATTTTTTTAATTCTTGTTTTCCTAAAATCGTATTACAATGAACAAAATACATGTCACAGTAACGTACGAAAGTGATGCAGGAGGTCGTGTGTAATGAACAAAGAACAACCAGCGTTAAAACAAGACATCGGCTTATTTTTCGCCCTATCTCTTGTCATCGGGACCATTATCGGGTCAGGCGTCTTTATGAAGCCAGGCAACGTCCTTTCCTATTCAGGGAGCTCAGACATCGCATTATTCGCTTGGCTGTTAGGTGGAATCTTAACCCTTGCAGGCGGACTGACTGTCGCTGAAATTGGTACACAAATCCCGAGAACCGGCGGTTTATACGCCTATCTTGAAGAAGTGTATGGTGAATTTTGGGGCTACTTATGCGGCTGGGTGCAGATTATTATTTACGGACCCGCCATCATTGGTGCACTTGGTCTTTATTTTGGTTCATTATTAGCCAATTTATTTTCGCTTTCGACTTTATGGTCTACAACGATCGGCATTATCACCGTTTTATTTTTATGTATCATCAACATCATGGGAACAAAATACGGCGGATTTGTTCAGGGGCTGACCACTATTGGAAAGCTTGTCCCAATTGCCGCTATTATTGTGTTTGGCATATGGAAAGGTAACGAAAACATCTTCATGGCTGTCAACGATAGCATCGCTCAAATGAACTTCGGTGCAGCGATTTTGGCTACGTTATTTGCTTATGATGGCTGGATTTTACTTGCTGCGCTTGGTGGAGAAATGAAAAACCCTGAGAAACTGCTTCCTCGCGCGATGGCAGGCGGAATTTTAATTGTGACGGCTTGTTATCTCTTTATTAATGTCGCACTTTTGCACGTGCTCCCAGCTGATCAAATCGTCCAGCTAGGTGAAAATGCGACGAGCACTGCTGCTACCATGCTCTTTGGACCAATTGGCGGGAAAATCATTAGTATTGGGATCATCATCAGCATCTTTGGCTGTTTGAACGGAAAGGTTCTTTCATTCCCACGTGTGATTTTTGCAATGGCAGAACGAAAGCAGATTCCTTTCGCCAACGCGATTTCCCGTATTCACCCAACGTTTAAAACACCTTGGATCGCTGTATTTGTGCAAATTTTGATCGCCATTGTGTTTATGATCGTCAGTAATCCCGAGAAGCTCTCTGAAGTATCGATTTTCATGATTTACATCTTTTATGTCATGGCCTTTTTCGCCGTCTTTAAGCTGAGAAAACAAAACAGCGGAATGAAGCGTGCGTACAGTGTACCACTTTACCCGCTGACACCAATCATTGCGATTATCGGTTCATTATTCGTCTTAATCAGCACCATGATCACCGATTGGAAAAGCTGCCTGATCTCCATGCTGATCGGGATGGCTGGACTGCCTATTTATTATTATATGAAAAAAACACAAAATAAAGCAGAGCACTAATCAGTGCTCTGCTTCATTTTTTATATTGTTTGATTACTTTGTATGATTCGTTTAAATATCTCATGAGCCGGTATGGCTTACTAAGCACGCGGATTGGGAGCCTTGAGATAAATCCATTCAGGTTCGACTTATATTCCTGCGTGATCCGCTTTGGCTTTGTCGCTATTTTTTCATATACTTCTTTGTAAAATTCCTTCATGATGTCGACTTGCACACTGATCTTTTGATGACACTCTGTACACTCAACGCTTTTCATCTGATCATTCACATAAACGATGCTGTGGAGGGTCTCTTCTTGGCACCGAGTACAATGTAGGTTTGCTTCCATTTCGGTTTTCTTCAAGATACACAGCTCCTTTCTCGTTTGATGTTGCTCTTGTTATACCATTCGAACGCTGCAAGCCTTTTATTGCACGGATGCTTCCTTTAAAATGGCTGCCGCCGTTAGTTCGTCTGTCACCAGTACTTGGATGAACCCACCATTTAAAGCCCCTAAAATACTTTCAGCTTTATGGGTTCCTTCTACAACAGCGATGACCGTTTTGACGCTCTTTAATTGTTCCAGCGATAAGCCTATGACCTTTTGATTCAGTTCATCTTGGACAGGTTTTCCTGCTCCATCAAAGAAACGAAAACCAATATCACCAACAGCCCCTGATTGCCTTAAACCAGATAAATCCTCTTCTTTTAAATAACCGACTGTTTTTAAAGTCGACCCTTTATGCGGGTTGCCAATACCGATGAGGGCAATATCCACATTTCTGCCTTCTTCAAGCACAGCTTCTATGTCCTGCATCGCCATTAGCCGTTCTTTTAATTCTTCTGTTTCTAAAATCGCAGGGGCATATAAATAGGAACACGTGCCGTTCATTTTCTTTGCCAGCTCATATGCCAGCTGATTGGCATGAATATCGACTGCCTGCCTGCCCATTCCGCCCTCTAAAGGAATGACCTTCACATCGTTTCTTCGTTCAAACGGATATTCTTTGACAAGCTCAGCAAGCGTCGTCCCCCATGAAATACCGATTTTCTCCGCATTTTTCATGTTTTTAGACAAATAATAGGCGCCTGCTTGACCGACTGCCCGCTTCACCATCTCGGACATTGTCCCAACACTTGGGACAACGACCGCATCTGTTAATTGAAAGGTTGTTTCCAGCTGCTTCTCAAGTTCCACTGTATGAATGCTTTCGTCTTTAATGTACACTTCAACGATTCCCACATCTTTTGCTTTTTGTAAGAGCTTTGAAATGACTGGTCTTGAGACATTGAGCTTTTTTGCAATTTCTTGCTGCGTCCACCCGTCTGTATAATAAAGATGAGCAACTTTGACGAGCTGTCGTCTTTCTTCCCAATTCAGCATGTGACATCATCCTTTTAATATACTATGATTACCAGTATATCAAACATTCGTTTCCAATTGGAACAATTGTTATGAAAATGACAAAAAGAGCGATTAACTCTCCGCTCTTTTTCCCTCAGTATATTTCGGCTGATACGTTCTCCCACCGTCTAACAAGATAATTTGTCCGTGCAAATAACTCCCCTCATCACGTGTGAGAAATAAAGTGAGTCCTGCAATATCATCAGGCTTTCCTAACCTTCCGATGGGAATGAGTGATTGCAGCTGCCTTTTCTCCTCAACAGTCGGATAGAGTGTATCAAGCATTTGAGACTCAATCACGCGGGGAGCAATCACATTGATGCGTATATGATGGGAGCCTAGTTCCTTTACGAGCGATCGCATCAATCCAAAAGCACCTGCTTTTGATGCATAATATTGAATACCGCCGCCTGAGCCGGTGATGGCCGATCCCGATCCAATAATGACAACACTGCCTTCCTGCCGCTCACACATATAGGGTGCCAACGCTTTGATGCAATAGTAAAGACCATATAAGTTCACAGCCAGTGTCTTCTTCCAAAGTGAAAAATCGACTTCTAAAAAAGGCAGAGATTTTGTCATTCCTGCTGAATACACAAGATGAGCAATACCGCCCAGCTCCCTTTCAGCTGCTGATATCATTTGCTGAACACTTTCCCACGATGAAACGTCAGCTTGAAATATCAGCAGCTGAGGATACTGTGTCTTTAAGAGCGAAAGTCCCTTTTCATCTATATCTGACACAGCAACTGGCTGTCCTTCTTTTAAAAAACGCTCAGCTATTTCTTTTCCGATCCCTTGTGCTCCGCCAACGATGAGAACTGGTTTTTGATCATTAGCCAGCGCTCTCACCCCCATCAAGCATAATCGCCACGCCATCTGTAAATGCACCATAGGATGTACTGAGGAACACCGTCATATGTGCCACAGTCTCCTTGATTTGCTCTGTATCAGGAACCAAATCGAGAGGCGGAGGCAGCAGCGCAAGCACCCGAATGCCTTTGTCTTTAAATTCTCTCGCTAACCCTTTTGTCATGGCATTCAGCATAGAATTCGAAGTAGCATGCGAGATCCCGCCATCTCCTGTGATACTGCCTGATGACGATATATTAATGATGCAGCCTTGCTTCTGATCAACCATATGCCATACGGCAGCCTGACTGGAAAGAAAGACGGTATTCACAGCCGATTCCACTTCATCTACCCATCCATCAGGGCTCACGTCATCAAGCTCTGCGCACGCTCCTTGCTCTGCTTGATTGACCAGAATATCCAGTTTACCGCATGTATCAATCACTTGCCTCAGCATCCGTGTCGCATCATGCGGCGTTTCAAGCGGGTTCTGAATAATACTCGCTTGACCGCCCATTTTTTGAATGTCTTCACGAATGGTTTTAGCCTTTGATTCATCATGAAACGTGTGTAAAAAAACATGTGCACCTGCCCGGGCTAAAGCCAGGCAGATGGCTTCTCCAAATCCATCTGTGCTACCTGTCACAAGTGCCGCTTTCTGATGAAGCTGGACGTGCACACGTATCTCCTCCCTATCCCTTGTTTGGCCATTATTTTCTCAGCTTACTCACGATATCAAGTGCTGCTTCATAAAAACCTTCTGAGATGGTCGGATGCGGATGAATCATTTTCGCCATCTCTTCTGCTGTTCCTTCTAAATACATAAAGGAGGAAGCTTCTGAAATCATCTCTGTGACGTGCGGGCCAACCATCGTCGCGCCAATCACTTCACCATAGGCTGTATCGTATACCAATTTAATAAAGCCTGTTTGCTCACCTGCCGCTAGTGCTTTACCGCTTGCCGCTAAATCAAATCGTTCTGCCCGCACGTTAAGTCCTTTGGCTTTTGCCTCTTTCTCAGTCAGACCGACACTTGCTACCTCTGGTAATGTATAAATACATCTAGGCATGATATCAGCATTCATTTTTTCAGACACACCGCAAATATTACTGACCGCAACAGCGGCCTCTGCCATCGCTGCATGAGCCAGTTGATAGCCGCCCGCAACATCCCCAACTGCATAGACACCTTCAACGCTTGTCTGCATCTTGTCGTTCACCTTGATAAAAGGACCATCCAGCTGAAGATCAAGCTGGCTGACAGCAGAAACAGCAGGTCTTCTTCCTACACAAACAAGCAGTCTTTCAGCCGTAAAGATATGCGTCTCCCCTTTATCGTCTGATGCATGAACCGCTTTGACTCCTTCGCTTTCCGTTACCTCTGTCACAGTGGTTTTCTTCGCGATATGGATGCCTTTTTTCTTTAATTCTCTTTCTAGCAGCTTAGATGCTTCCTCGTCTTCTTGCGGAATAATGGACGGAGCTGCTTCAATAATCGTGACTTTTGATTGAAGGCTCTGGAAGATACAAGCCAGCTCAAGTCCAATGACACCGCCGCCAATGATGACGACAGAAGCAGGAATATCTGGGATGTCAAAGATCGTATCACTTGTGTCAAATTGAATGTCTTTAAGGCCCGGTATTGGCGGAATAGCGGGTGAAGATCCAGTGGCAATCATGAGCTCTTTCGTTTCAATCAATTCTGAACCATCTTGTTTTTCAATCTCAATCTGGTGTCTTGTCACAGCTGTACCTCTGCCGTTATATACATCAATCTTTCCTTGCTTTAATAAAAAGGCAATTCCGCCTCTGAGCTTTTCAATGACGTCATCTTTGCGCTTTCTCATTTTATCGAAGGAAAGGACCAAATCACCTGTTTCAATTCCCCAGCTTTTCGCCTTCTCAATTGATTCAATGACTTCTGCATGTTTGAGCAGTGTCTTTGAAGGAATGCAGCCCCGATTTAAACAAGTACCGCCAAGAAAATCCTCTTCAATCAATGCGACCTTCCGTCCACGCTCAGCTGCTTGAAGGGCGGCAGTATACCCGCCAGGCCCTCCGCCAATGACTGTCAGATCATACGTTTTCGTCATCCGATTCATCTCCTACATTAGCAATTCAAATGGTTGTTCAAGCACTTTTTTAAGGTCTGTTAAAAAGGCAGCCGCTGGTGCGCCATCTACCACTCGGTGATCAAACGATAAACTAACGCCCATCATCGGCCGCACCTGAATTTCTCCATCTACCACAACAGGTTTTTCTTGAATGCGCCCAACGCCTAAGATCGCCACTTCTGGCTGATTGATAATCGGGGTAAAGGTATCAATGGCATACATACCTAAGTTACTAATGGTAAAAGTGGACCCTTTCAGCTGGTCTGGCAGCAGTTTTTGGTCACGTGCGTTTCGGCCGATTTCTTTCGCCTCTTTTGTCAGCTGTTTTAATCCTTTTTGGTTCGCATGAGAAATGACTGGAACCATTAAGCCATCTTTTACAGCGACAGCGAGACCAATGTGCACATCATCATGGAAATGGAGCTCATTTTGTTCAAACGTCATATTGATATGCGGGTGGCGCGTGAGTACATTGCTGACCGCATGAATGATAATTTCTGTGAACGACAGTCTGTAGCCTGTCTCTTTTTCAATCGCTGGCAATAGCTGTTTGCGTACTTCTTTTGCTTTTGTCATATCGATTTCACTTGTTAATGTCACGTGCGGTGCTGTAAAGGCACTTTGTGACATACGATCAGCGATCACTTTTCTCATGCCAGCTAGTTTTTGTGTTTTCACTGGAGAAGACTCAGCTGTTTGTGCAGCTGCTGCCGTTACATCACTCTTCATAATTTTTCCGTGCGCACCAGATCCAGCAACATTCGCTAAATCGATTCCTTCACGAGCCGCCACTTTCTCTGCTAGAGGTGACACGCGCTGGTCTTTCTCATTAGAGTGGACAGCCGCCTCGACGTCCCGCTTTTGAACTCTGCCTTTAGGTCCTGTGCCAGATACCTCATGAATTGCCACATGATGATCCTTTGCCGTTTTTCTCGCCGCAGGAGTGGCACGCACTTTTTCATTAGGTGTTTTTGGGGCTTCAGTAGAACTGGATGAAGCCGTGTCTGATGAAGCCGATTCGCTGCTGCCGGATGAATCTTCATCTGATTGTGCTGGCGGTTCGCTTGGCACCTGTTCATTTGTCTCTCCGATATATCCAATGACAGCATTGACTGGAATTTGATCATCGGCTTCATAATATTTCTTTAGAAAAATACCATCATCATAGGCTTCCACTTCGATATTGATCTTGTCTGTCATAATTTCAAAAAGAGGCTCACCGATTTCAACCGAATCTCCTTCTTCTTTAAACCATTGAAGCAAGGTGCCGACTTCCATCGTACTGCTTAGCTTCGGCATAAATATCTCTTTTGGCATGATCTTCTCCCCTTTACTTAAGAGCGCACAAGCTCTTTTGCTGCTTCAATAATATCTGGCACTTGTGGAATGACCGCTTTTTCCAGCGTCGGGTTGTATGGTATTGGAACCGCAAGACCGCCAAGTCGTTTAATTGGAGCATCTAAGTAGTCAAAGGCTTCACTTTCCGCTATCATACTTGCAATCTCTCCGCCATAGCCACCTCGTTTTACCGCTTCATGAACCACGATACATTTACCTGTTTTCTTCACAGATTCGATAATCGTTTCTTCATCTAATGGGACAAGTGTTCTTGGGTCAATGATTTCCACATCGATTCCCTCTGCTTCTAGTTCCTTCGCCGCTTCTAACGCTTTGTGAACCATAATCGCTGTTGCTACAATCGTGACGTCTTTCCCGCTTCTTTTCACGTCTGCTTTTCCTAGAGGAATTGAATATTGCTCTTCAGGCACTTCACCGATTGTTTTATATAAAAGCTTGTGCTCGTAGAAAATGACAGGGTTGTCATCATCCATCGCTGCTTTTAAAAGACCTTTTGCATCATAGGCTGTTGACGGCTGAACCACTTTGAGTCCTGGAATATGTGCCATCCACGCTTCTAAGCTTTGTGAGTGCTGCGCCGCTGCACCCGTTCCTGATCCTGCTGGTGTTCTTACAACGAGCGGCACCTTCCCTTTTCCGCCAAACATGTATCGTGTTTTGGCTGCTTGGTTCACAAGCTGATCCATTGCGATTGTAATAAAGTCAGAGAATTGAAGTTCTAAAATCGGACGCATACCGGTTAAAGCCGCTCCGACTGCCCCACCTGCGATGGCTGCCTCTGAGATAGGTGTATTGCGAACGCGCTCTGGCCCGAATTCTTCAATCATGCCGCGCGTGACCCCAAAAGCACCTCCATATACGCCAATATCTTCACCTAAAATGAAGACATCTTGGTTTTCTCTCATTTCCTGACTCATAGCCTCTCGAACGGCTTCTAAATATGAAATCTCTCTCACTGTTGTTTTTGTCACGTGATTCCCCTCCTAATTAGGCGTATACATCCTCTAATAGTGTGTCGATTGACGGTTCTTTACTGTTTTTGGCGAATTCTACAGACGCTTCAATTTCCTGCTTCGCTTCTTCCTGTAAGCTTGCTGCCTGCTCTTCTGTCAAAACATTCAGTTCAATCAAGAGAGACTTAAAGCGTTTGATGCCGTCTTTTTGTCTCCACTCTGTCTCTTCTTCACGTGTACGGTATTTTTTCGCATCACTCTTAGAGTGACCCTTCCAGCGGTACGTTTTCATTTCAATAAGTGATGGGCCTTCTCCCGCTCTCGCACGGCTGACTGCTTCATCAACTGTGTTCATAATTTCGACCATGTCATTTCCATCAACCGTTTTCCCTGGCATTCCGTAGCTTTCTGCTCTTGTTGAAATATCTTCAATGTTGATCATTTCTTTCACAGGACCAGACATGCCGTACTGGTTGTTTTCACAAATAAACACAACCGGTAAATCCCAAATGGATGCAAGGTTTAAAGCTTCATGGAAGCTGCCTTCATTTGTGGCACCATCTCCAAAGAAACAAAGAACAACAAAGCCTTCCTGCTTCATTTTAGATGTGAGCGCTGCACCTGTTGCCAGCGGGATACCGCCGCCAACGATTCCATTTGCCCCAAGGTTTCCTTTTTCTAAGTCCGCGATATGCATGGAGCCGCCTTTACCTTTGCAATAGCCGGTTTCACGTCCAAACAATTCAGCCATCATTTTATTGACCTCGGCCCCTTTTGCAATACAGTGACCATGTCCTCGGTGTGTGCTGACGATCTTATCTTTATCTTTTAATACGGCAATCGATCCAACAGCTGATGCTTCCTGCCCAACACATAAATGAGTGGTGCCATGGATAAGTCCTTTTGCAAAGAATTGATCGACCTTTTCATCAAAATATCTCACTAACCACATTTGTTTATATAAATCTGCTAATTTCTCATGACTAATCTGTTCAGGCAAAGTGATTTGTTTTTGCATTTCTTCTCTCCCCTTTACATTTGTTCTTGTGTGTTACATTTGTAATTATCATACGTTTAAGTGTCATCGAAGTCAAGCATTTCTCTCTCATTTTTAAGCGTTTTCATCTTTTGTCAGAAAAAAAGAGAAAGGCAAAGCCCTTTTCCAAAGAACTTCTCTTTCTCTTTTAATCTCCTACACTCATTCATCTGGATACATCATGATTTTGACGCTCTCACCCTCAGGATTCCTTGCGCATTCTATCGCCTGAAGCAGCTGGCTTAACGGATAACGGTGCGTCACCATCTTTTCAGTGTTGACCACTTTTGCTTTCAGAAGCTCAAGGGCTTCACGATAATGATATGGATGCGATGAATAGGCTCCTACTACCTTCACTTCATCATTGAAAAATCGTTCAGCAGGAATGGCCACATCTCCCTTTGGAAAATGAGCAAAAACCAAAATCGTCCCGCCTCGCGCTACAGCTTGAAACGCCTCTTTTAAAAGCGCACTGCTCCCAACAGAAATAATAACGAGGTCTGCTCCCTTACCATCTGTTTCTTTCATCACCCGGTTTTCCACTGGCTCAGCTGCTGGATGAAAAGCGGCATCTGCACCTAAACTTCTCGCACGCAGCAGCCTGTTCTCATTCACATCTGTTATCATCACTTTTCCAGCTAAATAATATTTGGCAAGCTGCAATTGAATACAGCCAATTTGCCCCGCTCCAAGGATCAAGACGGAATCTCCTGGATGAACAGGTGCTCGTTCAAACCCGTGCAGGCAGCAGGCAACGGGTTCTACCATCGCCCCTTGCTCATAGGATACGTCTTTTGGAAGCTTGCCCATCGTGTGCTTGACATGCAAAGCAGGTATACGGATATATTCTGAAAACCCTCCCGGCTCTACATTTGTGGCTGTAAACTGCGGACACATCGTATAGAATCCCTTTTGACAAAAGTCACAGGTGAAACAAGGCACATGATGCGCCACATAGACCCTGTCTCCCGTCTGGACATTTGTCACGCGTGTGCCGGTCTCGACAACATCACCAGCGATTTCATGTCCTAGCACCGTTCCAGGAGGGACTGTCTCATGCGTTGCTTTATAAATATCTGTTCCACATAAGCCGCAGGCACGCAGCTTTAACAGAACTTCATCATCACCGATGACTGGCCGGTTCCGCTCCTCATACCGAATGTCCTCTGAAGAATAAAAGACAGCTGATTTCATGTAGCGGCATCCTCCTTTTCATCACCCTTCGCAAAATCCTGTAACGTTTGAACAAGCTGCTTGTACTCACTCATCTCACTTGATATCCAGTAACGCCCTCCGAATATCCGGGCTGGTCCCACCCTGACATAGACTTTTCCAATATGAGGATATGGCTTTAAAAAAAGCTTTCCTTTAATATCAGACACTGCATATGTGTGCCATCTGCCAAAAGCCCCTATCTTCAGTTGATCTTCACTAATGACGACATTTGTCGGCTGGTTCAGTCCTGTGATACTAGACAGCATGAGAATCGGCAGTGTATAAACGCCTAACACAGCTAACGGCTCAGGTCCTGCTGACCATAACGTATAAAGAGACCAGAGAAAAAACAGAGAGATGAGCACAGCCGGAAGAAAAATAGACAACACTGCAGACGTTCGGCTATAAGCATGATGCTGCATGAGACTTCCTCCTTTCAAATCACTAGAAGGAGCCGCGAAAGCTCCTCCAGAAAATAGCCCTCTACTTGATATGCTCTATGATTTTCTCGATATCATCTTCAATGCCAAATCCAGTTAAAAAGGATAATGTTTGAATCACAGGTGTCCCTTTTGTATCACTCACAGGCGTTGTTGTCACAATTAAATCGGCGCCCTCTGCTTTTTGCGGGACTTCAGATGCCTTACATTGTTCCACCACGACATCATATCCTTTTTCCTTTAACGTCTCTTCTACCTTTTTAGCCACAACCGTTGATGTTGCAACTGCCGTTCCGCATGATACTAATATTTTCTTCGCCATTAGAATCCCTCCAGCTCATTTATTGTTCTTTCTGATCTAAGCCCATTTCTTTTGCATACTGCTTTTTAATATCATTTCGCACCCAGTACCATAGAAGCGCATAAGCCAGAGCACAGATGATGGCTGCAATAAAGTAAGGGTTGCTCGGATCAAGAAGTCTCACCATGATCCAAGGAATGACGTGAGAACCAAGGTCAATACCTGAAATCATGTTTGCCCCTTCTGGGAAATCAAAGCCGACGGCTTTCCCCATGGTCGTTGCAAGCGGTGCAAGGTTCGTTGCGATAAAGAAGACAATCATTAATGTAAAAATACTGTTAATAAGGCCGCGAATAATATTTCCACGAGCGGCTGCTACTGCCCAGACAACTGTAAATGGCAGAACCGATAAGTCAGCAAACGGAAGCATTCCATTGTAAGGCAAAACAACAGCGAGCAAAATCGTAATCGGCACCATTAAAAGGGCTACCGCCATATTCGCTGGATGACCAATGACAATCGCTGTATCTAAACCAATATAGACATTTTTCCCTGGGAAACGCTTTTGAATATAAGAACGAGCGCCCTCAGAGATTGGAATGAGTCCTTCCATTAATAACGCAACCATTCTTGGCATTAAGACAAGAACTGCTGCCATTTGAATCCCGAGTGTCATCACGCCTTTTGCATCATAGCCGCCGAGAAGACCAATAATGATACCAAGTATGAGACCCATCACAAGCGGTTCGCCAAAGATGCCAAAGCGTTTCTTTAATGTTTCTGGATCAGCATGAATTTTGTTTAAACCAGGAATTTTATCAATGACGCGGTTGGACGCATACATCAGCGGTGCGAAGTTGACCGTTTCAGCATGAGCCATCGATACGCCTTTTAATCCAAAATGGTGTTCGATTGTCGGCGCTGTCCAATCGGCTAATTTAAGCGTGATCGCAGAAACAATCAAGCCAACAGCAAGAGCCAAGAACATATTATGATAAGCGTAGTAAGTAACAGAGGCTGCGAAAATTAAATGCCAGAAGTTCCAAATATCCACATTCAGTGTTTTCGTGAAGTTTACGGACAATAAAATCACATTTAACAAAAGCACAAGAGGAATCATGAGCGGGGCAACAGGTGTACCAAAGGATATGGCAGCGCCAATCGGCCATCCAACATCCAAAATGTCGAGCTTTAGTCCAAGGGAATTAACCATAGCTTTCGCTGCTGGCCCAAGACCGCTCACGAGCAAATTAATGACAAGATTGACACCGACAAATCCAATTCCGATCGTAATACCGGCTCGGAAAGATTTCTTAAAGCCCTGTCTTAAAATCATACCGAAAAGCGTCATAATAATCGGGAGCATAATAGTTGGTCCAAGGTCTAATATAAAATCGACGGCTTGCTTGATCATACATCCACCTCCTGAATTTTTCAGATAAAGCGCTTACATTATTTCATGAATGATTATTGGTTTAGCTCTTGTTGAAGCAAGTGAGCCGCTTCTTCATAAGAGGTCATGTGAGACAGCTTTGTCATCACTTCTTCTTTTCTAAAAAGTGTCATCAGCTTCTCGAGCATCACAAGCTGTTTGCTAGGCTCAGAGATTGCTAGGACAAACACAATTTTGGCTTGCACTGTTTCATCGGGGCTCCCCATCTTATGAAACACGACAGGTTCCTTTAATGTAGCAACACTAATCGCCGGTTTGTTCACATGCTCAGGATCTGTATGCGGAATCGCTACCCCAAAAGTTGCTAGCGGGAGACCTGTAGGATATGTTTTTTCTCTTTCAAGCACTGCAGGTAAATAGCTCGATTTAATGTACCCTCCAGCTTCTAACCTATCTGCTAAGTATGTCGTCACCTCCTCTCTCGAAGATGCTTCGAACTGCAGCGTAATCAGTTGTTCATTTAACTCAAACAAGTTATTCAAACAACCACCCCTTTCATTTGGTATAAATATGAACACATGTAACAAAAAGAATGAACATTTTAGAAAAGAACCTTTTATAAAGCGCTTACAATTATGCGTTCTGAAAAATGTTCAATGTTGTTACCTTTGTAAAGATATTATAATATTCGAAATTATAAGTCAATGTTCCTAGGGAAATTTTTATAAAAAAAAGACGCAGTGATCACTGCGTCTTTCTCTACTCGCCTTCTATACTTCTTGTTAAATGTGGCTTCCTATATCTAAAAATTCAGATACAAATAGATTGTCTGTCTGTACTGCCATTTCTTCCTTTGTGCCAATTTTTTCGATTCTTCCTTCATTCATCACCACGACACGATCAGCAATATCGAATGCTTCTTCTTGATCATGTGTCACAAAAATAGTGGTCATTTGAAAGTCACGATGAACTTTTTTCAGCCAATGCCTTAATTCTTTCCTTACCTTTGTATCAAGAGCGCCAAAGGGTTCATCTAAGAGGAGTGCCTTCGGCTGAACGGCAAGTGCTCGTGCCAGTGCTACACGCTGCTTTTGTCCGCCTGACAGCTGCTCTGGATAACGCTGCTCATACTGTGTGAGCTGAACAACCTCTAAAAGCTCATGCACCCGCTCTTTGATGTCTTTTTTAGACAGTCTTTCTCCTCTAGGTTTAATTTTCAGCCCATATGCCACATTATCAAAAACCGTCATATTTCGAAAAAGTGCATATTGCTGAAACACAAAACCGATTTGCCGTTTTCGTACTGGAATGTGTGTGTAATCCTGATCTCCGAATAAAACTTGCCCGTTATTGGCGTAATCAAGACCTGCAATGATTCTTAATAACGTCGTCTTTCCAGAGCCAGATGGTCCTAATAAAGAAATCAATTCACCATTTCTTATCGATAAATCCACGTTTTGCAAAACCTTTGTCTGACCAAATTGTTTTGATATTTGTTTTGCTGTAATCCCCAAGGCCGATCCCTCCATTTATGTTGACCGCTTGCCAAGCCGGTGATCCCTCTGCTGAATGATTTGTTTAATGATTAAAGTAATGACTGCCACAAATGCCATAAGAGACGCCACAGCAAAAGCGGCTTGAAATTGGTACTCATTGTATAAAATTTCGATATGAAGCGGCATCGTATTGGTCATCCCTCGAATATGACCTGATACAACCGACACAGCACCAAATTCACCAATCGCTCTTGCCCCGGCTAAAATAACGCCGTAAAAAAGAGCCCATTTGATATTTGGGAGTGTCACAAGGAAAAAAGTCTTCCATCCGTTTGCACCAAGTGTGAGTGATGCTTCCTCCTCATGAATGCCTTCATGCTGCATAAACGGGATTAATTCTCTAGCAATAAACGGAAATGTAACGAATATGGTTGCTAGAATCATGCCTGGTACAGAATAAATGACTTTCCATCCATTCTCCATAAGCCAAGGTCCTAAAAGCCCGTTTGAACCAAATAAAAGCACAAATACAAGTCCAGCAATCACAGGCGAAACGGCAAACGGGAGGTCAATCACAGTTGTTAACAAACGTTTGCCGCGGAAGTTAAATTTTGTGATAAGCCATGCAGCACTCACCCCGAAGATCATTTGAAGCGGCAAGGTGACGACGACAATGAAAACGGTCAATTTGATTGCCGCTAGTGTATCTGGATGTGAGATGGCCAGAAGGTATGAACTCCACCCTTTCTCAAAGGCCTTTGAAAACACGGCGATCAGCGGTATGAGTAAAAATAAAATCAAAAAAGCGTACACCACCGTAATCAATAGGATTTTCACCGCTTTAGATTCGGTTACAGGACTTTTATACTGAACATGGCTCCGATGACTAAGCTCTCTCTCCAATGGTTTCACCTCACGTATACTTGTTTTTTCCGCTCAACATACCACTGAATGCCGTGAATCAATAACAGGATGAAAAACGAAAGAAGCAGCATCAAGCATGCAATCGCTGCTGCACCATGATAATCATATTGTTCAAGCTTGGACATGATCATCAGCGGTGTAATTTCTGTTTTAAACGGAATATTTCCAGCAATAAACACAACAGAGCCATATTCCCCTAGTGCTCTTGCAAACGCAAGTGAAAATCCAGTCATCACCGCAGGAAACAAGGCTGGGAGCAGCACGTAAAAAAAGGTCTGTCTCCTTGTCGCACCAAGAGTCGCCGCAGCCTCTTCCACTTCCTGCTGCAGCCCTTCTATCACAGGCTGGACGGTTCGGATAACGAATGGTATGCCGATAAAAATAAGTGCCAGAATAATCCCAATCGGTGTGTATGCCACCTTTAAATGCAGAAATTGACCAATCCACCCATTTGGAGAATAAAGGGTGGTGAGGGCAATACCCGCAACAGCCGTTGGGAGCGCAAAAGGCAAATCGATGAGAGCATCTAAAATTTTCTTTCCGGGAAATGTATACCTGGCGAGAACCCAGGCAATCAGTACACCAAACCCTGCATTGATGAGAGCAGCTGCAAAGGAAGTCGTCACGGTCAGCTGGAGCGACTTCAATACTCTTGCATCGGTAAACACCTTCCAAATCCCCTCTGCTCCTAATGAAGCCGTCCAAATAAATACCATGGATAAAGGAATGACGACAATCGAACTTACATAAACGAGCGTCACCCCAAGGCTCAGCCCAAATCCAGGCAATATACGTTTTCTTTTATTGGCGGCTGCATGTGTTTTCTTCATCACATCGCCCCCTATTTTTGTCCGCTGTATATTTGATCAAATAAGCCGCCATCATCAAAAAATCTTTTCTGCGCCTTTCTCCACCCGCCAAACGCTTGATCAATCGTCACCATATCAATCTTTTTAAACTGGTCTTTATATTTGTTTAAGACTTCTTGATTTCTAGGACGATAATAGTTTTTCGCCGCAATTTCCTGCCCTTTTTTAGAATATAAATAATCTAAATAAGCCTTTGCCACTTTCTCTGTTCCTTTACGTTTCACATTTTGATCGACGACCGCAACAGGCGGCTCTGCTAGAATACTGATTGATGGGGTGACAATCTCAAATTTGTCTTTGCCTAGTTCGTGCTGTGTTAAATAGGCTTCATTTTCCCATGCAATTAACACATCTCCAAGACCGCGTTCAACAAAGGTCGTTGTGGCCCCGCGTGCACCTGAATCAAGGACTTCGACATGTTCATATAGCTTTTTGACAAAATCCTTTGTTTTGTCTTCATTCCCATGAAATGTTTTATCGGCATAGGCCCATGCAGCTAAGTAATTCCATCTCGCACCCCCGGACGTTTTCGGATTTGGTGTAATGATGGACACACCTGGTTTAATCAAGTCGTCCCAGTCTTTAATATTTTTGGGGTTCCCTTTCTTCACAAGAAACACAATGGTCGATGTATACGGAGTTGACTGATTTGGAAATTCTTTTTGCCAATCTTTCGAAAGCAGTCCGCGATCTGCAATCGCATCAATGTCATACCCTAAAGCCAGCGTTGCCACATCTGCCTCGAGTCCATCAATAATCGATCTTCCCTGCTTTCCTGATCCACCGTGAGACTGCTTGATCGTGACATCCTCACCTGTTTTGTCTTTCCAATACGTCTGAAAGGCTTGATTGTATTCCTGATACAATTCACGTGTAGGATCATACGAAACATTTAACAGCTCACCCTTCCCCTTTTGCTTTGAGGATTCGTTTGCGTTTGAGCACGCAGCACTCGTCACAGCCAAGACCACTACGATAGTTACAACCGAGACCCATTTCCACTTTTTCACGTTATCCCGCTCCCCTGTTATCAAATAATAGTGACACCAACCTTGCCGTTTCATACGCAAAAAAGACCCTTAGCCACCTGAAATACATTACAGTCCTGTACTTCAAATTGCCAAGAGCCTTCGGTTGTCCGATCAGCTATGTATGATTGATGTTAGTCTATATATTATTCAAACTATTCACAGGTGTCAACTCTGTTTTTTAATTAAACAAAAAAAGAAACGCCATCTTGCAGAGGCGCTTCTTTTCCCGGGAAATGGTTTTAATCGGCAGATAGCTTTAAATTGACACCAACAGCGGTTCCGTTTCTCGAGGAGTCAGCAACTCCAGTAAAAGTCCCTGCTTTTCGATCAATGAGTAAGGCTTGCACATTTCCTATATCAATAGGCGAACTGCCAAAACGGTGACCCATATCATTTAGCTTCGTTCTCACATCAAGGGGAACTCCTACTTCGTAACGGTAAGAAGTTGGACTGTTTGTATATATCCGCGGCTCTTCCACGGCATCTTGAAGCTCCATGTCGTATTCAAGCAAGTTTAGGATGGTTTGTGAAACAGACGCAATAATGGTCGTTCCTCCAGGTGAGCCCACAGTCATGACCGGCTCGTTATCTTTGAATATGATCGTCGGGGTCATACTGGATAATGGACGTTTATTCGGCTGGACTTCATTTGCTCCGCCTGGTCTTGCGTCAAAATCTGTTAGTTCATTGTTTAAGAAAAAGCCATATTCCGGAACAAGAATCCCTGTACCAAATAACTGTTCAATGGTTGTTGTGAATGACACGACATTTCCCCACTGATCGGCAACAGTAAAATGAGTGGTCTCACCAATGGTTTTATCTTCTGGCTGCGGGACAATCGGGGATGGATTTTTTTCATCCTCATAAGCCCATGGATCTCCTTCTTTCGGGTTTTTGTTCATTTGATCTAATTGAATGAGAGAAGCTCTTTTTGAAATGTAATCATCGTCTAGTAGTCCTTTTAGTGGAACATCTACGAATTCGGGGTCGCCTGCATATGCAGCACGGTCAGCATAGGAGAGATGCATTGTTTCAGCAAGCAGCTGATATTTTTCGAATGATTTGGGGTCATATTGTGATAGATTGAAGTGATCTAGTATTTTGAGTATTTGCAGCATAAACACACCGCCTGAGCTTGGTGGAGGCATACTTGCAAGCTGGTATCCTTTATAGTCCCCCCAGATAGGCTTGTCAGTCTTGACCTCATAACGACCAATGTCATCAGTTGTCATCGTTCCGCCAAAATCTTGGACTGTATTTGCAAGTGCCTTTGCTACTTTTCCTTCATAAAATGCTTTACTTCCTTTTTTCGCAATGAGCTTAAATGTTTTAGCAAGACCTGGCTGTACAAGCAGATCGCCTTCTTTGAGCGGCTGATCATCTGGAAGAAAGATTGGCGCTGCAGCCGTTTTTTTCAGCTTTCCTTGATGATCTTCAATGGCTTGTGCCAGAACAGAATCGATTTCAAATCCATCCTCTGCAAGCTGAATGGAAGGCTCAATCAATTCCTTCATCGAACGGGTCCCCCACTTATCCAATGCTGCCTCGAGACCTTTTACTGTCCCTGGAACACCAACCGCATTACCGTGTGTAGACCGCTCAGCAAATGGGATGACTTTTCCCTCGTCCGTTAAAAACATGTCAGGTGTTGCGCCCTGTGGTGCTCGTTCTCTACTATTGATGATGGATGTTTCTTTTGTCTTTCCATCATAAACCATCATAAAACCACCGCCGCCAATTCCAGACATCATTGGCTCTGTCACATTCAGTGCGTACTGGATGGCAACAGCAGCATCCACTGCGTTTCCACCTTTCTTCAATACATCAGCACCTACTTCTGATGCCAGCGGGTGAGCAGTAGCCACCATGCCATCTTTACCAACAGCTACTTTACTCCCATGAGATTCGTTCGCATTGACTTGGCTGACAGGCAGAAAAAACGAGAAAACAAACAGACATATGGACAAAACAGTTAGAGAAATGCGTTTCATGAACAACACCCCTTCCATATTCTTACTTTGACCTTACCGACTTCTTGACCAGAATACAATAGATTATTCTAAAATTTCAAAAATTTTCATCCTATCATCCTACTTTTCCCAAATCGGACATTGTTTTTCAAAACATATGACGCACTCGATCATTAGGAATAAAGACACAGCATTTCCAACGATTCGGGTTCAAGGTATAATAAATACAACAAAGAGGGGGAAAAAACGGTGAACAACAAAAGCAGATTATTTTGGGAAGACTATTGGAAAGAGAAATCAGAACAAGCACCCGCTGACGCATTTGTATCGGCGTGGGCATTCGGATCAGATCCAGATCATTTACTTGATCTTGTCAAGCAAGGAAAGAAAACAGCCACTTGTTCTGGTCACCTGTTTTATGAAAAGGAACATGTGCCGCTTCCAAAACCCGGACAATATGCGGTCATTTTGGATAGCCAGGAAGAGCCAAAAGCCATCATTGAAATTACAGATGTAGATGTCATGCCAATGAATGAAGTCCCCGAATCATTTGCAAAAGCAGAAGGTGAAGGCGATTTATCTTATGACTATTGGTATAGAGAACATAAAGAATTTTTCACAGAAGCACTCCAATCATACGGATTAGATTTCAAAGAGGATATGCTTCTTGTTTGTGAAAGGTTTAAGCTGATTCATTCGGCTTCTTAGCCTATAAGCGGTGCCAAAAATGGCCCGCTTTTTTCGTTGCTTTTCCCCTTTTAGAAAAAGGTGTGTTGAGATCACATCTTTAGGTCAGAATAAGATCAAATAGAAAAAGTGAAGAAATTTTCGACTACACCTGTTTTTTTTCGACAAAAGAATATATAATTATTTGATGTGTGCATTGTCTCATTTATACAATGGAGGGTTTTTACATGTTAAAAAGGAAAAAAGACAAGTTTTCCGTCTTGTTAACGGAAATTGCTAAAAATTTAGATGAAACTGCTGAGTATTTTGTTAGCTATAAAGTAACAAATCAAACCACTCTGAAAGAATTTTCTGACACATTGAAGGAATATGAGACAAAAGGTGATAATCATGTTCATACCATGATTAAAGAGCTGAACAAAGCCTTTATTACACCGATTGAACGTGAAGACATTCTTCAATTAACGAATAGCCTCGATGATGTTTTAGATGGAATTGAGCATTTTTCCGCAACATTAGAAATTTACTCAATCACAAGCTCTGACGAACATATCGACAAATTCAGCCACTACATCAGAGAGTGTGCGAAAGAAATTTTAATCACAATTGATTTACTAGCTGAAAATCGCTTGAAAGATATTCATCCGCACGCAATCAAGATTAAAGAGATTGAACATAATTGTGACAATCTTCATCGTAAATCATTAAAGAACTTGTTTGGAAAAGAAACAGATCCAATTAAGGTGATTCAATACAAAGAAATTTACGAAACACTTGAAGAAATCGCTGATTCCTGTCAAAGTGTTGCCAACAATCTAGAAACAATCATTATGAAGAATGCGTAACGGGGTTAGTTAAACATGGACACATTACTCATCCTTACCATACTTATTGTCATTTGTGCACTTGCTTTTGATTTCATTAACGGGTTCCACGATACAGCAAATGCCATTGCGACTTCAGTTTCAACGAAGGCATTAAAGCCTAGACATGCAATTATCATGGCAGCGTTCATGAACTTCTTAGGAGCAATGACATTTACAGGTGTGGCAAAATCCATTACAAAAGATATCGCAGATCCATTTACACTTCAAAACGGCTCTGTTGTGATCTTGGCTGCTTTAATTGCCGCCATCACATGGAACTTGCTTACTTGGTATTACGGGATTCCGAGTAGTTCTTCACATGCACTAATCGGATCAATTGCAGGAGCGGTTATTGCCTCTGCTGGTTTTGGCGCTTTAAACTATTCGGGATTCATTAAAATCATTCAAGCCCTTTTGCTTTCACCTATCCTAGCTTTCGTATTGGGATATATCGTGTATACCATTATCAAAATTATATTTAGAAACAACAATCTCGCAAAAACAAATAAACAATTCCGACGTGTTCAAATTTTAACGGCTGCACTGCAATCGTATACCCATGGAACAAACGATGCGCAAAAAGCGATGGGAATTATTACGATGGCTTTAATTGCAGGTAATTTGCATACAACAGACGACATTCCTTTCTGGGTACAATTCTCTTGTGCGCTTGCAATGGGACTCGGTACTTCTATTGGCGGCTGGAAGATTATCAAAACAGTCGGCGGTAAAATTATGAAAATTCGTCCAGTAAACGGAGTATCTGCCGACTTAACGGGTGCAGCTATTATCTTCGGTGCGACGTTTATTCACTTACCTGTTAGTACCACTCACGTGATCTCATCTTCTATTCTAGGTGTAGGTTCTGCACACAGAGTCAAAGGGGTAAACTGGGGTACGGCAAAACGTATGCTTGTCACTTGGGTGATTACATTACCGATTTCAGGAACTCTAGGAGCTCTTATATACTTTGTGTTAAATGCGATTCTCTAATTTCAAAGACCTGTCTGACAGGTCTTTTTTTATTTGTCTGCACACTTAAATATCCTTTCCCCGCAGGACATTTTTTCATGAAGCAGGGTTTCCAATCATATCCATAGAAATAAACAAGTATTCATCTGTCTATGGGAGAGAAGAACATGCTATTATTTTTTCAATTGACTGTATGGTTATTGCTAGGTGCTCTTGCTGTGTATGTATTTGCGGTATGGCGCTTTGAACAAAAAGTAAAAGAAAAGATGTTTGCCATTCGTAAAACGTGGTATTGGATTTATGTAGCGGGTGCTGTCGTGTACTGGACAAATGATCCTTCTTCTATCTTCACTGATTGGATGCACTACTTGATCATTGCCGTTTTTTTCGCATTAACCGATGCTTTCATCTTTCTTAGCTCCTATATTAAGAAACTCGGAAATCATGAGCTGGAAACCGACACCCATCAACTCCTTGAACAAAATAACGATCTGCTTCATTCTTACCTTAATAAACTAAAAACGTACCAATACCTATTGAAAAATGAACCGATCCATGTATATTATGGAAGTGTAGGGGCATATATAGAGGGAATTGAGCGGCTAATTTATTCTTTTGCCGACAAGATGAATATTCAAGCGGTGCTTTGTCCATACGATACGCAGGAACAAAAAGATGACCTGCTTCGGACACTTGACCAGCGGGCTCTCATTCAGGCGAAGCTTGACAGGCAGGAAGTATATTATGATGATTTCGGTCATTTGGTGCTCATCCCATTTTCTGTAGCAGATGCTCATTTTGTCATTAAGCTCACCTCCGATGAGATTGTCACGGAGTTCGACTATTTATTAATGACATCACTTACAACAATTTATGACCTAATCTTGCCTGACGAAGAGGAAGGTGATGAAGATGGACCACGCACTTCAAGGGGATAACAACAATCCTAAGAAAAACCCTTTTAAAATTTTAAAGAAAAAACGCCATATCAGTATGGCCGATTATAAGGTAAGCCCCCATACTGAGCGAATTTTTAAAAAGAATGAACAGCTTCTGGATGAGTATAAAAATAAAAAGGCTTGATTACACTAAAGGACGCGGAACGAAATCCGCGTCCTGATTCCATTTTTACATAGACTTGCATACAATACACTATACGCTGCAACGATTGAGGTGCCAAAATGAAAAAGAAAATCAAACAACTAAGGTATGTTCAGTTTGCCGAATATCAGCCATCCCCATATACTAGGCGATTAATTGAAAAAAGTGAAACAGCCATCCAATCATACAAACAGAAACACTCACTGATTTAATAGTTTAAGCAGCTTTTCCTTCGTTTTAGGACCGTATACCCCATCACTTGTCAGACCGTTCACCAGCTGAAAGCGTGCCACGGCATTCGCCGTTTTTTCTCCGTAAACACCATCGATGCCTTTATCTGCAGCCGATTTATCAGGATAAAAATAAACGGCAGCAAGCGCTTTTTGGACGAGGCGTACGTGCTCTCCCTTCGTTAGAGGCGAAGTCACCTTTAAAATCCCATCCGGCAGCTCATACATCATTTTTCCATCATTTCGATAAATTTTAAGAACCTGTCCAATTTGAATCTTGTTCGGGTCGCTAATGTTATTCCACTTCTGTAGATCCTGAACTGTGACGTCATGAGCTTTAGCAATACTCGTTAACGTATCCCCGCTTTTGACGACATACGTGATGACCGTCTCAGGGTCTCCTGCCGTTTCAATTCCTTTTTTAAATTCATCCCATGTAGCAAGAAGCAGGCGTGGACATGCTTTTCCAGACCAGTGCTGATGTGTAACCACGTTAGCTAGTGGAATGTTATGTTCTTTCAGCAGCTTTTGGATGAGCCATTGCGCATGTTTGACCGCTTGCTGGAAATTCCCATCTTCATTTTCACAAATTTCAATGCCGATCGACTTTCGATTACCATTGCCTTGTCCGTCCCCTGCATGCCAGCCATTTTCATTTAACGGCAGATGCTGAAAAATTTCATGATCATCCACTGTAAAGTGCCAGCTCACCTCTGTCGTTGGGCGTTTCACATATGCCGCATGACTTTTCGCATCCGCTCCTTTTGATGTGTTTGCTGTGTTATGCACCGTCACATACATCGGTGTCATGGCGTATCCTGGGCGGTTTCCGTTTCCAACTGGAATAAAATCTTGATAAATTTCTACCATGTTCTGCACTCCCTTTTGCTAGATTGAATTGATCTTTCTCATCAATTGGTGGCGTTCGTAAGACAACATGAGTTTGTTTTAGTGATAAGACTATGGTAAAATTTGAATTCAATCACTCATTTTAGTAGTGGAAAACGTAAAAATGAAGAAAAAAACAGGAATTAATTCCATTTTTCCTTGATTTTATGTTAAAATTGTTAAAAATAAGCCGATAATAAAAGTAAGCAATAGCTCAATTAGCTATTTAGTCCTATATGGACTTTTCTTTTACGTCAAAAATAGAACATACGTTTGCTTGGAGGTTTTTAAATGACTGGATTTTTAACCCATTTAGAAGAAGAGATTAAACGGTTATATGCCAAACTACAAATAAGCGGTCCTGCTTATAGAGACATGCAAAGGATCGCTTCTGAATTTCATGTATGGGTCCACTATGAGGATACTGGCAGCATGATGATCAAACATCAAGGTCTTTACAGTATTATATTAAACAGATCTCTATCATCAGAGGAACAATGGCAGGATTTTGCCCACGAGCTTTGTCATGTGCTCAAGCATGCAGGCAATCATTTCAAGATGCACAAACTCTTTCGAGAACTGCAAGAGTTTCAGGCTAAACAATTTATGTATCACTTTTGTGTACCGACCTTTATGCTGATGCAAATGAAGCTTCCAAACCTTCGGCAGCAAGCCATTTTACACATTGCGCAAACATTTCACGTCACCTGGGCTTTTGCTGAAAAGCGGCTTGCCTTATTCGAACAACGGAAAGCCGGCATTCGCTTCCAACAAGAGTTTACATCTTATTTAATGAAAGCCGAAAAGGTCGCGGAAAAAGAAGCTGTTTATCAAACGTAAGCCTCTCTGCATAGGGGAACAGGCGTTTATTCATACAGGTTTAATACTTGCTTGAGTACATTTGTGTACCGATAAAATTGCTCATTTTGCGTTTCGCGGCGATAGCGCCGTCTGAAGTCTTGAAAGAATGCTCTTCTTTGCGCCTGACTGATTTCAAGTTGTACACTTTTTCCCGTCAGACATTGATTATTGATATTGTGAGGATGTGTTCCAGAATAACGATCAGATTCAGATAGCAGCACTGCTTGGAAGCCATTAAGCGTTAAACGTTTCACTGTTTCCGCCGCTCTTTCTCTGTCTGTCCCGCCCACTAATGTTTGAAGCATCTCCGTTTCCCCGTAGCCATGGAGCGCAAACGTGTAATGATGGGTATGCACTAGAGAAAGGCAGACCGGCTCATCGAAACGTGTGCTTGTAATGTGAAGCACATGATTGCCTTTCACTTTAAGGCCTTCAAATAAATACATAGACTGATTACTTGCGATTTCATGAATGAGCTCACTCACGCCAGATTCAATTCCTCCGGCATGAGGGGATAAAACCAAAAGCTGGTCACCTTTCCGCTCGTGAAGAATTTGATAATCGATTCCTTCTCTTTCATGAGCGGAAAGCTCTTCATAACTTTGATATGTATCAATGATTTGCGTCATTCCATCTTCCCCATTTCTCTATATGAGCATAAGTCTACTGATCTTAAATTCTTTTGTAAAGGGATTTCGAATGACCTATCAACATAAAACATCCTTAAATTTTCCTTATCTTTACGGCTATCTGTTGAATTTTGAGAAAAAATGACCGATAATTGAAATGAATAGAACTTTTGGACTATATGAATCTTTTTGCATTCTCTCTCATAAATTAGAAATATTGTGATCTACATCTGGAGGAATTCATGTTAAAAAAGAAAACCACCATCACCCTTGTTATCTTATTCCTTAGCTTCGCTGGCATCATTTACTGGAAATGCTTTTCTCTTCAAGGCGTATCTCACGGAACCTTTATCCGCTCGATGACATCACCAGACGGAACATATATCATCAACACCTATCGACATAGCGGAGGGAAACTAAAGGAGAACGCAGTTAGAGCAGAAATTGAAAACAAGCTCACCCACCGAAAGAAAACGATTTACTGGAAATACCCTGATAAAGACCCCCTCATCAAATGGAAAAATGGACAGCTTGTTCAAATCGGGCATGAATTTTTAAATGTGGTAAAGGGTGAAACATACGATTATCGCTTTGATCGGAACAAAAGAAAATAGCGTATTAAAAAAACGAATCCCTCTTGGATTCGTTTTTTACGTTGACATCACATGCTGCATAAATTCTTTCATTTCTTTACTTACGATTGTCAGTCGTTCCACAATTTCACTAAACTCTGTTACAAGTAAAGCCTGCTCTGCTGATGAACCTTTCATATGTCCCATACTCTCAAGTAATGTATGTATATTGGAGGAAATTCCTTGCAAAGAGCTTTCGATATTTTCTGTTGCACGTGAAGTTTCACTTGAAAGCTTTTGAACCTCACTGGCTACAACACTAAAACCAGCCCCTTCTTTTCCTGCCCTGGCTGCTTCGATTGACGCATTCAATCCTAGCAAACTCGTTTGTTTCGAAATCCCTTTAATCATCTTTGTAATATCGGATGTTTTTTTCGAGCTTTCAAGTGTTTGCTGCGTTTGTAAGGTCATTTCCTCACTTGTCGCAGAAAGCTCCTCTGAATGCGCCGCCACCACATGCACCTTTTCTTGAATACTATGAATGATGTCATTTAATGACTCCATATATGCTTCAAGCTCTAATTGATTTTTAAGCGGAAAACCTAAAGCGAGTGCGCCGATCACTTGTTGATTTTCATCAAAAATTGGCAGCCCCATTGCATTTAACGGTATTCCGTAAACCGATTCAGGCACAAACATACTTGATGTCTCACCTCTAAGCGCTTTTTTCATATTTAAATCATCTGGTTTAATAAGTTCTCCAGCACGAATTTGAAAATCTACATCTTTCGATGGCAAATACAGCAAAAATTTCTCTCGATCAATGACACCCATCGTCACTTCGTTTTTTAAAATCTGCATCATATAAGGTGCTGCTGTCACAATACTCTGTAGTATATCCAATTTCTCTACCCCCTTATATAGTTTATCGGTCGTTCTTCTTAAATTAATAGTTACTTTTTAAAAATAATAATGATGATTGAAGAAATTCTTCATATTTACGAGTAAAAAGAAGTGCGTTTCCTTTCTATATTCAAGCGGAAATTTGCTATAATTAATGAATCAACATATGATGAAATGGTCATGTAACCATTTTGTGTATTCAATGGAGGCGCATGTTGTGACACAACCCATGAAATATGAGCGGGCAATCGTCATTGGCGGAGGTATCACCGGGATGCTCGCTGCAAAAGTTTTATCAACGTTTTATCATCAAGTATTGATTATTGAAAAGGATGAACTGCCGGACTCTCCAGAGAATCGTCTCGGCACTCCTCAAGCCTTTCATCCACATAGAATGCTGCCACTTGGCAAGCAAATCGTTGAACGGCTATTTCCTGGTTATACAAAAGAGTTACTGGCAATGGGCGGATTTAATACCATGCATCAAACCTCTCGATTCATTACAAAAGATGGCGAATTAACACTCACTGATAGAGAAGAAACCGCCGTCACAAGACGCGCAATGCTAGAGTGGGTATTGATGCAAAGAATGGTAACAGAAGAACGCGTGCAGTTTTTAGAAAAACATGAAGCCATCTCCCTTCAGTTTAAAGAGGGAACTAATCAAGTCATGGGGCTTATCGTGAAGGACCGGCAAGTAAAGCCTGGCAGCATTCATGAAATGAAAGCGGACTTAGTAATTGATACGTCTGGAAGAAAGTCTAAATTGCCAAAATGGCTGAAAGACGCTGGACTCACCTTACCACAGACTGATGAGTTAAGTGTGTTTCTAGGCTACAGCACAAGATACTATCAAATACCATCAGGTGCGCCACCCCTGCAATCAATGGTTGTAGTTGGCCAGCCAGACAAGCAAATCCCGACAGGACTGTTTGAACGGGTAGATCATGATTTAGTAGCTGTGCTTCTTTCTGCAGCCGGCGGTTCACATTATCCAACAACGGATGCTGATCAGTTTGACTCAGAAACCGCTGTACTGAGCGATCCCGCGATAGCAGAAGTCATCACCCATTTAACGCCCTTTACAAATCCAAAAGGATTTAGAGTCCCTTCTTGCGTAAGACATCACTATGAACACATGCAGGATTGGCCAAGTGGATTATTGGTGATGGGCGATTCCTTGTGTACGTTAGACCCCATTCATGGGCAGGGCATGACCAAAGCAGCTCTTGAAGCTCAAACACTTGACCGTATGCTCAAACAAGCACAAAACAATGAGCGAGTCTCTTTTGAAAAGGACACATTAAAACAAATGCAGCAAGCGAGTGATCTTGGCTGGTGGCTTTGTGCAATTGCTGATATGGCTTGGGACGGTGTCGAGTTAAAAGGAGAAACAACCATACCCCACTTGACGTTCGTACAAGAATTTTTAAATCGCTACGTACAATACGCCATTGTCACAAAACAGCCTGAACGTCTTGAGGTGTATCACCGAATGCATTCTTTCTTAACAGAACCGAGAGAAATCATCAACTTAGAACAGCTGCACGACATGATTCAAGCTGACCCCTCTGGAGAAACAGCCGAATGGTGGAAGCAATGGGATCAAAAGAACGATGAAGGCAACCGAGCTTTTTTCCATGAAGCGGTTCCTGACTTTCGTCTAGAGCACTTGCTGTCATTTGATTGAACTAAAAAAAGCCCCTTTAATGGGGCTTTTTCATTAACGTAATAATTGAAGTACGTTTTGTGGCTGTTGGTTTGCTTGTGCTAACATTGCTTGAGATGCTTGAGAAAGAATGTTGTTCTTTGTGAACTCACTCATTTCTTTCGCCATGTCAACGTCACGGATACGAGACTCAGCAGCTGTTAAGTTTTCAGCAGAAGCACCAAGGTTGTTGATTGTGTGCTCTAGACGGTTTTGGACTGCACCAAGAGCTGAACGCTGTTTAGATACAGCGCCGATTGCTACGTCGATTTTTGCTACTTCAGTGTCAAAGTTAAAGCCTTCTTCATTTACTTTAATATCTTTGACAGTCAATGTTTCAGCGTCCATTTTACCAATCTTTACATTGATATTTTGCTCAATGTTCGCTCCAATTTGAAATTGGAATCCATCCTCAACAGTACCATCCAACAGTTGCTTTCCGTTAAATGCTGTACGCTGAGAAATACCATCAATTTCCTCAACCAAAGCATCGAGTTCTTCTTGAATAGCTGTTAAATCTTCTGTTTGTTGAGTACCAACGTTACCCGCTTGAACTGTCAATTCACGCATACGTTGAAGAATCGCATGTGTTTCAGTTAATGCACCCTCAGCTGTTTGAATAAGAGAAATACCATCTTGTGCGTTTTTAGACGCCATTTCTAATCCGCGGATTTGTCCACGCATTTTTTCAGAGATGGCAAGACCTGCTGCGTCATCTCCTGCACGGTTGATTCGAAGACCAGAAGAAAGCTTTTCCATGTTCTTTTGCCCTGCTCCATTGTTTGCAGACAAACGGTTCAGTGTGTTAAGTGCTGCGATATTGTGGTTAATTCTCATGTTAAATAACCTCCATGTGTTTGAACCAATTGGACGTCCTTATCCAAAAGTTCTAAATTAGAATTTTTTTGTAAGCCTTACAATCCATTTATCGAACTTAAATGGAATATGTTTAACAAAAAAGGAATAAATAAGGATAAAGTCTCATTCAATATGATCGTTTCGCTAGAGTATGCCAAATTTAAAGGTCATTTTTCATGATTTATCAGAGGGATTTAAGAATCATAAGACTGGAGAAAACGCGAAGAAAAGAACATAAAAAAAAGCCCCATAAAGGGGCCTGTCATTAACGTAGTAATTGAAGTACGTTTTGTGGCTGTTGGTTCGCTTGTGCAAGCATTGCTTGAGACGCTTGAGAAAGAATGTTGTTCTTCGTGAACTCACTCATTTCTTTCGCCATGTCAACGTCACGGATACGAGACTCAGCAGCTGTTAAGTTTTCAGAAGAAGCACCAAGGTTGTTGATTGTGTGCTCTAGACGGTTTTGAACCGCTCCGAGTTTACCACGCTCAGAAGATACTTTATTGATTGCAGCATCTACTTTGTCTAATAGAGCATCTGTATTAGCTGTTGTAGCAGTTGTTACAACATAATCAGCTTTCAACATATCAAGACCAGTAGCAGCAGTACTCATGTCACTAATTTGAACTGTCAGCTGTTGTGTTTTGTTAGCACCAATTTGGAAAGTGAATCCGTTAGTTTGAGTACCATCAAGAAGGTTTTTACCGTTGAATGCTGTACGTTCAGAAATTCCGTCTACCTCATCAAGAAGGTTATCAATTTCATCTTGGATAGCTTTAAGATCTGTTGTTGCATCTTGAGTACCAGTGTTACCCGCTTGAACTGTTAGTTCACGAACACGTTGAAGGATTGAGTGAGTCTCAGTCAATGCACCCTCAGCTGTTTGGATAAGAGAGATACCATCTTGTGAATTTTTAGAAGCCATTTCTAATCCGCGGATTTGTCCACGCATTTTTTCTGAGATTGCTAGACCTGCAGCGTCATCTCCTGCACGGTTGATTTTAAGACCAGAAGAAAGTTTCTCCATGTTCTTTTGGCTCGCACCGTTGTTTGCAGACAAACGGTTTAATGTGTTAAGTGCTGCGATATTGTGGTTAATTCTCATTTCCTATTACCTCCATGTATGTGGGACCTGACAGACGTCCTTGTCTGAAAAAAGTCCGTTATTCTAGGGCTTATCAACCCTGACAATTCTATTATCGGACGTGATTATAGGATGTTTAGCAGATTTTTAAAAAAATATCGCATTTTTATCATGACGTTAATCCTAACTTTGAGAATTCTATAAAAATAAAGCTGCTGATCTCTTATCAGCAGCTTTACAATTTATGAATATCAGTATTGCTTGATATCAAACATTAATATATTTTGGTACACCACGTAATCCTTCTTACTTGTGAAAGGTCCTTTATTGTGTTCATCATTGATTTCATAGAAGTTCATGCCAATTCCAAAACTTCTTTCTTTGTACCAGTTAAGAAAATCGTTGATTTCTTTCATTGAAAGCAAATAATCCTTTTGCAGCCCGTTTATCATGGTAATTGAAAGTATACCTTTTGTTGATTCTTCACCAGGTTTTGTCCCGTCTTGATCTTTCGGTTCTTCGGTTGTGCCATCACCCGGCTTTGTCCCGTCTTGATCTTTCGGTTCTTCGGTTGTGCCATCACCCGGCTTTGTTCCGTC